>JAUYBU010000051.1 GCA_030693045.1 Bryobacterales bacterium | reverse complement strand
GCTGTGGGTCAACGGCGCCGTGGTCAACGAGTTCGCCGAGTGCGACGTTGCCAAGGGATACATTGGACTGGAAGCCGAGAACTTCCCGATCGAATTCCGGAACCTGAAAGTGAAGGTGCTGGGCGGCGGGAAATAGCCCATGAGCGGGCGGAAGGTTGCGCGCTGGGAAGTCCTGGTCCTGACGTGCATCCTGACCGCGCACCTGGCGGCGCTGGTCCATCTGGCCTGGCGCACCGGCGTCACGGTGGACGAGCCGAGCCACCTGGTGTCGTCCTATTTATACTGGCACGGCAAGGACGAACTCAGACCGCGCGACATGCCCCCGCTCATCAAGATCGTGGGCGGGTGGGTGCCCCGTTTGATGGGCTTGCCGATCCCTTACGACCACAAGCTGGTCTGGGATACCCACCACGAGTGGCTGATTTCCCTGGAGATGATGGATCGCCTCCGTGGACGGACCCAGCAGGTATTCTTCTTCTCCCGTTTGCCGCTGCTGATCTTTCCCGTCTCGATCGGCGTCCTGCTCTGGTGGTGGGCGCGCCGCGTCTTCTCGCCGGTCGTCGCGCTTGTTCTACTGTGCGCGTTCGCGCTGGAGCCGACCGCCTTGGGACACGGCGCGCTGTTCAAGAACGATCTGGCGGCGACCTTCGGCTACTTCCTGTTCTGGTATTGCGCCTGGGTCTACTGGCGGGACCCGCGGGCTCGAAACGCCGCATGGCTCGGCGTCGGAATCATGCTGGCCATCCTGGCCAAGCTTTCGATGCTGATCCTGCTGGGCTTTGGGGCCGCCATCATCCTGGCGCGGCAACTGACGGTCTCGCCGAAGCGGCTCCGCCCCATGGCGCTGGGCCTGACCATGGTGATTCTGATCCCGTACCTGGGAGCGCTCGCCGCCTGCCAGTTCGACACGCGCCGGTTGTCGGGCTGGGAGTTGCGCGATCTGGACCGGGATTCGCGCATCAGTGACACGTTTCTTGCCGCCGCCAACGTGTTCCGCGTGCTTCCGTTGCCCGAGCCGCTTTGGGACGGCACCGTGTCCCTCATGCAGTCGAATGGGGACGATACCTCCATCTACTTCCTGGGCCGCGTGCGCGAGAATGGCCATTGGCTCTATTTCCTGGCCGCGCTGGCCCTGAAAGTGCCGATTCCGCTCCAGATACTCCTGGCCGGCTCTCTATTGCTGGAGGCGCGCTCGGTCTGGCGGCGTGAATTCGATCCCCAGCGGCTGTTCTGGATCGCCACTCCTTGGATCTACATCGGTCTGGCTTCCATGTCCAGCCTGCAACTCGGCGTGCGCCTGGTTCTGCCGGCGCTCCCGCTGGCGCTAGTGACCTGTGGAAGCGCGGTGGAGTGGCTGCTGCGCGGCCGGCGCGCCTTCGTTCTGGCCGGGCTGTTCGCGGTCCTGACCGCCCGAGCCGTCTGGATCTATCCTCACTGCATCTCCTTCTTCAATCTCTGGCCGGGAACCCCGGAGCGGGGCGCGCGCCTGCTGTCGGACAGCAACATCGATTGGGGCCAGGATCTGCGGGAAATGGCCACCATCGTTCGTGGCATGGGCATCCGGAAGCTCTACCTGTCCTATTTCGGCACCGACAGCGTTTGGGCCTACTTCGACGACCAAACGACTGAGCTGCTGGCGCCCCCGTGGAGCGACGAATTCGGCCCCGGCCCGGTGTTTCACCCCCAGCCCGGCTACCATGCCATCAGCGTGACGCTGCTGACCGGCCACATGTTCGAGGAACGCTATCGCCAATATTACAGCGCGTTCTGGAAGCTCAAGCCGATTGCCGAGGCGGGCTATTCGATTTACCTCTACAAGGTCGAACCGCCGCAAACCGGGCCGTCTGGCCGATAATGAATGGTGGGGGGTGACAACGGCGGCATGAGGTGGCTTCGATTCGTGGTAACCGGGCTGGCGTTGCTGGCGGCCGCGCCGCGGCTTGGCGCGCAGTTTCAGTTGCGCTTCGACCCGGAGCGGAACCTGTGGTCCATTGAGAACTCGGTCGCCGGGGCGGTCTTTCAACTGACGCCGGAAGGGACCTTCGAGCTTCGCAGCCTGACCAACAAGACTTCGGACGATGTCTGGACTCCGCCGCCCGGCGTTCGATGCTCGCCGATCCGTTTCCGGCTCGAGGACGCGGTGTTCGACGAGAATACGGCGTACCGGTTGGTCCGCCAGTCGTCGGGCGCCTCGGTGAGGCGATCTTACCGGCACGTGATCGAGCTGGCGGATCTCGGCGGCATCGGCCGCATTCTCGTGGAACTGGAAATGTACGAGAAACAACCCGTGCTCCGTTACCGGGTGCGGTTTCAAAACCTCCGGCCGCAAACCGTGCGCCTGCTCGCCGCGGACATGCTGGCCTGGAGCTTCGACGACCGGGGCAAGACGTTTCGCAGTTTCCACGTGAACCAATGGGTTCGGGGCGGCTCGCTCGGCAACTTCGAACCGATCACGCGGACGTTGAACCCCAACGGCGCCCCGGTGTCCCTGTTCACCGGCGCCTACGGGCAGCATTGCACTTGGCTGGCCCTGCGCGACGAGGAGGATCGGGGATTGTTCGCGGGTTGGGAGTTCGACGGCCGCGCCAACGCGTCGGCGCGACGCCTGGAGAGCGCATCCAGATTGGACCTGTCCGCCTCGATTCAGGAACTCAACCGGCCGCTGGCGCCCAACGCCACGTTCCAGGTCCCGGCCGCTTTCCTGGGCGTCTTTCGCGGCGACTGGGACGAGGCCGGATTCCGGACCCAGCGTTTCGCCGAAGCGGCCCTGACGCGCCAGTTGCCGGGCGGCGACTTCCCTTGGGTCATCTGGGATTCGTGGAAGTACCAGACCGGTCTCCACGAAGTGACGCTCCGCCACAACGCCGAGATCGCCGCCTCGCTGGGTGTCGAGGTGTTCGTAATCGACCTGGGCTGGGCGCGCCAGATCGGGGACTGGCGCGAGGACCCGGCGAAGTTCCCGAGCGGCCTTCGCGCGCTGTCGGACTATGTTCATTCGCTCGGCATGAAGTTCGGCTTGCACCTCCCGCTGGCGGAGGCGATGAAGACCGCGCCGGTCCTGCGCGCCAATCCGGACTGGACGTCGACGGAGAGCTACGGTTACTTTGATGCCGAGTCGCTGTGCCTGTCCCACCGCCCGGTGCGGGATTGGATCGTCGGCGAGATCACTCGCCTTGTCGACGACAACCAGGTGGACTGGATCTTGCAGGACGGCGAGAACATGGTGAAGCGCTGCACCAAGACCACGCACACCCACGATCCGCGCGACAGCAACTACTCCAACGCCGTCGACGGTCTGAACGCCGTGGTCAACGCGATGCTCACACGGCGCCCCAACGTGCACTGGGAGAACTGCGAGGATGGCGGGAACATGATGACCTTTAACATGGTCCGGAATTACGTCACCTCGATCGCCGCCGACGATTCCGGACCGATGACCACCCGCCAGGCCATCTACGGCATCACCTACCCGTTTCCGCCGCGCTACAGCGACCGTTACATGGGAGATGAGCAACTCGACACCTACATTACGCGTAGCTACCTGTTCGGCGGGCCCTGGATCCTGATGAACCGCCTGGTGCAGATGCGGGACGAGGACCTTGACCTGTTGAAGTCCGAGATCGCGCTGTTCAAGAGTTTTCGAAATCGGATCCGGGATGGCAGGGTTTTTCACTTGACCGCGCGGCCGGCCGAAAACCGGATCGACGCCATCCAGAGCTATCACGAGGAGACCGACACGGCGATCGCTTTCGTCTTTCGCCCCCAAGCCGCCGCCGCTTTCTACCGTGCCCGCCTGAAAGGGCTCAAACGGGAGGGCAATTACCGGGTCCGCTTTCAGGAGGACCGCCGGTTGCTCACCATGACCGGCGCTCAGATCATGGACGCGGGAATTCGCGTCGACCTGTCGAGCATGTGGATGGCCGAGATTATCTACGTCGAGCCGGCGGCCCAGGCCGGGGGAACCGGCGGTTGACGTCCGCCTCCCGCTCAAGCGGGCCCCCAATACGGTAGAATTCATTTACATGGTCCGAACCGTTGCCGTTGTTCTCACAGCGCTGGTTGGCTTAGCCGCCGCCGGCTGCAAGAAGTCGCCTCCCGCCAATGTGGCGGCGACCGTCAATAACCGTGCCATCACCTACGCCGAGTTGGACAAGCAGTACCACTTGCAGTTCGCCTCGCCCGGCGAAAAGCAGAGCGACGACCAGGTGCTGATCCAGAAACTCGAGGTTCTGCGCAGCCTGATCGACAACGAGATCATGCTCCAGCGCGCCGAGAAGCTCAACCTGATGGCGGTGAACTCGGATGTCGAGGCGAAGTTCGCCGAGCTGAAAGCGCCTTACACGCAGGAGGAGTTTCAGAAGCAACTGGCGGCGCGCAAGATGTCGGTCGACGACCTCAAGGCCCAGTTGCGGCGCGACCTGAGCGTGCAGAAGCTGTTCAACAAAGAGATAACGTCGCAGATCGCGATTACCGACAAGGACGTTTCCGACTTCTACAACGGCAATCGATCCAGTTTCAACCTGGCCGAGCCGCAGGTGCATTTGGCGCAGATTCTGGTGTCGCCGGCGCCGGACACCAACGTTCGCAACCTGAAGAACGACAAGGCGCAGACCGATGAGCAGGCGCGCAAGAAGGTCGAGATGCTGATGGCGCGCATCCGCCAGGGCGATGACTTCGCGCAGCTTGCGCAGAACTATTCCGAGGACCCCAATTCGGCGCCCAACGGCGGCGATTTGGGCTTCATCCCGGAATCGGCGCTCGAGAAAGCCAACGTCGATCTGCGCAAGCTGATCACAAACCTGGCTCCCGGCCAAACCGCTCTCGCCCCCCGCACGCCCGAGGGTTACCGGATTCTGAAGATCATCTCCAAGGAGCCGGCCGGGCAGCGCGAGTTGGGCGACCCGCGCGTGCATCAGACCATCCGCGACACGCTGCTCAACCGGAAAGACCAGTTGCTGAAGGCCGCCTACTACGAAATGGCGCGCAACGAGGCGACCGTGATCAACTATCTCGCGCTGGGCATCGCCCAGGTCAAAGACCAGAAGAAAAAGTAGGGGCTAAACCGCTCCCTGACGGTCGCGGCTCGGAAACGGCGACCGCAACCGAGCCGCGACCGTCTGGGAGCGGTCGTTCGTC
>JAUYBU010000029.1 GCA_030693045.1 Bryobacterales bacterium | reverse complement strand
GCGCGGCCGCGCCGGCGCCGGCAGGCTCGTCCGCCAAGACGATCGACCCATGACGCTCGCTTAGACGGCCGCCTGCATGCAGATGTCGCGGGCGCATCTGTCGAACGTCATCAACGGGAAAGTCGCGGGCGGACCGCCACTTCGGTATGCTGCTATCGGCCGTCGCATTCTGGTCAAGCAGCGGCTGCGCCTGGGCGCGCGGCGCGCTCCAATGTCGTTCTGGTCCTGTCGGACGATCACATTTAACTCCCACGGTTGGTGTCAGGCAGGGCCTTGGTGTCTATTTGGTGTCGGTCACAAATGTCAACGGATGAGAGAGATGATAACGCGTGAGAGAATTGAGCCGCCGCGAAACTCCTTAGGGATGAGTGCGTTACGAGAAAGTCCCAGTTACTTCAACACGTTACGAAAGTTCCGAGATTCGAATTCCTTGTACAGGTCCGCCACCCGGCCCGTCTCCGCGTCGCCCGGGTGTATCGCCACGCGAAACCGTAGCGCCAGCTTCCCGCCCGCCGGCAACTTCAAGTGGCGCTCCTCGGCCTGCGGATCGAACGCGTTTTGGCCAAACGGATTCAGCGCGAACAACCCGTAATCCCGCACGTGCCAGTAAGTCGGGTGATGCTGGTTTTGCGGATGGTCGAAAATCGCCACGCCGAGTCTCTCCCCATCCACTTCGGCCGTGTAATCGACCCAGTCCGAACGCTTCCCCCAGATCTTCGCCATGCTGATTCGGCCGTCCGCGTCCACGATCTTGCCGCCCCTCCGCTCGGTGAAGTTCTCGGCCAGCCGGATGGCGAACGCGCCCTCCTTGGTGTCCCCGATGGTCACCTCCTGAGCGGCCGTGAGCGTGATGCGGAAGTCGATGGTCCGCCGATTCGGGTCCGGATAGAAGACCATGTCGCGACTTTCCACCAAAAGCGTCTTCCCCTCCGGATCGCGCCATTCGATGGTGGCGGTCAGCGTGCCCGTGCGTCCGCCGTCCTTCCACGCGGCGTTGCGCACGACGATACGGCCCATGCGCGGCTTGGTGTAGGACGGATCGTTCTCCCAGAACTTGACGCCGTTGACGTCGTCATAAGAAAACCAGAGCCCGCGATGATGCAAATGATCGCGGCTCTCCCCGGGCACCACCTCCATCGGAAAACGGCGCGTCACGATCTTGCCCGACGCCGACCGCAGCGGAGCCAGGAACGGCTTGTTGGCATCCGAGCCGTGATTGAAGTTCGTGAAAGGCTTGCCGTCGATGCTGACGGCATTCTGGTCCGGTGCGAACCGGACCTGCGCCGATAGACACGCCCCCGCGGCCAGGCAAAGAACCAGTGAGGATCGCATTTGCTACGACTATAGCGGGTGCGGCGCTTGCCCGACAACTTCGCCGGCCGGCCCGCCCGCGCGCAACCCCCGTCCGCCGGAGATATAATGGCGGTCACATGCCGGTCAAAATATTCGCAGCCGCTCTTCTGCTGGCGCTCTCGGCCAGCGCCGCCCAACCGCCCCTGCCCGAGTTGCGCACCGAGGCAACCGACGGCGGCTCCGCCTTCATTGTTCGGAACGTCTCGTCTCAGCCTCTCACCGCCTATCTCATCGAACTGGTCAACTACCCCGGCAGCGCCTATTCGCTCTGGCAGGACGAGGCCGCCTCCGAACCCATTCCCCCGGGCCGCGAGAAACGCATCCCAGTCGTTAACATGACCGTCGGCGCGGTACCCGACTATGTGAAGCTGCAAGCGGCTCTTTACGCCGACGGAACCTCCAGCGGCATCCCCGAAAAGGTCGCGCAGTTCGTCGAGCGCCGCCGTTTCAGCCTCGAAACCATCCGCGAATTGATTCGGCGCCTGGAAAAGGCGCAGTCGGCCGGCACACCCAAGGCCGACCTGATCGCCGGCCTCAAACAATGGGCCGACTCGATACCGCCGCCCACCAGAACCAACCGTAACACCCAGACCGCCATCAACCAGGCTGCCGCCAAGGCTCTCATTGCGGACACCGCCGCCCGGCTCGACGCACGCTCGCCGGATGAAGCGCTCACCGGCCTCCGCGCCTGGGAACGCGCCCTGGCCGCCAGCAAACCGGCTCTGTAGCCGCGCCGGCCGCCATCCGGGCCGATCGCCGCTCGGCATGATCACGAATCGTTCTCAATCTCGCCAGCCGCTCGCCGCCTGGCGTGGCGAACGTGCAGAACATGCACCGTCTTCCGGGCCTTGTCGATTCGGAAGATGACGCGGTGAGCCTTGAAGAGAAGCTGCCGAAGGTCCTCCTCCAAGTACTCTCGTTCTCGGGCGAACCCGCAACGCTCGGGGAAGCGCTCCAACGTGCCGATCCGATCGTGGAGTCCTTGAAGCCAACGGGAAGCATTGAGTGGAGCGCGTTCGCAAATATATTGGAATGAATTCCGGATTCCTTCTTGCGCCTCCGGCGTGACGATGACTTCGTACTTCACTTCAGCGTTAGTCCGTGCTCGTTGGCGAGTGCTTCGAGGAAACCTCGCATCGGCCGGCCTTCTCCTCGCTTGGCCTGCTCCAGTCCGCGGCTGATTCCGCGAATGCTCTCCAGGAGTTCGTGATCGTCGAGGAGCTTCTGATACGCTTCGGCGCTTTGCACCACAACCTCGGCCTGGCCGTTCACCGTCAGGACGGCGGGTTTGCCGGTCTTCTTCAGCTTCCGGATGTGGGCCTTCGTATTCCGCTGAAAGTCGCTCAAGGAATGGATTTGGGCGAGGTCTATAGCCATGCCATCAATTTACAGTAAATTGCCTGTTGATTCAAGGGCGGGCGCTTTACGATTCCGGAGGGAGTTCGGGGCGCGGCTCGGAAAATGCCTGCACACAGGGAACACCGTTTCTGAGCCGCGACCGGCGTGCTCTGGGCCGGGAACGGATTTCGCGGACGACTTCGCTGGCGGAGTTGCACCGGCCCGCCCGCACCTTGTTGTTGACGAATTCCTCCAACTCTGTACGGCGCTTTGACGCCTTGGGAAGCGGGCATGGAAGAGTCGCGGGGGTACCGGGAAAGGAAAGTTTGCCGATTCCCGCCTACGGTGTCTGGCCTCTCACAGCTTGTGGATGAATGACCTGAACTCCCGGATACCTTTTGAAGTCGTCGCCGTTGAAAGTGAGGATGCGGGTTATGCCGTAAACGGCCATGGCGGCCACAAGCCGCGCATCATAGACCTGCGGGCCGGCCACGGCATGTGCAACAACCAGATTACGCCACTCGCGGTAAATGGCCGGGGTGTCATTGAGCAGCGTCAGAATGGCCTCTAACCGGGAAACATACCAGTCCGCCTGGGGCAGGCTCAACCCGAGCCCGTTCTTCTCTACCGGCCGCGTAGCCACGCTCCAAAATTCGACTACGTTTTGAGGGACGATACAGAGCCTGTCGCCACGGCGCAAAAGCGTCACAATAGCGCTCCTTGCGTACCGGTAGGCTGGGCTCGCGTGTTGGACGCTGCGCAGCAGAACATTGGTGTCAACGAGGTGATCCATCGTCCCGGCGGTACATAGCGTCTCGGCTCACGGCCTCAGCGGAAAGGGCCGGCGTCGGCGGGAAGCTCTCGGCCCATTGCTCGAACGCGGCGGCTTTCTGCTCTGGGGTAATCGCATCGCCGGTGGTGGGAGCGGCAAGCTGTTCCAGAAGGCTGCGCAGGTACGCATCCAGCGGCACGCCTTTGGCGCGTGCCAAGGCAATCAGACCGGCTTCAACTTCGGGATTGAGTTCCAGCGTCACGGTCATAGCTCAGTTCTCTCCGCTCTGGGCACCCAACCTGATTCTACGGGAGATCGCAGGATTTGTCACGCCGAAGGAGTGCCGGTCCGGCAATTGGTCCACACGCCGATCCCGAATCTGGCCGAAGCCCGCCCTGTGAGGGGCGCTTATTGGATGGGCAGGTTGATCGTATTGCTGTCCTGGCCGTTTACCCGGACGCGCAGGGCGAGGGCCGGTCCCGCCAGCGAGTCGGGCAGGCGGAAGCGCGTCACCACTGTGCCCACCTGGCCGGGCGCCGCTCCCGAAAACAGGGGCTCGATTACCGCGTCGCCAGCCAGCACCTCGACCGGGTCGGCCAGCGGAAACGCCGGAGCGTCGGGAACCGCAAACCCGTAGGGCGGTTGGCGCAGATAAGGACCGAAGCCGGCGCCGAAAACCGACAGCGTCTCGCCCGCGCGAGCCGGGTTCTCCGCCGTCACCGGGCTTCCGTCGGCGTGCGCGGCAACCGCGAACAGGCCCGGAGCGTTGCGGACCACGGTAAAGACCGCCGTGGCCTCGGGTTGACCTTCCCATCGCACAGTCAGCGTGCGCTCGCCCTCCTCGATATCGGAAGGCAACTGGGCGTTGATCTGCTCCGGCGATACGAACAGGAGCGGTAACATCCGTCCATCGACCCGAACCGTTACGCCGGCGATCGACTGCGCCAGCGGACTGCGAGGCCCAACCTCGTAAGCCGGCGCCAGGCTGGCGCCAAGAATCGCGACCAGCGAACCGGCGGCCACTCCAGTGGACGGAGTCTCGCCGGCCGCGTTGCGCACGCCGGTTTCGGCCACAAAAGGCACGCGGTCGAGCAGCGCCCGCACCGCTTTCGGCCCGGCCATCGACAGCACGCCGGACCGGTACGGACCGCTCAGATCGCCGTCCCAGGCGCGGAACCGGAAACCGGGACGCGGTTCGGCGGCCACCTGAACGGCGGCCCCTTCGGGATAGAACGCATCGGTCGAAGACGGCTCGATCCGAATACCGGCTCCACCCTCGGGTTCGACCAGCGCCGCCAGCCGGTGCAAGGTCTTATAGCGAGCCACCAGCGTGCGCGAGTCGCTGTCGAAGGTCCAGGAGCGCTCGGGACTGCCTCCGTCGGCCCAGCCCTCGAAATCCAGGCGCGTTCCATTGCCGGCCGGAATCGAGAGCGGAGCGGCGACCCGGATCGAAGCGCCGCTGCGCCGCTCGAGGGTGCAGGGCGTCCGGCACTCGACGCCGTCGATGGGAAGCGCCAATCCCGGCGGAACCGACTGAACGGTGACGCGGTTCAACGCCTCGAAATTGGCGGTCAGGCGCAGGCCGTCGGCGGCGGCCTCTTTCGGAACCGTGTATTGCTGCACGGCCGCGCCGCCGTTGGACCAGCTTTTGAAAACGTACCGGCGGCCCGCGGCGTCGGTCTGTCCGTCCAGCGCCGAGATCGCATGAGTGGTTCCGACACCCCAGATGAAGGCGTAGGAGAGCAAGTTGGCCCGGCCGTCGATGCTCAGCTTGAGCCCCGCCGGATTGGTGACGAGGTAGATGCGCGCCCCGGGAACGAACGTCGCCGTCAGCGTCTCGCGCACGTTGGTCTTGTCCACTGTGTAAAGCGAGTTCTGGCCGCCGCCGTGGGTCCAGGAATCGAATACCCAAGGGTGCCCCGTTAAGTCGTCCTGAGGCGACGGCGCGCCAATTACGTGGCGCGTGCCCTGCCCCCAATCCACTGTCACGGGCGTCATTAACGGCTGGCGGTCGGCCAGCACCTGAAGGTCCGGGGGCGAGGTGAGAAAGGTGACCGCTTTGGCCGGCTCGAACCTCGGCTGAACCGACATCGGACCGGTCACGGTCACGCTGGAAAGAAAGGCGTCCGACGAGCCTGCGCCGAGCTGCCAGCCGGCAAACACATAGCCGGGCTTGGGAAACGCCGCCAGCGTGAGAACGGTGTTCGGGGTGACATACATGCTTCCATCGCGGTCGAAAGGAGTTCCGCCCACCATGGCGGTCCCGGGCGAATCGCAGCGCGAGTTTTCGGATACCGGACAGTCCACTACCCGGACCGTGACCTGGTAATCCACGGTGATACCCGCGGTAAACGATGCGATCTCCGGGTGGGCGGTTATGGATATGGTCGGGCCGGCGGCGGTCAGTCGTCCGGTCGAATCCGTCCAGCCCGCGAACGTGTGACGCTCGCCAAACCGGACGCCGGTCTGCACCGGTGGTTCGACGCTCAGAACGTGTTTGCTGCCCGCGGGCCACAGGAAGACCTGCGGCGAGAAATACGCCTGCCCGTCCACATAGTACTGCGCCCCCGATGGCATCGTGGACACCCGG
>JAUYBU010000564.1 GCA_030693045.1 Bryobacterales bacterium | reverse complement strand
CGAGAGCGTCGCGCTGCTGATTTCCGGGTTGCCGAAGAAGAGCTCGCGATCGATCAGCGGGACCTGCCCGGCTGCCGATGGCGGAGTCTGTGCGCCGGCGGCCGTCGCGGCGGCCAGCACGACGGTGCACGCGCTCCACGTGAGGTAGCGCAGGAGTCGAGAGAGACGGGTTGTGAAAGGCATGTGCCATTCTACGACCTCCACGCCGCGCGGTTCCAACTGTCCCGTTGCGCGCCAAATCGCCTATTCTCGTCATCGACGAGGCCAACATCGAGTGCCATGGGTTCGGCACCAACGAGCGCAACCGCCTGACCAACGACCCGGCATGGACGCTGGCCTACATCGCGCGCGTCGAGGCGATGGTCGAGCGCGACAAGAACCACCCGTCGGTGATCTCCTGGTCGATGGGCAACGAGTCGGGCGACGGGCCGAACGCCGCGGCGTGCTATCAGTGGGCCAAGGAGCGCGATCCTTCGCGCCCGTTCCATTATGAAGGTTCCACCTCCAACGGCGGATCCAACTCCGACATCAACTCCTTCATGTACCCGACGCCGGAGCGCGTCAAGCAGGCCGCCGCCCAGCGCCCGGAAATGCCGCTGATTCTGTGCGAGTACTCGCACGCCATGGGCAATTCCAGCGGCGGGCTCAAGGAATATTGGGACATCTTCTACTCCGGCACCAACGCGCAGGGCGCCTTTGTCTGGGACTGGGTGGACCAGGGCATCCGCCTGCCGGTGCCCGGCGAGTACAAAAATAATTCGCCATCCAATACCTTCCTGGCCTACGGTGGCTGGTGGGAAGACAAGACCCAAGTTCGCAACGACAACAACTTCAACAACAACGGTCTGGTGGCGGCCGACCGCACACCGCATCCGGGCCTGTGGGCGATCAAGTACGTCTACCGCTACCTGCACGCGGCGCCGGTGGACCTGGCCGCGGGCAAGATCCGGATCAAGAGCTGGTTCGATTTCGTCAACGCCAGGGAGGTTGCCGAAGGAAGTTGGGAAGTGAAGGCCGAGGGCCGAGTGATTGCCTCGGGCAAGCTGCCCGAACTCGACATCCAGCCGCGCCAGGAGAAGGATTACGCGCTGGCGTTGCCCAAGATCGCCGCGCAGCCGGGCGTCGAATACTGGCTCAACCTGAGTTTCACGCTGAAAGCCGACGCCGCCTGGGCGGCCAAAGGGCACGAGATCGCATGGGAGCAGTTCGCGCTGCCGATTGCGGCGCCGTCGCGCGCGTTTGACGCCTCCAAGGCGCCCAAGCTCGACATCGCCGAGGAAGGCGAAGCCGTGACGCTCAAGGGACCCGCTTTCTCGCTGCGCTTCAACAAGCGGGAAGGGGTCATCACCGCGTACCGCTACAAGGGCGTGACCTTGCTCGAGCGCGGACCGCGGCCCGACTTCTGGCGCGCCGCCACCGACAACGACACCGGCGCGTGGAAAAACATCCGCGAGCGCGCCGCGAAAGATCCGTCCTTGAACATTAAGGTCTGGCGCGACGCCGGTTCGTTGTGGGAGGTGAAGGACGCCCAGGTGGAACGCGCCGACGAACGCACCGCCCGCATCACGGTGAACGCCGATCTGCCGGCGGTGGGCGCCTCCTACGCGATGACCTACACGGTGTACGGCACGGGCGACGTGGTGGTCGAGTGCGCCTATCGGCCGGGCAGCCGGAAGCTGCCCATGCTGCCCCGCTTGGGCACGGAACTCATCGCCGCGCCGGGACTGGAGAACATCGCCTGGTACGGGCGCGGCCCCGTCGAGACCCACATCGACCGGCAGTTCGAGCGCATCGGCGTGTATCGATCCACCGTCGGCAAGGAGTGGGTCAACTACTCGCGCCCGCAGGAAAACGGCAACAAGACCGATGTGCGCTGGATGGCGTTGACCAACGCGCAGGGCATCGGGCTGCTGGCTGTCGGGGCGCCCACGCTGAGCGCCGGCGCGCGGCACTACACCAAAGAAGACATGGAGCGCGCCGGTTACACCTTCCAGATGCAGCGCCATCCGCAAGTGTTCCTGAACCTGGACTGGAAACAGATGGGCGCCGGCGGCATCGACAGTTGGAGCGCCAATGCCTACCCGATGGCGCCCTACCGCATCCCCGGCGACCAAGCCTATTCCTACAAGTACCGGCTGGCGCCGGTGGAGGGCGATTTCTCGGTCAAGACCCGGGAGAAGTTCTAGCTCTGGTGGGGCGGCCTCTGGACCGGGTTTCAGCCCCGCCCTAATTCCATAAATTCGATCATCCGGGCGGCTTCCCGGCGCTTATTCGGGGGGCGGTGGAAAAAAAAGACTGAAATCCCGCTTGCAAACGGCTTGCCTCTCTTTTAAGATAAAAGTGTTCTGAATTCAGAACTTGAGGGGAACCAGATGATTTACTCGCGCTCAGCCGAATACGCAATCCGTGCATTCATGCACCTGGCTTCAGTGCCTCCGGGCAAGTACACGATGGTGAAGACCGTGGCGGAACAGGGGGACATTCCGACACACTTCCTGGCGAAGATCCTGCAGCAACTGGCTCGCCGGGGCTTCCTTCGCTCCAGCAAAGGCCCCACTGGCGGTTTCGCCCTGCGCAAACCGGCCGCGGAGATCACCCTGATCGAACTGGTCGAATCCATCGACGGCCTGACGGACTTCAAGCGCTGCCCGGGCGGGATGTCCGAGTGCAACGACGACCAGCCCTGCGGCCTGCACGAAAGCTGGAAGGCCCTGCGAGATCGTATCATAGAGTATCTGGAGCGAACGACGATCGCAGATTTGGCAACGGCGCGCGATCTGAAGATAAAGCAGATCGAGAAGAAGAGCAAGGCCAAGCGTTCCGCTGCCAAGAAATAGACGCGCGGCCCCAGGAACGGGGTCGCCGGAGGTCAAACCCGATGGGCCATTCCATTCTGGTGCCGATGGTGGTTGAGCAGACGTCGCGAGGCGAGCGCGCCTACGACATATACTCGCGGCTGCTCAAAGAGAACATCATTTTCCTGGGCACGCCGATCGAAGATCCAGTTGCCAACCTGGTGATCGCCCAGATGCTGTTCCTGGCCGCCGAAGACGCCGAGCGCGACATCTCTCTCTACATCAACTCCCCCGGCGGGTCGATCACGGCCGGCTTGGCGATCCTGGATACGATGCGCCTGGTGGAGCCCGACATTGTGACCTACTGCGTCGGCCAGGCGGCGTCCATGGCAGCCGTGCTGCTGGCCGCCGGGACCAAGGGCAAGCGCTACGCGTTGCCCCATTCGCGCATCCTGATCCATCAGCCGTCGATGAGCGGCCTGGCCGGTCAGGCCACCGACATCGACATCTATGCGAAGGAAATTCTTCGCATGCGCGAGACCTTGAACGGGATTCTGGCCGAGTGCACCGGCCAGCCGCTCGAGCGCGTCGCCCGGGACGTCGACCGCGACTACATCCTGGAAGCCGACCAGGCCATGGCCTACGGCATGGTCGACCGCATCATCAGCAGCCGCGAGCGCCCGCCGGTCTCGAAGTAGCCCAGCAGTGTAGGACAGGCCTCCCGGCCTGTCATTCCGACATGCCGAAGAAGACAGGCCTGGAGGCCTGTCCTACTAGATTTCGAACACCGCTCCGGTGTCCGCGCTGGTGACGTGCAGCAGATAGCGGGCCAGCCAGCCGCGCTTCACCTTCGGTTCGAACGGCGGCAGGGCTTCCAGGCGGCGTTGGATCTCTTCGTCGCTCAACTTGAGTTCGATCCGGCGGGCGGGGGCGTTGATGTAGATCCGGTCTCCGTTGCGGACCGCCGCGATGGGCCCGCCCCGCGCGGCTTCGGGCGCGATGTGGCCGACGCAAAGCCCGCGCGTGCCGCCCGAGAAGCGTCCGTCGGTGATGAGCGCCGCGCGGATGCCAGCTCCGACGATGGCCGAGGTCGGCGAGAGCATCTCCTGCATGCCGGGACCGCCACGGGGTCCTTCATAGCGGATGACGACCACGTCGCCGTCCTTCACCTTGCCGCCGAGAATCCCCGCCAGCGCGTCTTCCTGCGATTCGTAAACGATGGCGACGCCCTCGTACTCCAGCATCGATGGATCGACGCCGGCGATCTTCACCACGCTGCCCTTCGGCGCGATGTTGCCGAACAGCACGGCCAGCCCGCCGGTGCTCGAGAAGGCGTTGGCCACCGTCCGGATGACGTCGCCGTCGGCGTCGGGCGACGCATCCACGTAGTCGCCCAGCCGGCCCGCGACGGTTGGCGCGTCGAGGTCGAGATCGGTCTTGGCGTTCTTCGCGATTTCCTTAAGGATGGCGCCCATGCCGCCGAGGCGGTGGACGTCTTCGATGTGAACGTCCTGGCGGCTCGGCGAGATTTTGCAGATGTTGGGGGTCTGCGCGGAAATCTCGTTCAGCCGGTCGAGGTTGTAAGGTATGCCGGCCGAGTGCGCCAGGGCCAGCACGTGCAGCGCCGTGTTGGTGGAACCGCCCATCGCCATGTCGCAGACGAAGGCGTTATCGATCGCCTTGCGGGTGACGATGTCGAGCGGGCGGATGTTTTCCTCCAGGCAGCGCTTCAACGCGCGCGCGGCTTGCCGGCACAACTCCAAACGGGCGGGATTGATCCCGGTGCCGTCGCCGTCTTCGCTCCAGCGCTCGGCCGGGATGGTGCCGTTGCCGGGCAGCGCCAGGCCCAGAACCTCGCCCAGGCAATTCATCGTATTGGCCGTGAACATGCCCGAGCAGCTACCGCAGCCGGGGCAGGCTTTCTCGGCCAGGCTTCTCAGTTGCTTTTCACTGATCTTGCCGGCGCTGTGGCGGCCGACGCCTTCGAAGACCGTGATCAGGTCCGTCGAGTTCTTGCCCGAAAGCATCGGCCCGCCGCTCACGTAAACCGCCGGAATGTTGATGCGCGCCATGGCGTTGTACATCGCCGGCACGATCTTGTCGCAATTGCCGATGCCGATCCAGGCGTCGCAGGGATGCGCGCCGATGATGGTCTCGATCTGGTCGGCGATCAGCTCGCGCGAAGGCAGCGAGTACTTCATCCCGAAGTGCCCCATCGCGATGCCGTCGCAGACCGCGCCGCCGACGTTCGTATACCAGACGTTAAACCCCAGTGCTTTCAACTCTTCGTGCACCACCGCGCCCAGCCGGTCCAGGTGCGCGTGCCCCGGAATCTGCGTAGTGTACGAGTTGATGATGGTGACAAACGGTTTCTGCACGCGGTCGAGCGAAGGCACCACGCCCGCCGCCATCATCAGCGAAGCCGCGGGTAGCATGTGCGTGCCCTCGCTGAAGATCTTGCTCCCCTTCTTGCGGATACTCTCGATTCCAGGATTCATAATGTCTATTGTCCCAAACGCGGACGCGCCTGTGCTGGCGTCACCGGCTGCAGCCGCACATCCACCCGGCAGCCGATCGCGGCGGCGTACCGCTGGAGACTCCGCATGGCGGGAAGCCGGCTTCCGCTCTCCAGTCGCGCCACCACCGATTGCGTAGTCCCCATCCGGCTGGCGACTACAGCCTGACTCAGACCCGCCCGCTGTCGAGCCGCGATGAACTGCCGCGCGATGGCGAACTCCGGCCTCAGATCACCGTAGGCATTGCGGAACTCAGGCTCCCCCCGCCACTTCTTCTTCAATGTGGATAGAGCGCTCATCGAATCTCCTTGGCGCGCTGGAACGCGACACGAAGAGCCCGCGCCGGCGTCTTCCGTGTCTTCTTCACGAACGCATGAACAACCACAAGCCGTTGGCCGCTCGCCGGGACGTAGAACGCGCGGGCGATGCCGTCCTTTCCCTGCATCCTCATCTCGAAGAGTTTCTTGCCGAGCGGCTTCACATAGGGCATTCCGACGTGAAACGGACCGAACGTCTCGAGCAACTCCGCGATGTGAACGAATCTGGCGCGCATGTCGGCGGGGAGCGATTCAAGCTCACCGTCCACCGAACTGTTCAGCGTCTCGACCCGCCAGCTCACGGTTCAAGTATCGCATAATTGCTATACCTGTCAAAAGCTGATCCGCCGCGACCCGGATGGCAGCCCCACCACGCACCCCATCTGAAGCAGGGATGAGTGATCTCGGTTGCGGCTCTGCCGAGTTGTGGTAGACTAGTGTTAGACTAGTCTGAGAGGCCATCTATGGTCACTGTCGGTTCCTACGAAGCGAAGACCCATCTGCCCAGGCTGATTGCCCGGGTGGCCAAGGGCGAGCAGATCACCATCACCAAGCACGGCGTTCCGGTCGCGAAACTCGTGCCCGTCGATGCCGCGGCCAGCAAGAGCCGCGCGGAAGTGATCGAGGAACTCCGCCGGTTTCGAGCGGGCAGAACCCTGGGGGGGATCTCGATTCGGGAACTCATTGAAGATGGGCGGCGCTTTTGACCCGCTTTGTTCTTGACGCTTCGGTGGTCCTGGCGTGGTGTTTTGAGGACGAAGTAAAGCCCCTGGCCGAACTTGCCCTGGATTCGCTTCGGGCAGGCGAGGCATCCGTTCCGCCGATCTGGCCGGCTGAGGTCGGCAATGCTCTTCTGGTCGCGGAACGGCGCGGGCGGACGAAGCCGGCGGGAACCACCCGCTCGCTGGAACTCATCCGAAGTCTCCACATTCGCATTGTGGAGGACGGGGCCGGAACGGACCCCAGCCGCCTGGTGGCCTTTGCCCGTTCTCACAAGCTCAGCACCTATGATGCCGCGTACCTCGCCCTCGCCATCCGCGAAGGCCTGCCGCTTGCCACCCTGGATTCGGAGCTGAGAAAAGCCGCCCGGAAGACCGGTGTTCCGCTCCTGGGTCAGTGAAAGACGCGCGCGCATACGCTAGGCTGGTAGTTACCGCGGTATGCTCGGCGAAAAACTAAAAGAGATGGGCGTGGTGGGCGCGGGGGGCGCCGGCTTCCCGACTTACGTCAAAGCCAACTCCGAGGTCGAGTACGTGCTGGCCAACGGCGCCGAATGCGAGCCGTTGCTGCACAAGGACTTTGAATTGATGAAGCGCTACCCGGCCGAGATCGTGGCCGGGATGCGGCTGATGATGGAGTCCACCAAGGCGCGGCGGGGCCGGTTCGGCATCAAGTCGAAAAACGTCGAAGCCGTACGCGCCATCGAGCCCGAGGCCAAGAAACACGCCATCGAAATGAGTTTTCTGGGGGACTTCTACCCTTCCGGCGACGAGTACGAACTGGTGTACACGGCCACTCGCCGGCTGATTCCAGCCGGTGGCATCCCGCTTCAGGTGGGCTGCGTGGTCAACAACGTCGAGACGCTCTACAATGTTCACGAAGCCGCCCAGGGCCGACCCGTCACGCGCAAGATTCTTTCGGTCGCGGGCGCGGTCGCCCGGCCTGCCACGTTCTGGGTTCCCATCGGCACGCCGTTCCGCGAGGTGCTGAAACTGGCGGGCGGCGTCACGGTGCCCGAGTTCGGCATGTTCGTCAGCGGCATGATGATGGGGACGTTGTCGTTCGATCTAGACGACGTGGTCACCAAGACCACCGCCGGCCTGATCGTCCTGCCCCGCGAGCACTACCTGGTAACGCGCACGTCGCAACCGCGGCAGGCGATGGCGCGCATCGGCAAGTCCGCCTGCGACCAGTGCAGCTACTGCACCGAGTTCTGCCCGCGCTTCCTGCTGGGCTACCAGGTCGAGCCGCACAAGGTCATGCGCAGCCTGGGATTCACGGCTTCCGGTTCGCTGCACTGGAGCCAGTGGGGCGAATTGTGCTGCGCCTGCGGGCTGTGCACGCTGTACGCCTGCCCCGAAGACCTGTTCCCTAAAGAGGCCTGCGATCAAGCCAAACAGGATCGGCGCGCGGCGGGCCTGAAATTCACGCAGAGCAAACCCGTGCGCGTGCATCCGCTCAAAGAGGAGCGGCGCGTTCCGCTGGCCATGCTGCGCCGGCGCTTGAAGGTGGAGGAGTACGAAGTCGAGACTCCGTTCGATGCGGCGGAGTGCGCGCCCGCGGCGGTGCGGATCAAGCTCTCCCAGCATGCCGGCAAACCGGCGACGCCGGTGGTGCAGGCGGGCGAGCGCGTCCGGTGCGGGCAGGCGATCGCGCGCGTCGATGCAAAAGATCTGGGGGTCAACATCCACTCGAGCATCGACGGGACGGTGGCCGAGGTGGCGGACAAGCACATTGAGGTTCGCAATGGCTAACAACTCGATAGGTCTGATCGAACTGGGCAGCATCGCCGCGGGCTTTCAGGCGGCCGACGCGATGTTGAAAGCGGCCGATGTCGAACTGGTGCTGGCGCGGACCATCTGTTCGGGCAAGTACATGGTGCTGGTGCGCGGCGACGTGGCGGCGGTGGGCGCGGCCGTCGATGCCGGCCTGGCCGCGGGAGACTTCGCGGTTATCGACAGCTTCGTCATTCCGAACCTCCACGAATCCATCTTCCCGGCCATCGCCGGCACTACGAAGGTGGAGGCGCTGGAAGCGCTGGGCATCCTGGAAGCATTCTCCGTCGCGTCTTTGATCGAAGGCGCCGACGCGGCGGTGAAGGCGGCCAACGTGCAGTTGATCGAGTTGCGGCTGGCCATGGCGCTCGGTGGCAAGGCGTTCGCGTCGATGACCGGCAGCGTCGGGGCAGTGCGCGCGGCGGTGGACGCCGGCGCGCAGGCCATCGCGAAAAAAGGGCTGCTGGTGAATAAGGTCGTCATCCCGCAGCCGCGCGGCGAACTGTTGAACGAGATGATCTAAGGGATCGGATTCAGCTCTCCAGCACCGACAGCGCCCAGATGTAGTAGGCGTTGTGCGGGCTCCAGTATTCCGTGGTCCGCCAGTCGAAGCCGTTCTCGATGTCGAGCACCGGTTCGTCCTTCACGTTGCCGGCGATGCCGTTCAAGATGCCGCCCGGGATGAGCCC
>JAUYBU010000513.1 GCA_030693045.1 Bryobacterales bacterium | reverse complement strand
GGGCCATCCAGACCCCAATCGAGCAGCAGGCGGCGCACGGCGGCCTGGGCGACGGTGTGCGCCTAGCCGCCGGGCAACTCGGGAGCTTCCACCGGTTGGGGCAGATCGCCATAGGCGGAGGAGCCCGGCGCCCCGCCAGGGCTTCGGGAAACCACCACCAGCCTTTCCAGCGCTTCCCCTAACTCAATGGCGGGCATGTGTTTATAGTATAGCCGCGCGATGCGATACTGAGACCATTGGCAAGCATGCGAAGCCGCCGGGAGATCGCGTTCCGTTTGCGCCAGGAGTTGGCGAACTTGCGTCTGCTATTGGCTCCGCCGCGCCCGATGCTGGAGGCGCAGGCGCCCCTGTGCGGGTTGCCGGATCCGGAAGAGGTAGCCAGGGTGGTTCGGGGCACCCCCGCCGCCGAGCGGCTGGAACGCCTGGCGGACCGGATCGTGGAGCGCCGTTTCTCGTTGCTCGGGCTGGAGTTTGAGCCCGGAAGCCGGATCGCCTGGAGGCGCGACTACCGCTCCGGCATCGAGACCGGGACGAGCTACTTCCGCCTGGTCCCTTACCTGGACGCCGGCCGGGTGGGCGATCACAAACTGATCTGGGAACTCAACCGCCATCAGCACCTGGTGGTGTTGGCGCAGGCCTTTGTTTGTTGGGGCAGGGAAGAGTACCTCCGCGAAATCTTCGCCGAACTGGAAAGCTGGTGGGAAGAAAATCCGCTGCAGCGGGGGATCAACTGGGCCAGCGCCCTGGAGGTGGCCTTCCGGGCTCTGTCCTGGATCTGGGTTTTTCACCTGGTGGGCCATCGGATGCCGGACGATTTCCGCCGCCGGTTCCTGTTGTGGCTGTACTGGCACGGCTGCCACCTGGAGGCGAATCTCTCGATTTATTTCTCGCCCAACACGCACCTGCTGGGGGAGGCGGTGGCGCTGCATGCGTTGGGCCGGCTGTTGGCGCGGTTTCCGGAAGCCGCGCGGTGGGAACACAGCAGCGGCGCCAGTGTCGAGGCCGAGATAGGGCGGCAGGTGCGGGACGACGGCAGCCACTTCGAGCAATCGTCCTACTATCACCTCTACGCGTTGGATATGTTCCTTCTGCACGCCGTGCTTGGGTCTCCCGGGGC
Organism: Bryobacterales bacterium; assembly: GCA_030693045.1. Classification (GTDB taxonomy): domain Bacteria; phylum Acidobacteriota; class Terriglobia; order Bryobacterales; family Bryobacteraceae; genus JACQZT01. Next base: position 2,550 of record JAUYBU010000513.1, on the reverse strand, counting down.
AGGGGGCCAGGCCCCCCCCCAGCGCCCCGGGGCAGGGTATCTGCAAAAGCTGGAGCGGATGGCCGGCTATCTGGCGGCGTTAATGGGGCCGGGGCGAAGCTTGCCGTTTCTGGGCGACGACGACGGCGGCAGGGTTTTTCATCCCTACGGGGACCCCAGCCAGTTCGGCCGCGCCACGCTGGCGACTTGCGCGGTGGTGGCCGGGGCGCCGTGCCGGCGCGAGGACGTTTTCGACCAGGCCCTGTGGTGGATCGGCCCGGCGGCGCTGGAGCGGGTTTCAGACGCCGGCCCAGAGGACACCCCCGCTTCGCGCTGGTTCCCCGGCGCCGGCGTGGCGGTATTGGCCGGCGGCCAGACCCAGGTGATTGTGGATGCGGGCGGCTTCGGGCCGGGCAGCGGCGGACACAGCCACTCCGACACGCTGAGCCTGGTGGCGCGGCACGGCGAGCGCGAGGTCCTGATCGATCCGGGCACCTACACCTATGTCGCCGAGCCGGACTGGCGGGCCTGGTTCCGCGGCGCGGCGGCGCACAACACGCTCCGGATCGACGGGCGCGATCAGGGCGCCCCCGCCGGTCCGTTCCGCTGGACTCACCCGCCCCGGGTGGCGGCCGGCGAATGGCGCAGCGACGCGCGGCGGGATCTGATCGAGGGGCGCTGCGAGTTCGCCAGGTTTGTTCACCGGCGGCGGGTCTGGTTGCGGAAAAGTGACTCACTGTTGTTGATTCTGGACGAACTGAGCGGGCCGGAAGGCGAGCACCTGGTCGAGCAGTTCTGGCATCCCGGCGAGCCTTGCGTGATGCTCTCGCCGCGCCGTTTCCGGATCGGCGATTGCGCCTGCCTGGTGGTGGGGCCGTTGGGGGCGTTGGAGTTCGGCTTCGGCGGCCAGCATGGCTGGAGGTCGCCCATGCCCGGCGTGAAGTTGGAAGCGCCGGCGATTGTGGTGCGCTGGCGCGGGCGGTTGCCGGTCCGTTTTAGGGCGGCGGTCCGGTTCGCGCCCGTCGAATGCTACGATTCTTCTTGACGGTTGGGAACCGCGAGCATGTGTGGAATTGCCGGCTTTGTGAACGGAGCGGAGGGGAACGAGTTCGCCGGGAGGGTTCTCGGGCGGATGATGGAGACCCTCCGCCACCGCGGCCCGGACGACAGCGGAGTGTATCAGGATGAAGTGATTTCGCTGGGCCATCGCCGGTTGAGCATCGTCGATCTGGCTGGCGGCCACCAGCCGATGTCGAACGAAGACGGCACGCTGTGGGTGATTTACAACGGCGAAATTTTCAACCATGCCGCCCTGCGGCCGGAGTTGGAGCGGGCCGGGCACCGCTACCGGACCAACTCGGACACCGAAACCATTCTGCATGCCTGGGAGCAGTACGGGCCGGATTGCGTGTTGCGCTTCCGCGGCATGTTCGCCTTCGCGATCTGGGACGCCCGCGGCCGGACTCTTTTTTGCGCCCGCGACCGGCTGGGCATCAAGCCGTTTTACTATGTCTGGCGGGATGGCTGGTTCGGTTTCGCCTCCGAGATCAAGGCGCTGTTGGAGCATCCGCGGGTTTCACCGGCGCTCAACGAATCGGCGCTGGGCGAACATCTGGCTTTCGGCTACACCAGCGACGAGGGGACGCTGTTTGCCGGTGTCCGCAAGCTGATGCCGGGCCATCACCTGCTGCTGCGCCTGGACGGCGAACGCACAGAGCCGAAGATCGCGCGCTACTGGGATATTCCGGCGCCGGGGGCCGAGGGCGCCCCGCCGCGCCAGGATGAGGACTGGATCGCCGAGTGCCGCCAGCGGGTGGAAGAAACGGTCCGGATGCGCCTGATGAGCGACGTTCCGCTGGGCATGTTCCTGAGCGGCGGCGTGGATTCCAGCGTAATAGCGGCGCTGATGAAGCGCATGGTCTCTGGCCCGGTGGTGACGTTTTCGGTGGGCTACCGGGAGAGCGAATACAGCGAGCTGGATTACGCCCGGCGGGTGGCCCGGTGGATCGGTTCCGAGCACCGCGAAGTGGTTCTGGGGCGGGACGAGTTCTTCAACGCGCTTCCCCGCCTGATCTGGCACGAAGACGAACCGATCACCTGGCCGTCGAGCGTTTCGCTGTATTTCGTCTCGCGGCTGGCTTCCGAGCACGTCAAGGTGGTGCTCACCGGCGAAGGCAGCGACGAGTTGTTCGCGGGCTACTCGCGCTACCGCTTCCATGGCTGGAACAGCCGCTGGGCGCGGCGCTACGGGGTGTTGCCGGCGGCGCTCAGAAAGCGGATCAGGCAATGGATCGCCGGTTCGTCGCTGCTGGGCGCCGGCGCGCGCCGCAAACTGGGCCACACTTTTCTGGGTTGCGGCGACAGCCTGGAATCGTTGTACCTGGACAATTTCTACTGCGCCTTTTCCCCGGACGCGCAACAGGAGTTGCTGACCTCGGACGCGGGCGCGCCGGCGTATGCGAATTTCCGCCGCTACTTCGACGCCGGCGACGGTTCCTTGCTCGACCGGCTGCTGTACGCGGACCAGAAAACATACCTGGTCGAATTGCTCATGAAACAGGACCAGATGAG
>JAUYBU010000502.1 GCA_030693045.1 Bryobacterales bacterium | reverse complement strand
TCGATGTAGGTGGCCAGATACACCGGCGAGACCTGCCGGGACGGCATTGCGACAAAAACAGCCATCAGCATGGCAAGCGCCGCGGCGGCCGTGACCAAACCCCTCGCCCAACGTCCAAACGACAGAGCAAAACTTCGGCGGGAATCGATCGCCTGCCAAAGGTTCGGCATGAAATTCGGCCCCGGCTCCGGGTCGGGACACGCGTCCCGATAGCGAACAAGTAGCCCATCGAGCCGCCGGTTAAGTTCGGAATTCTCAAATAAGTTCTTCTTTTTCAATGACATAAGCACTACCCGGCTGCGTCTGATTGGGCGCCGCCCTCGGCCGTCCGGGCAAAAGCCTTCAGAACGCGCTGTCTGGCTCGAAACAATCTTACCTTCAACGCATTCTCCTTCACCCGGTAAATCTTTTCAAGTTCCTTTAACGACAAGCCCTCGACTTCCTTCAGCGTCAGCAAAATCCGGTCCTGAGGCGAGACTGCCTCGAGGAGTCCATGCACGAACTCCCGAACTCCGGCACGACGCTCCAATTCCAGATTCGCATGACTGCTCGCCGCCGCATCGGCCAGCACCATCTGCTGCTCGGAGAAGTCGGCCATCCGGGCTTCCTTCCGCCGCCGCTGCCGCCGTAGATAATCATACGCCGCATTCACCGTCAACCGGTAGAGCCAGGGCTCGAAAACCTCGGGGGCCCGAAGCTGATCCAGCGAAAAGTATAGCCTCAGGAACACTTCCTGAGCCACGTCCTCCACGTCCTCGGGACGTCCGATGAGCCGGGCGATGGTCCCCAGTATCCGCTTCCGGTAGGCGGAAACGACTTCGGTGAACGCGGCGTCATCTCCACGCTTAGCCCGCTCAATGAGCTCGAAGTCAACCAACATGCCGACACAAGAAACCGACGCCTCCCGGTCTCTGAACGATTCGTCAGATAAGGCGCGTCGGCTAACTGTCAGGTTACAAAGGATGTAGGCAAAACGCAAAGAGGGGGCGAGCCCGCGCCAGGCCCGGCCTGCAGGTTTCACCGCCCGCGAGGGGGGTGCCCTGTGGGCCAGGCCTCGCGCGGCTGGGGTGCCCCGCCCAGACGGTGCCCAGGACGAAGGGCCCATCCGTTCTGATCGAATATTCACGGAGATTTCATCGGCGCGTAACCGACTGGATGCTACCGTGGGGTCGAATGAGACCCAAAACAGCTTCAGGATGGTTGCTTCTCGCCTGCGCCTTGGCGCCGGGCGCGTTTGGACAGACGGACCAGGGACGCCTCACCGGCGTCGTGACGGACAGCACCGGCGCCGTGATTCCAGGCGTTTTCATCACCGTGAAAAATGAGAAGACCGGATCGGAACGCGCCGTCCGGTCAAACGTCAGCGGACAGTATTCCGCCGTAAACCTGCCTCCGGCCCAGTACGGGTTGGTCGCCAGGGCGGAGGGGCTGGCCGCCGCCGAGTACAAGAACATTAGCCTGACCGCGGGGCAGGAGCGCGTGTTGAACCTGGTGATGAATCCGGCCTCTTTTTCCACGGAAGTCAATGTTTCGGGCGGCGAACTGGTGGACATCGACACCAGTTCGGCTCGAGTCGGCGCCAACGTCAACGCGCGTGAGGTCGGCGCGCTGCCGCTGAACGGCCGGCAGCTTTCCCAGCTTTACCTGCTGGCGCCCGGCGCGCAGACCGCCGGCGGCGGCAGTTTCGACAACATCCGCTTCAGCGGCCGCGCCAATCAGCAGAACGCGCTCCGTTTCGACGGCGTGGAAGGTTCCTCGATCGTCGACGCCTCGCCGGGCAACCTGAACGGCGAAAGCTCGACCGGGCTCCGCCTTCAGGCCAGCCTCGAGAACGTGCAGGAGTTCCGCATCGAGTCCAGCAACTACCCGGCGGAATTCGGCACCGGCTCCGGCGGCCAGATCAGCGTGGTGACCAAGTCCGGTTCCAACGAGGTCCATGGCGCGTTGTTCGAGTACGTCCGCAACAGCGCGCTGGACGCACGCAACTTCTTCGATGGTGCAACCAAGTCGCCGTTGCGCCTGAACCAGTTCGGCGGCTCGCTCGGCGGACCCATACAGCCCAACAAATTCTTTGTTTTCGGCAGCTTTGAAGGTCTGCGGCAGCGCGGTTACGTGAACCTGATTGAAGCCGTTCCGAGTGGGGCGGCCCGCGCCCGCGCGGTGCCTTCGGTCCGGCCGCTGATGGACGCCTATCCGAAGGGGATTCCGACGCCCAACCCGGACCTGGACCTGGCGCAGGTGGTCGCCGGCGCTCCGCTCAACGAGAATTACGGCAGCGTTCGCTTCGACTACCGGATCAACGACAACTACAACCTGACGGCGCGCTATTTCCGCGACGAGGGCGAGCTGATCCAGCCGTTAGGCGTTACCGGCAACCATGCCCGCACTTCGGCGGTGGGACAGAACGCCCTGCTGGCCTTCCAGCAGGTGCTGCGGCCAACCGTCATCAACGAAACCAAAATCGGCTTCAACGGGCCGAAGACCCGGTTCAACGGCGTGGCGCCAAGCGTGAACGGACTGGACCTTTCGTCCGTTTCAATCGACTTCACGGGCTCGGCGTCCATCGCCGGCATCGGAGGCCAGGGTGCCGCCGGCGGCGCGGCCCGCATCGGAGGCCTGGTTCGCTCCAACAGCGCGCAGAACGGCCGCGCGCAGCCCTATACCAGCTACTCGCTCACTTTCACCGACTCCTTGAGTTGGATCAGGGGCGGTCACTCGGCCAGGTTCGGCGCCGAAATCCGGCCCATTCGCATGTACACCGACCGTCTGGGCGCCACCACCTACACCTATTCCAACATCAACGCACTGCTGAACAATACGCCGGCGTCGGTGCAGGTGCTGGGCGATGTCAGCGCCCCCAACCCGCTGCATGGCGGGATCGCCGGCAATCGCTTCCTGAAGCAGGACTATTACATCTTCTACGCACAGGATGAGTGGAAGATCCGGCCCAACTTCACCATGAGCTACGGCATCCGTTACGAGTACTACTCGCCGTTGCGCGAGGACCGCAATTTGTTCACGTACTTCGACATGAACACCGGCGACCTGGACCCGAACCCGAATCGGCCCTGGTACCAGAGCTCGAAGAACAACTGGGGTCCGCGCCTGGCGTTTACCTGGTCGCCCGACAGGCTCAAGGGCAACACCGTGTTCCGCATCGGCGCCGGCTACTACTACGGTCCCGGGCAGACCGAGGACCAGGTACAACTGATCGACAGCGATCGCGTGACCGTGAGCAGGTCCAGCGGCGTCGCGTTCCCGGTGAACAGCCAGGAACTGATCAATTCGTTCGACGTGAAGAACCTGAAGGGCTTCCAACCGCGCGTGTACGCGCCGGGCTACAAGCTTCCCGAAAGAATCCTGTCCTACACGTTCTCCCTGCAACAGAAGTTGCCGTTCGACACGGTGATGACGCTGGCCTACGTGGGCAGCCAGGGACGCAACCTGTTCCTCCGCTCCTGGACCAACGTTATGACCGGCGTGACCGTGAACCCAGCCACCGGCGCGGGCGTCCCAGTGCTCCAGTGGGGCGACAGGTTCGCGCAAATGGACTACAAGACCAGCGGCGGCCGGGACAATTACAATTCGATGCAGATGACGCTGAACCGCCGCTTCCAGAAGGGACTGACGGTGGGAACCCAGTGGACCTGGGGCCACTCGATCGGCAACACCGGCGGATCCAACGAAGCGCAAACCACGGTCAACCCGTTCAACTTCAACCAGGACCGCGGCAACAACGCATTCGACGTGCGCCACAGCTTCAATGCCTCGGCGCTCTACGATTTGCCGTTCGGCAATGGGAGAACTTTCGCGAAGAACATCGGAAGGACCGCTAACGCGATCGTCGGCGGCTGGGAGATCGGCGGCGTGGTGAACGCCCGAACGGGCTTGCCGATCGACATCACCATGGCCCGCAACGATGTCGCCTATCGCGTCAATTCGACCGGCCGGGTCGTTGATGCTCCCATCCAGGCTGCGGGTGGCACTTTCCTGACCACTCCGGTGGTCAACAATCCCTACGGTGGGGCGTTCCGCAGCAACCGGCGCCCGAGCGTCGTGGCAGGCATCCGCCCGTTTCTTGCCAATCCGGGCGACAAGAGGGTTTTTCTGAATCCGGCTGCTTTCACCATCCCGGCTCCGGGCGAGTTCGGCAACCTCGGCCGCTGGGCCGTGCACGGGCCGGGTCTCGCCCAGTTCGACCTGACCTTGCACAAACGCTTCGCCCTCACCGAACGGGTGCGCACCGAATTCCGGGCGGAGTTCTACAATCTGTTCAACCGGGCGAACTTCGCCAATCCGGTGTCGCGTCTGAACAACTCGCTCGGCATCAACACGAACCAGCTTCAGCCCGGCCAGCCCTACACTGCGTCGACCGCGGGCGGCACATTCGGGCTCATGACCTCGACGGTTGCCCGGGATGTCGGGCTGGGCGCCAGCCGGCAGGTGCAGTTGTCACTGCGGTTCGGTTTCTAGGATTTCGGCGGTATCGAAGCTGTAACCGAAACCGCGCACCGACCGGATGAACGCCGGATTCGCCGGGTCGGTTTCGATCTTCTGGCGAAGACGAAGAATGTAGACATCGACCGTGCGGTCGGTCACCGCGCGGTCATTTCCCCACACGCCGTCCAAAAGCTGCTCGCGCCTGAATACTACGCCGGGCCGGCTCATGAGGAACTCGAGCAGCCGAAACTCGGTCGCCGTCAACGTCAACTCCTCGCCTTTGAGCCGCACCCGGCAACTCGGGCGATCCAGTTCCAACCCGACGGCTTTGAGCAAGCGCGCCGGCGCCGGCTGCGCGCGGAACTGGATCTTGACGCGGGCGATCAGCTCGCGCACGAAAAAGGGCTTGACGATGTAGTCGTTGGCGCCCAGCTCCAGCCCCACGATACGGTCGGTCTCCGACGCGCGGGCGGTCAGGAAAATGACCGGGAGGTGCGCCAGGCCCGGATGACCGCGGATCCCCTTGCAGATATCCAGACCGTCGGAATCCGGCAGCATGATATCCAGGATGATCAGGTCCGGCCGCTCGCGCCGGCACAATTCGATCGCCCCCTTGCCGGTTTGCGCCCCGGCCACCGCGAATCCTTCTTTTTCAAGGTTGTACTTGAGAAGCGCGTAAAGGTCGGAATCGTCTTCGATGAGCAGAATCTTCTTCATCCACGGGACCTGTCTTGACCATAGCGCACCAGGCGTTTCAATAACATTACAGAACGGTTAATTCCGGCTGACGGCTATCGGCGCCTGCCAGGTCCGGCTCACTCGTGGGCAGGGTAAACGAGAACGTGGAGCCGCTTCCGGGCTCGCTCTCCACCCGCACCTCCCCCCCCTGGGAGCGCACCAGGTGCTTGACGATGGAAAGACCCAGGCCCGTCCCTCCCAACTCTCGCGAGCGCGCCTTGTCGACCCGATAGAATCGCTCGAACAGGCGCGCCAGGTCCTCCTTCGGAATCCCGATGCCGGTATCACGGACCCAGATTTCGACGAACTCGGAATCCAGCCGACGAACACCCACGGTGATGGCGCCTCCCTCGGGGGTGTACTTGATGGCGTTGTCGAGCAGATTACCGAGGATCTGGTGAACCGCTTCGGAATCGCAGAAGACTTCCGGGTTGTCCGGCGCGAGGCCGGTGGCGATGGCGATGCGCCTTTTTTGGGCAATCGGGTAGAGCGATTCGACGCTCTCGACAACCAGGCCGTTCGCGAAGTACGAACCACACTGAAAACTCAGTGTTTTCAGTTCAACTCGGGACAGCGTCATCAGGTCGGCAACCAACCGGCCGAGACGTTCGGCATTGTGGCGAATGATGTTCAGGAAGCGGACGTTGTGCGCCGGTTCCTCCAGCGCCCCATCCAGCAGCGTTTCCGTATAGCCCTGGATGGAGGCCAGCGGCGTGCGCAGCTCGTGCGAGACGTTGATGACGAAGTCCTTGCGGATTCGCTCCAATTTCTCGAGCTCCGCCTGTTCGCTTTCGAGCTGCTCGAACATCCCTTGCAGTTTGTCGGCGGTTTCCTTTAGCTTGGCGCCTAGCACGGCGAGTTCGTCCCGGCCCTTGGATTCGAACCGGGCGCGAAAGTTGCCCGTGGCCAGTTGGCCCGCATAGTCGATGATCGCCGCCAGGCGGCCGGAAACTCGCCGGGCGAAGAAAGCCGCCAGAACGATCGCGGGCAGGAAGGCCAGCGCGGTCGAAGCGAGCATGCGCTGGCGAATGGCGTTGACCTGCGCGCGCACTTGAGAGAGCGGCACGGCCAGGCGCAGCGCGCCGGATTGCACCGGGACGGCGACATAGAGGAAGTCCACGCCGATGGTTGGGCTATGCCGGATGCTCGAACCGGTCGTGCCCGCCAGCGCGGCGGCGATCTCGGGACGAGTGCGATGGTTCTCCATCGTTTCAGGGCGCGCTTCCGAATCCAGCCTGACGCTGCCGTCCTGCGCCACCAGGGTCAGACGCCCCCCGATGGCGCGCGCCAGTTCGTGGAAACGGGACGGCGCGATTTGCGTCAGTTCGGCCCCGCTCAACACCACCAGCATGCGCGCCTTGCCGGCCAGCTCGCGCGTGAGCGTCTCGTTGTAGGACGATTCGACCACGCGTGAAACCAGCAGATCCACCGCGGCGAGCGCCACCACCAGCACGCACAAGACGGCGACGATGAGTCTGACGAAGATCCGGGCGGTCAAGATGATTCCCCTGTGGGACAGGGGGGCGCCCTCTGGGCCCGGCCTGTCAAATCCTCAAATCGTTACGGCCGCTTGGTGTGCTGCTGGTACAGCCGCAGGTGCTTGTTGTCGAGGCCGATCTCGCGCCCGTGGATGAAGACCTGTTTGACCTGCGTCCGCACTTCGAGCGGATCGCCGTCGGTCACCATCAGGTCGGCCCACTTGCCCTTGTCGATGGAGCCGTATTGGTCGCCCACGCCCCAGATCTCGGCCGCGTTCAGCGTGATGGCCTTTAGGCCCGCCTCGTGCGGCAGGCCATAGGCCACCGCCTGGGCCGCGTTATAGGGCAGGTTGCGCGAAAATGCGTTGGCAAACGTCCCCAGGGCGAACTTCACGCCGGCCCGGTCGAGTTCGGCCGGAAGCGTGTAGGCCGCATCGTATGGATCGTCCTCGTTCAATGGCGCAGCCAGCGTGGGGCCCAGGATCACCGGCACGTTCCTGGCCTTGATTTCCGAGGCCAGCTTGCCGGCCTCCCGCGGCTCGGCCAGAATCATGCGGATTTTTTCCTTTTCGGCGAACTGCAAGGCCTCGCGGATGGTGCGCTCCCGCTCGGCGACGATCGCCACCGGCAGCTTGCCCTCCAGCACCGGGATCATCGCTTCGAACTTCACATCCGTGCGAAAACCGGCCAGCGCGGCAAGCTTGGCCTGCCGGTAGCGCCGCGCCGACTCGAAAAACCCGCGCAGATCGGCGAGCTTCTTGTCGTAGATGCGCTTGGCTTCGGGGAACGGCACGTTTCTCCGGCTCTCGCTGGAACGCCGGCCTCCCCCCGTCTCGATGAAGGGGAAGTGCAACACCATCGCGGCCGAGCGGCGGATCTCCATCTCCTCCCAGGTCCAGCCGTCCAGATGAACCAGGGCGGCCTGACCCGACAGCACTCCGCCCGCCGGCGTCGACACCACCGAGGTGATGCCGTTGGCGCGCGCGACGGGAATGTGCTCGCTGGCCGGATTGATGGCAATGATGGCGCGCAACTGCGGATTGAAGTCGCCGATTTCGCTGACGTCGCTGGTTTCCCGAACCGAGCCGACTTCCGCCAGACCCATCTGCGTGCCCGAGTCGATCAGGCCCGGATAAACGTGCAGGCCCTTGGCGTCGACAATTCGGACGCCCTTGGGGGCCGCAACCTTCACGCCGACCTCGGCGATCTTGCCGTCCACCACCAGCACCGAACCACCCGCGATGTCGGCGCCGGAGACCGTGTGCACCGTCGCACCGCGGATCAGAAGACTGTTATCGGCCGCCGCCAGCGGCAGCGCACATGCGAGAACCCAGGCCAGCGTTCTCATGACGGCCTCCTTGTGGGAAAGCTCTTCTTTTGCTCTTTTTCGCGCTCTTTCTGCCTGTCGGTGAGCGCCTTCTTGCGCAACTCGCGCTCGGCGCGGCCGCTGACATCGCGGTCGCGGTCGAAGTACATCTCGCCGTCGATAAACACCTTCTGCACGCGCGCGAAACTCGACAGCGGATGCTTGTCGTAGATCACCAGGTCGGCGTCCTTGCCGGGCTCGATCGAGCCGACGCGCTTGTCGATCTCAAGCTGCCGGGCCGGGTTAATGGTGATCAGCGCCAGCGCCTCGGTCTCGTTCAGGCCGCCGTACTTCATGGTTTTGGCTGCCTCGGTGTTGAGGCGCGTGCTCAGGTTGGCGTTGAGATCGTCGGAATTGAGCGATACCAGCACGCCCTTGCGCATCATCAGGGCGGCGTTGTAGGGGATGGCGTCGATGGCTTCCATCTTGTAAGCCCACCAGTCGCTGAAGGTGGTAACGCCGGCGCCGTGCGCCACGATCTCCTTGGCGACCTTGTAGCCTTCCAGGCCATGTTCGAACGAATGGATTTTGAAGCCCAGCTCCTCGGCCAGCCGCAGCATCATGAGGATTTCGTCGGCGCGGTAGGCGTGTACGTGGGTCATCCGTTTGCCTTCCAGCACCTCGACGATCGGTTCAAGCTTCAGGTCGCTCCGCGGCGGCGTGGCCTGAACGCCACCCTTCACCTTGGCCTGGTAATCGCGCCACGCCTGTTGGTACTGCTTGGCTTCGACAAACGCCTGGCGGATGACGTCCTCGATGCCCATGCGCGTGGCCGGATAACGCGGCGTGGTGCGGCTCGGGGACGCCCCCGACCCGGAGCGTTTCGGGTTCTCGCCCAGAGCGAATTTCAGCCCCGGCCGGGCGCCTTCGAACACCAGCCCCGCGGCGTCCTTGCTCCAGCGCATCTTGAAGACGGCAGTGGTGCCGCCGATCGAGTTCGCGCTGCCGTGCAACACGTGCGCGGTGGTCACGCCGCCGGCCAGCGCGCGGTAAATCGAGATGTCCTCGGGGTTGATCGCGTCCTCGATCCGAGCCATCGAGGAAACCGAAATCGAGCTTTCGTTGGTGCTCTCGGAGGCGATGTGCGTGTGCGCGTCGATAATGCCGGGCATCAGGTACTGGCCGGCGGCGTCGATGATCGTGGCGCCGGGCGGAACCATCACCTTTTCACCCGCCTCGACGATCTTGCCGTCGCGGATCAGGACCGATCCCTGGAACGCACCCTTGGTCACCGTCAGCACCCTTGCGTTCTGGATCACCACCGGCGGGGCGGCGAAGGCGGCCATCGCCAGTGCCAGCGAGAGAATCAGAGGAGTCTTCATCGCGCCACCTCCTCGGCCGGCGGCGTTTCGGGCGCCGGCTCGAACTTCACTCCGTCGATCAGGACGAACTTCACCTGGGTTTTCTCCTGGAACAGATCGCCGCTGGTGACCAGCAGGTTGGCGATCTTGCCGGCCTCGATCGATCCGATCTGGCCCGCGACGCCGTAAATCTCGGCCGCCGCGAGCGTCAGCGCCCGCACCGCGTCGTCCACCGAGAGGCCGGCGTCGATGGCCCGGCGCACGGCGCGCAGGGCGTCTCGCGGCCGCTCGATCTTGTCGGTGTAGAACGCGAACTTCACGCCCGCCTTGGCCAGCGCCGCCGGGGTCGAAGGTGCTTTGTCGCGCAATTCGAGCACGCGCAGGCTCTCGGGTTGGTCGGGGTCGGCATCGCGCGATCTCTCCGGCCAGTTCAAACTCACCAGAACCGGTGCGCCGGCCTTCTTGAGCAGGTCCGCGGCCTTGTAACCTTCGTGCGCGCCGTAAACCACGGCGGGCTTCTTCAGTTCGGCCGCCAGCCGCAGAACGCGGTCGATTTCCATCGCGCGCGTCGCCGGCAGCAGGATGCGCGGCGATTCCAGCCATCCCTCGGAGGCGCGATCGTACTCGGGCCGCCGCGCTCCCGCCGGACGCTTTTCGTATTCGAGCCTGGTCTGGCGGTAGTAGTCCGCGTCGATGTTCATCTGGCGGATGTAGGCGAACACACCCATGAGCGACCCCGGAAACCCGCCTCCGCCGCCGAACCCGAAACCGGCGGGGAAGGCAAGGTACTGGCCCACCGGAGAAGCCACCACCATCTGCTGAGCCTTCTCGCCGGCCAGGTTGATCACCGCGCCCTGTCCGGCGAAGATGCCGGTCATCGGGAAGCTGACGGCGGTGGTGAAGCCGGCCGAGCGGGCCGCTTCCAGACGCCGGTCGGTGGGCTTCACCAGGTCGGCGGCGCGCTGCCAGCTTGTGTTCGACGGGCGATCCTCGGGGCCTCGCGCGGGGGGCGGAGCGCTGGGATCGGGCGTCGCCGACGGCGCCGGGCGCGGTGTGGTCGAGGTGCGTCCCCCCGCCGGCGCGGCGGCCGGCGCGGCGGCCTCGGGAATGCCCCAATTCGAGAGCGCATCGATCAGGCCCGGATACACCGTCAGCCCCTGGCCTTCGATCACCCAGGCGTCTTCGGGAACATCGACGTTCTCGCCGACGGCGGCAATCAGTCCGTCCTTCACGACGACGGTGGCCTTCTTCAGGATCGGACCGCTCACGGTGACGACCCGGGCGTTGCGGATGGCCAGCGGCGGCGGATCGGCGCCGGCCGCCGGCAAAAACAGCGACAACAGGAGTATGGCGTGTTTCATGGGCTTAACGGTTCATTATAACCGCGCATGCTTCAGCTTGTGCCGGCCCGCCGCGGCGCACGAGACGCAAAACCAAGTCTTGAGGCTGAAATCTCCGAATCCGGATTGACTCGCTCTTTCGCCTCGCCTAGAATCGCCTGAGGAGGCTCGAGTCGATGCCGAAGTACACGATGTGGACGGTCGGCGGAATTACTCCCGGCGCCGCTTATGCGAAAGTCGACGTGCAGGGGGCGCTCTTGTACATGGTAATTCGGAAGCAGGGCGAGATCGAACGGATCGCGACCTATGTGATGTACGGGGCGGGCATATCCGCGGAGGGGTTCAAAGGAGGTACGAGTATAGCGATTGGGCCGCAGAGCGAGAGCGACTTCGAGTCAAACGTCGAGCAGGCCGACCTCTTCTATGGTAGTGTGACAACCTTGGAGAGCGGCGTCCAATTGGGCATCTTCAACGCCGGCTACACCGACATGATCTGGATCGGCGGGCCGGCAATAGGGACCAGATGTTCCACCAGTGGCTACGGGTTGTGCGCGGGAGTCTCACTCTCGGTCGGCGCCCGCAGTCTGCTCGCGCTCAAGTTCCTGGGATGGGAGTACTTGCCGCAGAACCGTACGCCCGCCAGACGCCGCGAGGAACCCAGCCTCTTCTGGTCGAACTCCGGTATGGTCCAGCGCTAGTATAGTTCGATGGCTCGAACATTACTTCTGCGATTGGCGGCGGCGGCCGCGGTGTGCGCGGGCGCGGCGGCGCTGATGCGCGTCGCGACGGTGGGAAAGCAAAGCGACGGGAGCTACCTGATTCCCACCGGGCAGAAGCTGACCCCGGCGGGGGCGCACCTGGAGGTGAACGACAGGCCGCTGGGCATGGTCGGCAGCCCGGATGGACGGCTGATGGCGGTGGTGACTGGAAGCCACTTCGCGCCGCGCGGCCTGCATCTGATCGACACGAAGTCGCGGACCGTCACCGCGACGCTGGCGCTGGGAAACAGCTTCGTGGGCGTCGCCTTCGACGGCACCGGCGAGAGGATCTACGCTGGCGGCGGCGCGGACAACGACGTCAAAATCTTCCGCCGCACGGGCGACGCCGGGTTCCGCGCGGAAGACGCCGTGAAGCTGCCCGGAGCGGCGCCCAGCGGCCTGGCGCTCAGCCCGGACGGCTCCACGCTGTACGTCGCGCTGAATCTCAAACACGCTCTGGGCGTCATCGATACGGCGACGCGCCAGGTGCGCGAAATTCCGGTGGGCGCTTATCCGTACACGGTGGTGGTGGCGGCGGGCGGCGCGAAGGTTTACGTGAGCAACTGGGGCGGCCGGAAGCCGGGCCCCGGCGACGTCACCGACGGAGTGTTTCCGGTGGTGCTGGACCCGCGCACGGGCATTCCGTCGAGCGGAACGGTGTCGGTGGTGAACACCAAGACGCTGACCGTGGCGCGCCACATCGACGTGGGCCTGCACCCCAGCGCGCTGGCGCTCAGCCCGAAGGGCGACCGGCTGTACGTGGCCAACGCCAACAGCGACACGGTGTCGGTGATCGACACGGCTTCCGACCGGGTGGCGGCCACGCTCAACGTGCGGCTGTGGGAGAAGGCGCCCATCGGAAGCTCGCCCAACGCGCTGGCGGTGGCCAGCGACGGAACGCTTTACGTGGCCAACGCGGCCAACAACGCGGTGGCGGTATTGGACACGGGCAAAACGGCGTCGCCGGTGCGCGGCTTCATTCCGGCCGGGTGGTATCCCACCGCGGTGGCGCTGGGGCCCGGGGAGCGGCAGCTTTACATCGCCAGCGGTTACGGGTTCGGCTCGATCGCGCCCACGCCGGCTGATCGCAAAGGCCGAAGTTACAGGGATCGCATGGGCGTCGTATCGGTCCTCGACGCGCCTGGCGCGAAGGAGTTGGCCGCCTATACACGGCAGGTGAAGTCGAATAACCGCGCGCAGGCGGTTCCCTCGAGCCGGCGCGGCATCTCGCCCATCCGCCACGTGTTCTACATCATCAAGGAGAACCGCACTTACGACCAGGTGTTCGGCGACCTTCCGCAAGGCAACGGCGACCCGTCGCTGACGCAGTTTGGGCGCGAGGTGACGCCGAACCAGCACGCGCTGGCGGAGAAGTACGTTTTGCTGGACAACTATTACGCGCCCGGCGACCAGTCCGCCCTGGGCCACCGCTGGTGCACGCAGGGCTATGCCAGCGACTGGCTGCACAAGTACGGCAACGCTCGCAACGATCAGAATCCGATGCTGTTCGCGCCGAACGATTTTCTGTGGGACAGCGCCAAGGCGCACGGGTTGAGCGTGCGCTCCTACGGTGAGCGCGGGTCCAATACCTTCACGCCCGCGAGCGCCACCTGGACCGACATTTACAACGACTGGAAGAGCGGCGCGAGGCGGGTGACCATTCGCCCGAGCACGACGATTCTCGGGCTCAAAGACGTTTTCTCACCGCGCTACCCGGCCTTCGGGATGACCATAACGGACCAGTTGCGCGCCGATATTTTCCTCGAGGATTTTCGCGAGTTCGAGAAAAACGGCAACCTGCCGCGGCTGGTGATTCTGCTGCTGCCGGCCAACCACACCAACGGCACCGCGCCGGGATACCCGACGCCGCGCGCGATGGCGGCCGACAACGACCTGGCGCTGGGACGCATCGTCGAGGCCATCTCGCGCAGCCGCTACTGGAGGGAATCGGCCATCTTCGTCACCGAGGACGATGCGCAGAACGGCCTGGACCACGTGGCCGGGCACCGGACGGTGGGCCTGGTGATCAGCCCCTGGGCGCGGCGCAAGGCCGTGGACAGCACCTTCTACACCACCATCCACATGTTCCGAACCATCGGGCAGATCCTGGGCCTGCCGCCGGCCAACCAGTTCGACCTGGCGGCGGAGCCGATGTTTTCGGTGTTCGGCGCGGAACCGGATTTCTCGCCCTGCGCGGCGCTGCCCAGCCGGATACCGCTGGACGAGATGAATCCGCCGCTCAAGAACCTGAAAGGGGCCGAGCGCGAAATGGCGGAAGCTTCGCTGAGCATGGACATGTCGGAGCCGGACGCGGCGCCGGAGGACACATTGAACCGGGCCATATGGCATTCGGTGAAAGGGTTCCGCACGCCCTATCCCGCCACGAAATAATTCCGGGGACAGGCTACGTAACCTCGGAACTCAGTTCGTCACGGCGGAGTTCCGAGGTTACGTAGCCTGTCCCCGAAACTAGTAGGTTAGTTTCAGGCCGAACTGAATGATGCGGGCGTTAGCGTTGGTGCTCGATATCACGCCGAAGGTGCTCGAGTCGAAGCTTCCGCTCGGGTTGGAGAAGTTCGCCCGGTTGGAGAGGTTGAAGAACTCGGTGCGGAAATTCAGCCCCAGATTCTCCCGCAGCGTGAACCTCTTCTGCACGGCGAAATCCAGGTTGGCCTGGCCCGGGCCGCGCAACGCGTTGCGGCCCAGCGTGCCGAAGCGGGTGCGCGGCGCGGCCGCGAAAGCGCTCTTGGCCAAATACCCGCTCAGCCGTTGCTTGGTCGAGCCCGCGGTGTACGGGCTCCCTCCCACGTAATCCGCGAAGCCCGCGCCGCCGCTGCCGATGTCGCCGTCCCAGGCCTGCCCGCTGAGCGAGTTGGTGACGTTGAAAGGAACGCCCGATTGCACCAGCCCCACTCCGGAAACCTCCCACCCGGCAAACACGTGCCGGACCGGGGACGTGCCCTTCTGGAACGGATTGGGCAGCGCCAGGTTGAAGCTCAGCGTCAGCCGTTGCGGCCGGTCGAAGGTCGAGAGCCCGCGGTTCCGGCGGAAGTTGTTTGGGTCCCCATTGGCGCTGGCGTAGTACCGGGACGTGCCGGCCGCATCGTCAATGGTCTTGGAAATCGTGTAGGCCGCCAGGAACTGCGAGCCGCCGGAGAACCGCTTCTGGGCGGTGAACTGCCCGGAGTGGTAGATCGAGTTTCCGTTGTTGCCCTGGTACCAGATGGGCCCGTAACCGGCGAACGGCCGCGCGAACACGCCCGCGGCGTCCGGCCGCGCGTAGTTGATGTTGCGCCGC
This sequence comes from Bryobacterales bacterium, assembly GCA_030693045.1. GTDB lineage: Bacteria > Acidobacteriota > Terriglobia > Bryobacterales > Bryobacteraceae > JACQZT01. The sequence continues at coordinate 3,022 of JAUYBU010000502.1, read as the reverse complement.
AGGAACAGGTGCGTTCCATGCGTGCCCACGTAGGCGCCCTGCAACACAATGCGGCCCGGAAGCTCACGCTGCAAGTCCAGGTTCCACTGCTGGGCGGTGTCCGTCCGGGGATCTTTCTCGATGGCCGCCAGGGTGAACGAGGTGGATGCGGTGGGAACCGGAAGCGCATTCGGATCCAGGCCCTGCACCCGGTACGCCCAGCGGTCGGAAACTCCGCCCGCCGCGAAGTTCAGGGTCTGCACCGCGGTCAGCGGCGGGTTGGAGCGCAACTGCTGGAACACCTGCGCCGTGCGCTGGTCGAAGTAGATGCCGTAACCGCCGCGCACCACCGTGCGCCCGCCGCCCGGCGACCAGGCGAACCCGAACCGCGGCCCGATGGTCTTCTTGTCGGTGAACGCCGTGGCGGCCGGTACGCCGGAAGTGACCCCGCCCACCACCACACCGGCCGATTCCGAACTCCCCAGACGCGTGTAGCGGTCGGGCCAGAAACTCACCAGCTTGATCTGCGTGTCGTAGGGCGGAACGTTCAGTTCATAGCGCACCCCGAGATTCAGGGTCAGGTTCGAGGTGATCTTGAAATCGTCCGTGGCGAACAGGTTGTAGGCGTTCTCGCGCAGGTTCAGGATTCCCGCGCCCGCGCCGTAGACGCCGCGCGAAGGCACGTCGAGGAGGAAATCGGCGAAGCCGTCGCTGGTGCTCTGCCCGCTGAAGGTCCACGACGGCCGCTGGTTGGCCGTGCTCATGGGCTGTATCCGCCCCTGCCGGACCTCGCCTCCGAACTTGATCGCATGCTTTCCGCGCAGCCAGGTGAGCGTGTCGGTGAGCGTGAACAGGTGCGCGTTGTCGCGGTAGGTTTCGGTGATGCCGAAGTTGAAGTAGCTGCTGATACTCACGCGCGGGAAACCCAGCATGGTATTGGTGGCCGGGAGTCCCAGCGACCGCGGGTCGGTCTGGTCGGAATTGGATTGCAGCGAGACGCTGCGGTCCCAGCCCAGGCGGCCCTCATTAATCAGATTCGGGGAAATGATCCGGGTGTAGGACAGCGCCAGATCGTACTTGTCGCGGGTGTTCCGCGACTCCATTCCGGGGAACGGCGAGGAACCGAAGGGATCCGTCTGCGGCGTCTTGCTCCAGAACCAGCGCCCGGTGAAGCGGTCTTTGCCCGAAAAATTGTGGTCCAGGCGGGTCACATACTGGTCGTTGCCGCCGCTGATGGGGCGCGCTTCGACGAAATTGACGGGGCCGCCGGTGGAGGCGTTCGGCAAGGGGATGAACTTGTCCATGACGGCGCGCGAGATGCTGTCGATGCGGCTGGTGGGAATCTGGTTGCCGGGGAAGCAGCCACGCCCGTCCGCCGCCGAGCACGGCAATCCGATCAGGGGGTCGCGCACCAGTTTGGAATACGTCCCGGCGCGCATCGCCGCCGTGGGCACGCTCTGTCGGCTGAGCGCCGCCGAGGAGTTCGAGTTGCGCTGCCGCGTGCCCTCGTAGCCGAAGAAGAAGAAGGTGCGGTCCTTGCCGCTATAAATCTTCGGCAGTAACACCGGCCCGCCCACCGAAAATCCGAACTGGTTCTGGTTGTTCTGCCCGCGCGCCGCGGCGAAGAACGGCCGCGCGTTCAGTTTGGTGTTGCGCAGGAAATCCCAGGCGCTCCCGTGCAACTGGTTGGAGCCCGAAACCGTGACCACGTTTACCACCGAGCCGGCGTTGCGGCCGTACTCGGCGCTGAACATGCTGGTCATCACCTTGAACTCCTGCAGGAAGTCCGGGCTCGGCGCGCCGATCCCGGTATTGCTGTTGTTCAGGGCGTTGTAAGCGGGCAACCCGTCGATCAGCAGGTTGTTGCTGCCCGCCCGCATGCCGTTCACGTTCGGATTCACGTTGCCCAGCCCCGGCGAATCGGCGTTATTCAACGCCGACGAGACCCCCGCCGTCAGGGCCAGCAGGTGAGTGTAATTGCGGGTCGAGAGCGGAATCGCGCGAATGCTGGTGCCGGTAATCACGCGTCCCTGCGCCGCGGTCTCCATCTGAACCACCGGAGGCGCCGCGGAGACCGTCACTACTTCCTCCAGGCTGCCCACGTTGAGAACGAAGTTCACCGGGACGCGCTCGGTGATCTGGACTTGAACGTTATTCCGAACCGAACGCTGCATTCCCGGGCATTCGACCGCTACCGAATACGTGCCCGGCGGCAATGCCGGAACGATGTAAAAGCCCTGAGCGTCCCCGGCCGTATTCCGGACGCTTCCCGTGGTTCGCTCGGTGATGGTGAGCTTCGCGCCCGGAATCAGTGCGCCGCTCGAGTCCTTGACCGTACCCAGGATCACCCCCGTCGTTTCCTGGGCGGAAACAGGGAGACACAAACTCACCCCGAAGAAGACCGGGAGAAGCGAGCCAATTATCTTTTTCATGTGGACACTCCTAACGGGTTGCGGCCAAAGCGGCGCGGCAATGCAAACCTGACACTAACCAGCAGTATCACCGGAAGACGCGCCATGTCAAGGATGGCGCGGCGGGGAGTTTCGGGGACAGGCTGCCTCACTTGGAGGGCAGCGTCATGGTTCCATCCCAGGTGTCTACTTTGCCGTGATCCTCGCGGTCTTCGGCGAACCAGGTCTGAGTGACGTTGCGGGTCTCGGTGTAAAAGATGAACCCATCGCGGCCCATCATGTGAAGATCTCCGAAGAACGACTGCTTCTGACCCGTGAATCCGAAAATCCCCACGGGAACCGGGATGCCAACGTTGATTCCCACCATGCCGCCGTGGGTTTCCTTGGCGAACTTGCGCGCATAGTATCCGCTTTGCGTGTAGATGACCGACCCGTTGGCGAAGCGGCTCGCGTTCATGATCTCCAGGCCCTCCTCGAAGCTGTCCACGCGTTTGATGCACAGCACCGGGCCGAAGACCTCCTCGCGGCCGACCGACATCTCTTCGGTCACGTTGTCGAAAATCGTCGGTCCGACAAAGAAGCCCTTTTCGCACCCGGCCGGGACCTGTGGCCGGCGTCCGTCCAGGATCAAC
>JAUYBU010000467.1 GCA_030693045.1 Bryobacterales bacterium | reverse complement strand
CGAGAGCTCTGCCAAATTCCGTCGAACCCATCTCGCCGACCACCAATAGCGACGCCCCGCGGACTGCCGGGAAAGCCTTCAAAACCGAAAACAGCCGCTTGGATTCGCGAAGGTGCCCGAAGACGCCGAACAGCGGCCGGGGGCACGGGCGCGCGGGCGGCGCGGGCACATCGACATACAGATGCGGAATCTCGACCACGCGCGCGGCGGGCGCGTGGGCCCGCACCATCGCGGCCGCTCCCGGGTTGTGGACCACCACCGCCCGCGAGGTCTCCCCGATGCGCCGCAGCATGGGGTATTCGAAATAACGCGGGTCGGCCGCCGAACGCGCGCGGTTGCGCCACAACCCGCGCGCCAGTTCCGCGCTCCAGGCGCCGTAGTTGTACGCGAATTCCTCGACGTAGGCCGCCTGGTCCAGGGTCCCCAGAAAAAAGTGGTGCAGCACGGCGTCGTGCAGCACGGCCACTCCGGGCCTTGCCAGAGCCCGCCGGTAGATGTCGCGGTGAAGCTGGTTGTTGCCCAGGTGGTACAGACACACATCGGCGTTTTGGTCGTCGATTTCGACGTCGCCGGTCCGGCGCATGGCGCCGACGAGCGCCGCGGCGTAGTCGGCGACGCCGGTCCGGGCCGGCGGCAACGGGGAGAAGAACCCGGCCTTCACGCCTTTCGTCTCGGGCCGAACAGCGCCGTGCCGACGCGCACTTCGGTCGAGCCTTCCTCGATGGCCACCTCGAGGTCGTGCGACATGCCCATGGAAAGATGCCGCAGGCCGTGGATGTCGGCCAATTCGCGCAACTGGCGAAACCAGGGGCGGGAGGCTTCCGGATCGTCCGACCACGGCGGCATGGTCATCAAGCCCGTCAGACGCAGGCGCGGACAGCCGGCCAGGGCTTCGATCAGGGCCGGGATATCGGCCGGGCCGGCGCCGCTTTTGGCCTGCTCCTGGGAAAGCTTCACTTCCAGCATCACCTCCAGCGGCCGGCCGCCTTCGTCCAGACGGCGCGCCAGCTTCGCCGAATCCAGGGTTTCAATCACCTGGAAGATCTCGGCCGCGCGGCGAGCCTTGTTGGACTGCAAATGGCCGATGAGGTGAAAACGCGCGCCCTCAAGCCCCGACACCTCCGCAAACTTGCCTTCGAACTCCTGCACGTAGTTCTCGCCGAAGTCGCGCAGACCGGCGGCGTACGCCTGGTGGATGGCGGAGGCGGGGAAGATTTTCGTCACCGCCAGCAGAGTGATCTCGTCCGCGCGGCGGCCGGCGCGCGCGGCGGCACGCTCGATTCGCGTGCGAACTTCCTGGAGACGATCCGGCAGCACGATACCACTCTATGATATGTGGCACGATTCGGGCCAGCGTGAAACCATCCAGCGCTTCCTGGCCGCCAGCGCGCAACCGGTGTTCATCGAGCCCGGTGAGGACCCCTATCCGCTCCACCCGGACCGATTCGCCATCGAGTGGCAGGGCGGACACCTGGTGTTTCAGGTGTGGGACGAGCGGCGCAACCTGGCCCGGCGGGTGATCGGAATCGAAGCGGAAAAGCCGGGCCGGCTGACCCTGACGGTCGAGAAATTTGCGCGCCGCACGGGCTCCGTGCAGTTGATCGACATTGCGCGTCCGGCGGCGCAGGGGGTGACGCGGCGCTCGGCGCGGCAGAGTTTTCGCGAAGAGTTCCGGCGCTACTTGCGGCGGCAGTTCCCCGGCTGGCGGATCGGAGAAGTCACCACCGAAGCGGACCTCGAACACAGCCTCTCGCCGGCCTACTCGCGCGCGTTTCTGAAGCAGGGCGGCGTGGGATGGGCGGCCATCGGCGCGCCGCCCGATGGCGCGCCTCCCAACGGCGCGATGAGTTTCGGCCTGATCTGGGCCGATTATCTGCGCCGGCGGGAACGGCGCGTCACGGTGGAAGGTCTGGCGCTGTTCCTGCCCGCCGGGCGGCACCGGACGGCGGCGCTGCGATTGCCGTGGCTGAATCCGCGCGCGCTCAAAACGGCGCTGTTTCTCTACTCCGCCGACGCGCAGGAGGCGCTGCTGGATCCGTGCGATTACGGAAATTTGGAGACCCGCCTG
>JAUYBU010000447.1 GCA_030693045.1 Bryobacterales bacterium | reverse complement strand
AGATTTCGCGGCGATCTGCGCATCCTGAGCCTTACCTCACCAAACGTTAGGTAAGGCTCAGGATACCAAAATCGCTCCTGATGGCCGCCGCTTCGCCTCTTGGCCCACGTTTCGCGAGGGAGAATGCGCCGGATTCAGGTTCCACAGACGAACTCGACGAGGTTAATGTCACTTCGGATCAGCCGGTCAGCCAGGACTCCGGCGGAGACGGCATCTTGCGGACTCGGCTCAAGGGTGGCGTTGGGGTGATTGTGAAATACCAGTACAGAGGTCGCCTTCCTTTCCAACGCGAGATCGGCAATACCTTCGTGGGACAACTTCGGTTCGACCGAGGCCCGGTCTCGGCCTTTGTTCAGCCACATAGCGTCGGCCGAACCATTTGTCTCAAAGGCGATCAGTATCCACTCGTGTTTCTTCGACTTCAGGAGCCCAGCAGCGAAAGACGGCAGCCTTCGCAGCGCAACAGACAGATCAAACAAGCCACCTGCCGCAGGCATTCTCGCCTTGAAATGGGAATCGACTGAGACGGGGCTGAAATCCCACAGGTAGTATCGCCTGATCTCGCCTCGTCGACGCCTCTGGGCAACTGTACCCACTTCGTCGCTGCTCAGCGCACGGAAGTGCGCCACTACGAAGGCGGCGATCACAGCGACGAACAGCAGAAGCAACGCCAGTCCGACTGAGATCATGCTCCTAAACCAATGCTCGGTTCGTCAAGCCTTCCACAAAAAAGGCCGGCTCCCGAGGAAGCCGGCCTCACAGTTGCCACTCCTTTAGTCTTGCCTACGCCGTGCGCATGGACTCGGTCTTGTCGCCGGCGATGGCCGCCTGCGCGGCCGCCAGCCGGGCGATCGGTACGCGGTAGGGAGAGCAGGAGACGTAGTCCATCCCCACCCGGTAGCAGAACTCGACCGACGACGGCTCGCCGCCGTGCTCGCCGCAGATTCCGATCTCGAGCGTCGGACGCGCCGCGCGGCCCTTCTTCACCGCGATCTCGACCAGTTGGCCAACTCCTTCCTGGTCCAGAACGGCGAACGGATCGGCCTTGAAGATCTTCTTGTCTTCGTAGTCCTTCGAGAACTTAACATAGTCGTCGCGGGACAGGCCCATACACGTCTGCGTCAGGTCGTTGGTGCCGAAGCTGAAGAACTCCGCCTCGGCGGCGACCTTGTCGGCGGTCAGCGCCGCGCGCGGAATCTCGATCATCGTGCCGATCATGTAATGCTGATCCTGCATGCCGGCCTTGGCCAGCACTTCATCGGCCACCCGCTTGACGATGGCTTTCTGGTGCGAGAACTCCTCGACGCCGCCGATCAGCGGAATCATCACTTCGGGGATGACCTTGACGCCCTTCTTGGCCACCTGCACGACGGCCTCGAAAATGGCGCGCGCCTGGATCTCGGTGATCTCGGGATAAGTGATGCCGAGACGGCAGCCGCGGTGACCCAGCATGGGGTTGAACTCGTGCAGCTCTTCGACCCGCTTCAGCAACTCGGGCAGCCCCTTCTTGAGTTCGGGCACTTTCATCGCGTACTTCTCCGCCAGCGCCTTCTTGTCCTTCGGCGTGGCGTAGGGCAGCGTGGCCAGGTCCACCATCAGGTCTTCGCGCTTGGGAACGAACTCGTGCAGCGGCGGATCCAGCGTGCGGATTACCACCGGGAATCCGTCCATGGACTTGAACAGGCCCGCGAAATCGGAGCGCTGCAACGGCAGCAGTTTCTGGAGGCACTTGCGGCGGGTCTTTTCGTCGCGGGCCAGAATCATGGCCTGCATGTGCTCGATGCGGCCGGGGCCGAAGAACATGTGCTCGGTGCGGCACAGGCCGATGCCCTCGGCGCCGAACTTGCGGGCGGCCTTGGCGTCGCGCGGGATGTCGGCGTTGGCGCGCACGCCGAAGCCGCCGCGGAACTCGTCGGTCCACTGCATGAACTTGGCGAGAATGCCCGAGGACGGGTCGGCGGCAACGGTACCGGCCTGGCCGGCATACACTTCACCCATCGAGCCGTCGAGCGAAATCCAGTCGCCTTCCTTCAGCGTCTGGCCGGTCTTGCGAACCACCATCATGCCCTTGGCATCGTCCACCAACAGCTCTTCGGCGCCCGCCACGCACGGCGTGCCCATGCCGCGAGCCACCACCGCCGCGTGCGAAGTCATGCCGCCGCGAGCGGTCAGAATGCCCTTGGCCACTTCCATGCCGTGGATGTCGTCCGGCACGGTCTCTTTGCGGACCAGGATCACCGGGTAGTTGGGAGCCTGCAAAACGGCTTCGTCGGCCGTGAAGACGATCTTGCCGACAGCGGCGCCGGGCGATGCCGGCAGGCCCGTGGCGAGCTTCAGCAAACTCTTCTTCGCCGCCGGATCGAGCACCGGGTGCAAAAGCTGGTCAAGCTGCTGCGGGTCGACGCGCAGGATCGCTTCCTTCTTGTCGATCAGCCCTTCCTCGACCATGTTGACGGCGATCTTCACCGCCGCCGGACCCGTGCGCTTGCCGTTGCGAGTCTGCAACATGTACAGCTTTCCGTCCTGAATGGTGAACTCGAAGTCCTGCACGTCGCGGTAGTGCTGCTCGAGCATGCCGGTGATCTCGCGGAGCTGCTTGTAGACCTCGGGCATCAGCGTATTCAGCTCCGAGATCGGCAGCGGCGTGCGGATGCCGGCCACCACATCTTCGCCCTGCGCGTTCACCAGGAACTCGCCGTAGAACTCCTTGTCGCCGGTGGCCGGGTTGCGGGTGAAGCCCACGCCGGTGGCCGAGGTGTCGCCCAGGTTGCCGAATACCATCGCCTGCACGTTGACCGCGGTGCCGAGTTCGTCGGCGATCTTGTTCATCTTGCGGTAGTGCGACGCCCGCGGATTCCACCAGGAGCGGAACACGGCGTTGCGCGCCATCGTGAGCTGCTCTTTGGCGTCCTGCGGGAAGGGCTGGCCGGTCTTCTTCTGGACCAGGCTCTTGTAGTCGGCGATCACGGCCTGGAGATCTTCGGCCGTCAGGTCGGTGTCGAACTTCGCCTTCACCTTCTTCTTGCGGGCGTCGAACACGTGCTCGAACTGGTCCTTGCCGATCTCGAGAACCACGTTGCAGAACATCTGGATGAAGCGGCGGTAACAGTCGTAGGCGAAGCGCGGATTCTGGCTCTTGGCCACCAGCGCCACGACGGTGACGTCGTTCAAGCCCAGGTTGAGGACGGTGTCCATCATGCCGGGCATCGAGAACTTAGCGCCCGAGCGGACGCTTACCAGCAGCGGGTTCCCCGCATCGCCCAGCTTCTGGCCCATGCGGCTTTCCAGCTTGGCCAGGCACTTGTTGCTCTCGGCTTCGATCTCGGCCGGAATCTGCTGGTTGTTGTTGAAGTAGATGTTGCAGACTTCGGTGGAGATGGTGAACCCCGGGGGAACGGGCACGCCGGCGCGGCTCATCTCCGCCAGGCCGGCGCCCTTTCCGCCGAGGGTGTCCTTCATCTTTCCGTCGCCGTCGGCCGTGCCGCCGCCGAAGGAATAAACGTATTTCTTCATAGCGCGATTGCTCTCCTCAAAAGTATTAGTTCGTGCAAGACCGGGGACCCGCGGGAGCGTCCCCGGCTTCGGTTACGATCTCCGAAAAATCGGCGATCTTCGAAAACTCGGTCAAAAGGTCGCTCAATAAGGTAAGCCGGTTTTGCCGCACGCCGGGATCCGGCGCATTCACCAACACCTTATCGAAAAACAAATCCACTGCGGGGCGCAGCGACGCGATGGCCTCGAGCGCCGGCCGATACCCGGCGGCCGCGCCGGGCAACCGCAGGAACTCGTCGTAGAGGTCCCGTTCCGGGCCGGCTTCGAGAAGGTCCTCGCTGAATCCGAAGCCGCCGGCGAACTGCGCCTGCCGCAGGATGTTCTTGATGCGTTTGACGCCGCCGGCCAGGCGCACGAAATTCTCCGTCGGCCGCACCGCATGAATCGAAGCCAGACGGCTTTCGACGTCCACCAGATCCGGCCAGCCGGCAGCCATGACGGCGCGCACTTCGTCGTACGGAAAACCGCGCACCTCGCGGAAGTAGTATTCCACGCGGTCGCGGAAGAATTCGATCAACTGAGCATTGCCTCCGGCAAGCTGTTCCACGGCCAGCGGCATGCGGCCTTCCACCAGGATCTTCACCACGCCCTGCGCGGCGCGGCGCAGCGCGAAGGGGTCCTTCGAGCCGGTGGGAACCATGCCGATGGCGAAGCATCCGCGAAGCGTGTCGAGCTTGTCGGCAAGCGCCACGAAGCGGCCCTCGGGCCGGGCGGGGATGGAATCCTCCATGCTGACAGGCTTGTAGTGCTCGTAAATGGCCCGCGCGACATCTTCCGGTTCGCCTTGCGCGCGCGCGTATAGCCCGCCGACAATGCCCTGGAGATCGGTGAACTCCTTCACCATTTCGCAGGTGAGGTCGCACTTGGAAAGCTCGGCCGCGCGCCGGCTGTTGTCGCAGCCGCCGAGTTCGCCGACCAGGTCCATCATGCGGCGCGTTTTGTCGAGATAGGAGCCGAGCTTGGCCTGAAACGTGACGTTGGCGAGGTCCTCGACGCGATCGGCCAGTTTTTTGTGCTGGTCGAAGTCCCAGAAAAAGCGCGCGTCGTTGAAGCGGGCGCGCAGCACGCGCTCGTTGCCGCGGCGGACCAGCCCGTCGGGGTCCGCGCTGGTGTTCATCACGGCGATGAAATTCGGCGCCAGCTTCCCGTCCGGGTAGGAGACGGAAAAGTACTTCTGGTGGTGCCGCATCACGGTCACCAAAACTTCTTCGGGCAGGCTCAGATACTGCGGATCGAAGCCGCCCAGGATCGGCGTCGGGCACTCGGTGATGTAGACCAGCGTTTCCAGCAGCGCCGGGTCGGCCCTCAAACAAAGGCCGTCGCCCAGCAGGGCGGCGATGCCGGCCTCGATCTTCGCGCGGCGCGCGGCGGCCGAGACGAGAACGGAATTCTCTTCGAGCTTGGTCTCGTAATCGGCGATCGATACGCGGATCTTCCTCTTGCCCAGCCGGCGGTGTCCTGTCGTGACGTTGCCCGAAGCGACGCCGGCGACCTCAAACGGGACCACCTTCTTGCTCAGCAGCGCGACCATCCAGCGGATGGGCCGGACGAAGCGCGCGCCGCCCTTGCCGGTCCAGTACATCGCCTTGGGCCACGGAATGCCCAGGATGATGGATGGCAGAACTTCGCTGAGGACGGCGGCCGCCTCGCGGCCCTTCGCCGTCCGGCGATAGGCGAGATATTCGCCCTTCGGCGTGGTGACGGTTTCGAGCGCCGTCGCATCGACGCCGAGTTTGCGCGCGAAGCCAGCGGCGGCGCCGGCGCCAGCCGACTTCGGCGGCCCGCTCACCACTTCGACGCTGTCGGCTTGCTTCACTTCGAGCCCTTCGGCGCGCAGCACCAGGCGGCGCGGCGTGGCGTCGGTGCGGATTTCCCCGAAGGCCAGATTGCTGTCTCGCAACAGCTTGCCGAATGACGCGGAGAGCGCGGCGAGCGCCGTCGGGATCATCCAATCGGGGATTTCTTCAACGCCGATTTCCAGCAGGAAGGGGAGCCGCTTCACGCCGCCACCTCCGCCGATTGCTGATCCATCCACGCGCCGGCCACACCCACGGCCAGCTTGCGCACGCGCCCGATGACGCCCACGCGCTCGGTCACGCTGATGGCCCCGCGCGAGTCCAGCAGGTTGAACAGGTGCGAGCACTTGAGCACCTGGTCGTAAGCGGGCAACAGCGGGAATCGCTGTTTTTCAGGGTATTTCGGATAGGCGTCCAGCAGCCGCTGGCATTCCTTTTCGTGCAGGTCGAACAGTTGCCACAGCGTGGCGACGTCGGCCATCTCGAAGTTGTAGACCGAGAACTGCCGCTCGTCCGCCAGGCGCACGTCGGCGTAGCGCACGCCTTCTGTCCACTCGATATCGTAGACCGAATCCTTGCCCTGGAGGAACGCCGTCAGCCGTTCCAGGCCGTAGGTCAGCTCGGCCGGAACCAGGTCCAGATCCACGCCGCCGCACTGCTGGAAGTAGGTGAACTGGGTGATTTCCAGGCCATCCAACATAACCTGCCAGCCAATGCCCCAAGCGCCCAGCGTGGGCGATTCCCAGTTGTCCTCTTCGAACTTGATGTCGTGCTTGGAGAGGTCGATGCCGATGGCTTCCAGGCTCGCCAGGTACTGCTCGATGATGTCGTCGGGCGAGGGCTTCAGGATGACCTGAAGTTGCTGGTGCTTGTAGAGCCGGTTGGGGTTCTCGCCGTAGCGCCCGTCGGCCGGACGCCGGCTCGGCTGCACGTAGGCGACGCGGTAGGGCTTGGGCCCGAGCACGCGCAGGAACGTCTCCGGCGCCATGGTGCCGGCGCCCACTTCCACGTCGTGCGGTTGGGTGACGATACAGCCGCGGTCGGACCAGTACTTCTTGAGTTTGAAGAGAATCTGCTGGTAGGAATCCATGATTTACAGGGCTTCAAGCAGCGGAACGGTCACCAGCTTCCGCTCGATGTGCTCTTCGATCTGCCGCACCAGGAACCGGCGCAGATCGGCTCCGGTCTGCTGGTTCCAGTCGCGCTGTGTCAATTGCCCGATCGGCGTTTTGAGCATCTCTTCGGCAATCTCGCCCGAGTCCCGGCTCACCCGGAGTTCCGGCAGGAACCCCCCGAGCCGCACGGCCCACAGGCTGAAGTACAAAGCCGCCTTCCAGACGGCGCCTCCGCGACCCGCTTCCAACTCCGCGTCCAGGTGTTCGAGGACGGCCACCAGCAGCCGGAAGTGCCGCTCGCTGGCTTCGGCCGGCGGCAACAACTGCTCGGTCGCTTCGGACAGGTAATCCAGCACCACGCCCGCCGCGTAATCCGACGACAGACCGAACTGCGACCGGACCAGCTCGCAGGATTCCAGGCTCACCAACTCCCGGTTCTCCCGCTGGGAGTAAGACATCCGGACCATCGAAAGCCGCTCGAGGCCGGCGCCGAAACCGCTCTTCGGCCGGCGCGCCCGGCGCGCGACGCCGCGCAGCTTGCCCTGGTCCCGAGTCAGAAAACTGACAATCAGATCCGCTTCCCGGAGGGGGTACGTCCGCAGTACTATCGATTCGCTCACCCGAGCCGGCATATCGGCGAACAGTGCAAATGTCAGAATATCACATCGAGAACCGGTCGAGTTAGAATCGAAGCAGGGAGACCTATGAACGAGGAACTCCAAGTCGTCAAGAACGAACTGCTGGCAGCCATCCAGGAGCTTCGCGCCGAACGGAAAGAGAGCGAGGCCCGGATCGTGCGCGAGGTGACGCAGGTGGTCCAGAAGGTGGTCCACGATTTCGAGACCAAGCTGCTGACCGCGTTCTTGCGCTGGCAGGAGAACAGCAACGTCAAGTTCCAGGGGCTCAAGGCCGACACCGGCAACGCCACGCGCGAGCTGGAGCTTCGTCTGGAGAACGTCGAGGCGCGGCTCGAAGAGGTCGAGAAGCGCTACCTGTCGGGCGGCGGCCCAGTTCAGTAGGGCCGTTCCGGCAGCACTTTCAGCCCCGCCGCCTCGGCAAGATCGCGCAACCGCCCATCGCGCGTAACAAATACGGTCGTGCGTACAGACAGCGCCGTCGCCAGGTGAATCGCATCCAGACTGCGCAAAAAGATCCTCGGCCTGCGCTCGTACGCTACCCGGACCACTGTCTCCGCTACGGCCGCAACCTCCGAGTCAAACGGCAACACCAAAAGCCGATTCCCGCGAATGTCCTCCAGGAATTTGGAGTAGACGACCTTGGCCGAACCCGCGCCCAGGTCGCCATCCGCTTCCTTTCGGTGCAAAGCGCACAGCATCTCGGCAGTGATGATCGCCGAGGAGGTGACAGGTTCCCTCGTCTCCGCCGCGATCTGGAATAGCTCCGGTGATCCGGGTTCGGTCACATAGAGCTTGAACAGAGCGGACGTATCCCAGTACGTCATTCAAACTCGATCCTCTCGCAACTCGGAGAAGATCTTCTCGCTTGAGGTCTTCGAACTCACCGTGTGTTTGCGCTGCAGCGCGCGCAACTCCCGTATCCATGCTTTCCGATCTTTGGCGTCGAACGTGACTTCGACTCGGGTCAGCTTGGCCTTTACCTTCCCGCGAACCGTGATCAGCACGTCCTCGCCGCGGCTAGCTCGCTCGACGAGTTCCGAAAGATGCGCCTTTCCGTCGCGCAATGTGGTGATCATGTGACCATTGTAGTCTCTTTGCCGGCGTTGGTTCAAGCGTGCATAATGGAGACGAGAATCATGTCTGCCCCTCGAGTTCTCACCGGCCTGGCCGCTCTGGCGATGTGCGCCCCGGCCGCGCCCCGCGTCTTCGATGTCCGCGACTACGGCGCCGCGGGCGACGGCGTCCGCAAGGAAACCGCGGCCATCCAGAAAGCCGTCGATGCCTGCGCGAAGGCCGGTGGAGGAACCGTCGTTGTTCCAGCCGGCAGGTACTTGACCGGCGCCATCGACCTCCGCAGCAATTGCGCGCTCGACATCGATGGCGGGGCGAAGGTGCTGGCCAGCCCGGACCCGAAGGACTACCCGTTGCGCGACAGCCCGTGGAACGACGGGCGCAAGGAGATCTCCGCGCTGATCTACGGCGACGGCGTCGAGAACGTCGCGGTGCGCGGCCGCGGCACGGTGGACGGCCAGGGCCAGGTGTGGTGGAAGCGCCAGCGCCTGGCCAATCCCAAGAAGAACGACCCGAAACCCACGACTCCCGCCGAATTGGCCGAAGCCAAGGCGGTGGCCAACGGGCGCCCGCATCTCATCAAGATCGTGCGATCCAAACACGTGCTGATCGACGGCATCACCCTGGTGAACTCCCCAAGCTGGACCGTCAATCCGGTGCTTTGCGAATTCGTGCGCGTGAACGGCATCACCATTCTGAATCCCGTGCCCTCGCCCAACACCGACGGTATCAATCCCGAAGCATGCCGCAACGTCCACATCTCGAACTCCGTCATCGACGCGGGCGACGACTGCGTGACGCTCAAGTCCGGCAAGGACGAACTGGGCCGCCGCATGGGCCGGCCAGACGAGAACATCACCATCACCAACTGCACCATGCTGCGCGGGCACGGCGGTGTGGTCATCGGCAGCGAGATGTCGGGCGGCGTGCGCAATGTGACCGTGTCCAATTGCGTGTTCCAGGGGACCGAACGCGGCATCCGCATCAAATCGCAGCGCGGCCGCGGCGGCGTGGTGGAAGGCGTGACGGTGAGCAACATCGTGATGCAGGATGTCGGCGAAGCCTTCACCATCACCATGTTCTACCAGGGCTCCGACAAGCCGGACGACACCTACCAGGTCAACGAAGGCACGCCGCGCTTCCGCGACATCCACCTCAGCAACATCACCGCGCGCGGCTCCAAGACCGCCGGCCAGATCACCGGGATCAAGGAGATGCCCATCGAAGGCATCACCTTCAGTCACGTGCGGATTCAGGCGCAGAAGGGTTTCGTGTGCCGCGACACGAAGAACATCGCGTTCGACGACGTCGTCATCAGCACCCCGGAGGGCGTTCAGTCGGACTGCTCGAACCGGCCGCGGTAAGCCCACAGCCCCAGCGCCGGGTTCGGGATGTAGAAGATCTCCTCGCCCGCGACGGTGTTGTAGCCGTCCTTGAGTTTGGCCGGGTCGTAGCGCGTGCTCATTTCGGCGAGCGAGGCGTAGCGGAAGTTGACGCCCTCGACCTCTTCCCGGGTGAGATGCCCGGGGCAGTAGGTGATCGAGAACCGGCCCTCGGAAGAGCCGTGGATCAAGTGGGCGGCGGCGCTCAGGTTGCCCGCCAGATCGGCGTTCTCCTGGACCGCCTTGAGCACCGCCGGCGTGCCGACATAGCCGTACTTGCGGATCAGCTTGTCGATGGCCGGGTCCTCGCCGAACTCCTTGACGCCGGGGGCCAGCACGATCAGTTCGCCGCCGTCGGCCAGCGCCATGCGCGTGCGATAGACCGACTTGTTGCCCAGCCAGGTGCTCTTGAACTCGGCCGGATCAAGATACACGACGGCCTTGCGGATCGGGCGGTCGAGCATGACGAAGTTGACCTTCAGGCTGAGTTCCGAGGCTTTCTCGAAGCACTCGGCGTCGTCGCCGACGAACAGCCCTCGCGTCACCAGCTCGCCCGCGTCGTTCTTGGCGACCACACTCAGGACGTAGACGATCGGCAGATGCCGCGCGAAGTTCTCGGAGGCGTAGTTCAGCACCCGCCGGACCGGCGTGTCGGCCCGGCCCATCATCCGCTCCATGCCGTAAACCGCGCCCAGGTAATGGCTCTTGTTGATGCCGTCGACGCCGCCCGTGCCCACGAAAACGTTCTTGTTGTAGTTGGCCATGCCGATGACTTCGTGCGGCACCACCTGGCCGATGGACAGGATCAGGTCGAATCCGCCCTCCACCAGCAGCCGGTCCACCTGCGCGGGCCACGCAAAATCCAGCTTGCCTTCCGATTGCCGGCGGATGAATTCGGCGGGAACTTCGCCGAGCGTCACCAGCCCATGACGCCAGTCGTGCACGCGGAACAGGTCGCGCGGCATCTCGCCGAACATGACCTCGATCTCGGCGTCGGTCATCGGGACGTGCGTTCCAAGCGCCGGCAGCACATCCGTGAGACGCTGATCGTAATACTGCCACGCGTACCGGGTCAGCTCGCCGGCGCGCGAGTGATGGCGCGTGATGTCGGGCGGCAGCGCCAGCACCTTGCGGCGCTCGCCCAACGCGCCCAGCGCCTCAAACAGACCTCGTTTGAGATCCGCGGGCGAAAGCTCCGCGGTTTCGGATCCAACGCTAAGATACAGGCTCATGGGAGGCTCGCTTTCACGCTTGAGGGTCTACATTTACAAGTATAAGGCATCCACCGCGCCAGGCCGGCGCTCATCGCGGGCTGGCGAGCAGTATGATACGTATTGGAGTTGCCCAATGACGCGCGCCATCGACGTGGCACTTCCGGCAGTGCCATTGGCTGAGATCTGCCGCCGGTACCACGTGAAGGAACTATCGGTGTTTGGATCGGCCGCCCGCGGCGAACTGCGGCCGGAGAGCGACATCGACCTGCTCGTGGATTTCCTGCCGGACGCCCGCGTCGGGTTGTTCGAACTCTGGGATCTGGGCGACGAGTTGGAGCGACTGGTCGGCCGGCGCGTGGATCTCGTCCCAAAGGGTGGGCTGAAGAAGTTGATCCGCCCGCACATCCTCAAGGAGTCGCGGCTGGTGTATGCGGCGTGACGAGTTGTTCTTGCGCGACATCCTGGAAGCCGCGGAGCGCATTGCCTCGCGCATCGCCGGCGGGAATTTCGCTTCGCTGGCTGCCGATGAAGACGTTCAGGACGTCATTCTGCGCCGCCTTACCGTCATCGGGGAAGCGGCCGCCAAACTGACCGACGATCTTCGCGCGCGGCATCCCGAAGTACCGTGGAAGAAGGCCATCGCGCTCAGAAGCCGCGTAACACACGAATATTTCGGTATCGACTGGCCGATCATCTGGAAGACCATCACTGAGGACATTCCGGCGCTGCACGACCAGATCGCCGAGATCTTGCGAGCCGAGTTCCCGGACTGAGTGAAGCCACCGATCTGGTATCTTAGCCGCCGGCAATTTCGCGCGACAGGCTACGTAACCTCGAAACTCCTATCGCCAATGGACTCGGTTTCGTCGCGATGGAATTCCGAGGTTACGTAGCCTGTCCCCGAAATTGGATAGAATCTCACTTCTATGCGCAAATTTTCCGGACGGCTCGCTTGGGCCGCCGTTTCCATCGTCGCCGCCTATTGCCTGGCCGGGATCGCACTCAATCGCGGCGAGCATATCAACAGCCTCTGGTTGGTGCTGGCCTCCAGTTGCACCTACCTGATCGGCTTCCGCTTCTATGCCAAGTTCATCGCCGCCCGCGTCATGGCTCTCGACGACCAGCGCGCCACGCCCGCCGAGCGGCTGCGCAACGGCCACGACTTCGAGCCGACCAACAAGTGGATCCTGTTCGGCCATCACTTCGCGGCCATTGCCGGCCCCGGACCGCTGGTGGGCCCGACGCTGGCGGCGCAGTTCGGCTACCTGCCCGGCACCCTGTGGATCATCATTGGCGCGGTCATCGGCGGCGCGGTGCAGGACTTCGTCATCCTGTTCTGCTCGATGCGCCGCGACGGGAAATCGCTCGGCGCCATGGCGCGCGAAGAGATCGGCAAGATCGGCGGCTTCACCGCGCTGCTGACGGTGCTGCTGATCATGATCATCCTGCTGGCGGTGATCGGCCTGGTGGTGGTCAACGCGCTCAAGGGCAGTCCGTGGGGCACCTTCACCATCGCGGCGACCATGCCCATCGCCGTGTTCATGGGCCTGTACCTGCGCTACTGGCGTCCCGGCAAGGTGCTCGAAGTTTCCCTGATCGGCTTCCTGCTGGTGGTGGCGGCGATCTTCGGCGGCGAGGCGGTCGCCAAGTCGCCGGAGCTGGCACCGTGGTTCACCATGAGCGGCATGGCGCTGGCGATCTCGGTCATCATCTACGGATTCCTGGCCAGCGCGCTGCCGGTGTGGCTGTTGCTGGCGCCGCGCGACTACCTGAGCACGTTCGTCAAACTCGGCGTGGTGTTCATGCTGGCCGTGGGAATCCTGTTAGTACGGCCCGAACTCCAGCTTCCCGCGTTTACGCGCTTCGTCGACGGCACGGGGCCCATCTTCGCCGGCAAGATCTTTCCGTTCTGCTTCATCACCATCGCCTGCGGGGCCATCTCGGGCTTCCACGCGCTGATCAGCTCCGGCACCACGCCCAAGATGATCGGCAAGGAGTGGCACGCCTGGCCGGTGGGCTACGGCTCGATGCTGCTCGAGAGTTTCGTCGCCATCATGGCTATGATCGCGGCCTGCGTGCTCGAGCCGGGCGTGTTCTTCGCGGTCAATTCGCCGGCCGGCATCGTCGGCGCCACCGCCGAGGCGGCCACGCAAACCATCACCGGCTGGGGCTTCCCGGTGACCGCCGCGCAGATGGCGAACCTGGCGCAAGACGTCGGCGAAACGTCCTTGTTCGCGCGAACCGGCGGCGCGCCGTCGCTGGCGCTGGGCATGGCGCACATCTTCGCCCAACACGGCGGAGGCCGGGCGGCCCTTGGTTTCTGGTACCACTTCGCCATCATGTTCGAGGCGCTGTTCATCCTGACCGTCATCGACGCCGGCACGCGCGTCGGCCGGTTCATGTTGCAGGACCTGGCGGGCAACATTTGGAAACCCCTGGGCCGCACAAGCTGGATGCCGGGCGTCATCGGCGCCAGCGCGGCCATTGTTCTGGCCTGGGGCTACTTCCTGGTGCAGGGCGTGCGCGACCCGCTGGGCGGCATCAATTCGCTGTGGCCCCTGTTCGGCATCTCGAACCAGCTTCTGGCCGCCGTGGCGCTGTGCGTGGCCACCACCATCCTGATCAAGATGCACGGCGCAAAGTACATGTGGATCACCTGCGTGCCGCTGGCCTGGCTGGTGACGATCACTTACACGGCCGCCTGGCAGAAGATTTTTTCGCCGCACCCGCGCATCGGATTCCTGGCTCAGGCGGCGCAATTGGAAGCCTCCCTGGGGACCGGCAACGTCGCCGAAACCCAAACCCTGATCTTCAACAATCGCCTCGACGCGGTGGTCTGCGGCATCTTTCTGGTGCTGGTGACCACCGTCCTGGCCGATTCGATTCGCGTCTGGACCGGCATTCTGCGCGGCACGCGCCAGGCCAAACTGACCGAGGCGCCGTTTGTGATGTCGAAGCTGCGCGCGGAGGAGATATGAAGCAGCTCCGGGAATTCCGCCGAGTTTTCATGAGCCTGCTGCGCGAGCTGGCGGACCAGAACGCTTACCAGCGTCACCTGGCCGCGCACGGACGCCCGCACTCCGCCCACGAGTGGCGGCGCTTCTCCGAAGAACTTCTGAACCGGAAATTCACGAGGCCGAGATGCTGCTGAGAACTTGGGCCGCGGCGCTGCTGGCGGCCGCCGGAGCGAGCGCGCAGGCGCCCCAGCCGTTGCCGGCGCTACGCGAGCAGGCCGAGATCCAGCAGGCCTGGCTCAAGTCGCGGCTGGAGAACGTGCTGCCCGCGCTGATGCGCCGCCACGGAGTCCAACTGTGGCTGGTGATCTGCCGCGAGTACAACGAGGATCCGGTGTTCTTCTCGCTGGTTTCGCCCACCATGATGTCGGCGCGGCGGCGCACCATCTACGTCTTCTTCGATCGCGGCGACCCCCAGGACCTCGAGCGGCTGGCGCTTGGCGGGGGATCCAATGGCGGGCTCTACACGGTTTACCGGGACCCCGACTCGCCCGGGAGCGAGATCTACGGCGAAGCGCAGTGGACCCTGCTGCGCAAGATCGTCGAGCAACGCAACCCCGCCACCATCGCGGTGAATACTTCGCACACGCACGCTTTTTCGGACGGCCTCACGGTGGCCGAGTGGGAGAAGTTGCGCGACACGCTTGGCCCGGATTGGACCCGGCGCATCGTGCGCGCCGAAAATCTGCCGCTGGAGTACATCGCGGCCCGCGTTCCGGAAATGCTGGCCAGCTATCGCCAGATGCAGGAGACGGCGCACTGGATTATCCGCCGAGCGTTTTCAAATGAAGTGATCCTGCCCGGCAAGACCACGGATCTGGACGTCGTGTGGTGGCTGCGGGAAGAGGTGCGGCGTCTCGGCTTCAGCACCTGGTTCCAGCCCGGGGTGCGCGTGCAGAAGGCGGCCGGCCCGGCGAACGCCGATGTGCTGGCCGGGGAAACCGGAACCGTGATCGACCGCGGTGACGTCCTGCACGTCGATTTCGGCCTGACGGCCATGCGCCTCAACACCGACACGCAGCACATGGGCTACGTGCTGCGACAGGGCGAGACCGCTCCACCGGAGGGAATCCGCAAGGCGCTCGCCGCCACCAGCCGGCTGCAGCAGATCGTGCTCGAACGCACTAAGGCCGGCCGGCCCGGCAACGCCGTACTGGCCGACTCGCTCCGCCAGATGCGGGCCGAGGGCATCCAGGGCAGCGTCTACAGCCACCCGGTGGGCGACCATGGCCACGGGGCCGGCCCGCTCATCGGCCTGTGGGACCGCCAGCAGGGCGTCCCGGGCCGCGGCGACGTGCTCATTCTGCCGAACACCTGGTTCTCCATCGAGTTGTCCACGCGCACGCCGGTTCCCGAATGGAACGGCAAGGAGTTGTTCATCGGCCTGGAGGAGGACGCCGCGATAGGCATCGACGGCCGCGCCGCGTGGATTCAGAGCCCGCCGACCGACTTCCACCTGGTGCGCTAAAAATGCGTCAGCCTGGTATGGCCCCTTTTTTGGGACAGACCAGTGTGTCCCTTGCGGACACACCTGTCGGTCCCGAACAAAAAGGGGCCATACCAGGCTGACGCATTTCTTGCCCCAGATACTTGTCCAGCATCTCGCGCAACTGCCCGGCCCGGAACGGCTTGCTCACGTAGTCGTCCATGCCCGCCTGGACGCACCGCTGGCGGTCCTCGGCCATGGCCCCCGCCGTCAGCGC
>JAUYBU010000401.1 GCA_030693045.1 Bryobacterales bacterium | reverse complement strand
ACGGGTTCGAGGCTGCTTGCTTGATCGTGTCTGGAATCACGGGGTATCCGGAAGTTGAGACCGCGAACTTGAACAGGGCACTGGCGTTCCGTCCAAGAGCTTGGTTGGGGGAAGCGTGACCGCATCGGTAACGATAGACGCGCCTGTCTCCGCGGATGGTGTTCTGGGCGGTTCTGGAAGCGATTTTGCGCCCAGCCGCGGTCGTAGAATCGTTTGGGCGCGTCGCGCTTTAGCCGATAGCTGTCGAGAACAGCCCATGCCACCAGGAATGAGGCAAGCGCTCCCCAAACGCATTCTGGGAAGTCAGCCGGCCACGTGGCGGTACACGCTCAAACCGAAAAGTTGACGGCCGTACCCGATACCTGTTGCGAAATCCCCATCCCCCCAGCCATTGATCGTCCTGCCAGCCGGCCAATCTTAGCGCCCGTGGTCCAGTAACGGACGGCGCACCGCCCGGCGACCCGCCGCGCGCCGCCGTCATCAACCAGACCATGGCCAGGCGCTGTCGCCCGCCGTGCCGGCAGGGGCGACTCTGCCCGCGCGCAGCCCCTCAGGGCGCTTTGACCTCGAATCCATGCTGGCGGCGATGGACGACGCCCTCGAAGGTCTGGGTGGACTTGAATAACTCGTACCGCCCGTCACCCGCCACCTCCTTCACCCGCGCCAGCAGTTGGCTCTTCTCGGCCGCGCTCATCGGCTGGAAGTTCCGGGCGATGGCGACGTCCTGCTTCAGTTGTTCCATGCTGGTCATTCCAACCACCTGCGTGGTAATCGGCAGGCTGAGGCAATAGCGCAGGCATTCCTCGACGGTGAGCCCTTCCTTGCCCAGCATGTTTCCTCTCCCGCCCCCGAAGCCCTTGATGCCGATGACGCCGATCTTCCTCTTCAGGAGCACGGGCACGACCTCGTTCTGGAAGCTCCGGTAGTGCGCATCCATCACGTTGATCGGCATCTGAGAAGTGTCCCAATCGAAAGGCTTGCCTGCCATCTTGAGGTGGATCCGCGGATCTTTGTGTCCGGTGAACCCGATGAACCGGACCTTGCCCGCCTTGCGCGCCTCCATGGCGACTTTGATCGCACCGCGTTCGAAGATCCAGTCCGGGTCGTTGTCCCAGTTCATCTCGTGGAACTGCCAGAGGTCGAGGTGGTCGGTTTGCAGGCGCCGCAGGCTGTCCTCGAGGCACTTCGCGGAGTCCTTGTCGTCGCGCCCACAGTTCTTGGTCATGAGAAAAACCTTGTTCCGATATCCGTCCATGGCCAGGGCCTTCCCCATGATTTCTTCCGCCGCCCCGTTCGAGTAATCCCAGGCGTTGTCGAAGAAGTTGATGCCCTCGCCGACGGCCGTGTGCATGAAACGGATGCATTCGGCGTCGTCTTTGATGGCGCGGGCGTGCGCTCCGCCGACGCCGATGATGGACACCCGCACGCCGGTCTTGCCAAGCAGCCGGGTCGGGATGCCGGTGTCGGATCCGCTGCCGGTCTCCGCGATCGCCTGCCGGGCCCCGGCGCCGGCGGACGCAACCGCCGCGGCGGTCCGCAGGAAGTCTCTTCGGGATGAGTTGCCAGTCAACATAAACGGTTCTCTCCTTACATCTCCAATCGTCTCGTGTCGATCACGCCCTTGCCCCACACCGTCTGCCGGCCGACGCCGGTCCAATAGGCGGCGCGGAGGAAGGGAAGAAATGCGGCCAAATCGCCTTCGTAGTCCGCTTCGCCGGTGAAGCCGCCGAGGGGGTGGCGCTGGCCGGTTCTGGTCGAGCGGCGCTCGGCTTTGCGCCAGCCGATGTCGCAGCGCGTCATGCGGATCCCGGCGGCGTTGGCCGGCCAGCCAATCGCCGAAGGACCCGGACCGTAAAACGTCCGCAGCGAAATCAGCCGCTCTCGTATGCGCGCGAACAGGACCGGGAACTCGGGGCGCTCGACCACGCCGCCTTCGGACTTGAGCTCGGTCGGCGTCAGAAATCGCACGGTGACGCGCTGGATCGGATTCGGATCGGGCGCCAGAGAGGCGGCCACGCGCTCGCCGGCCGAAGAGACCAGTTCCGCGCGGCCGCCCATAGCGGACTCGACCGCGGCGGCCAGCGCGTCGCCGGGACAGAAAACGTTGGCGCCGAAATCGAACTCTTCGCCCGCTAGAATGGGCCGGCCGTCAAGCTCCGACGCGCGGAGCACGAACGGACGCGGGCGGTTGCGCAGGCCGCTGGGGCCGGTGGCAACAGCAGGCGCAAACAGCGAGGCGTCGAGCTGAAAGCCCAGCGCGCCGCGAATCAGGTTCGCGGCCGGATCGGGAAAACGAATCGACTGCTTCGCCCGAAAGTGAAACCGGAGGGCGATGCAGTCGAAGGTCATAATTGGCAGGCGAAAGCGCCTGCCCCACGATATCAGAAATGAATTTTCGCGGAGATCTGGACCTTGCGCGAACTGCTGGTGGTGGAGCTGCGAATTCGGCCGAAGGTCGAACTGGTGATGTCCGTGGTTGGTGCGCCGAACGAAACGGAATTCGTCAGGTTGGTGGCATCGCCGCGAAGTTCCAGCTTAATGCGCTCGGTCACCGGGATGCGCTTCAGCAGGGAAGCGTTCATCTCGAAATAGTGCGGCCCCACGAAGAAGTTCCGTCCGAGCGTGCCGAACTCGCCCGCGCCGGGCGCCGAGAGCCGGGCGCGCTGGGCGGCGTCGAAATACCAGATCAGCCCGGTTGGGCCGTCGAGGAAGGGCGTGCCGTCGCCGCGCCCGCAACTTGTGCAGTTGGCGGTGGACTGGTTGACGTTGCTTACCGTGTTGGTCCCGGCCCACACCGTGAACGGACGTCCGCTGGTCAGTCTGCCGAAGCCCGTCACTTCCCAGCCGCCGGCAATACGGTTCAGCGCGCCGCGAGCGCCGCCCAGCCAGCGCTTGCCTTCACCGAACGGCAGCTCGAACACCCAGTTGGTCTGGAGCGAGTGCCGCCGGTCGAAATCGGATGGCGCGTAGTTGAGCCGGCGGTTGTTGATGTCGAACGGCGTGCTGCCGGCGGTGGAACTGTTGCCGGTTCCGACCACCGTGAGGGTGGGATCGAACGAACGCGTGTCGAGCGACTTGGCCCAGGTGTAACCCACATGATAAGAGACGCCGTTCCTCAGGCGGCGATCCACCTGCACCTCGAGCGCGTGGTAAGTGGAAAAGTCGTTCGAGTCGAGAACGTTGAGCCCGCTGGAGTACTGCGGGAACGGGATGAAGAAGAACGGCTGCCCGGCCGACAGCGCGGTGACGTTCTGCCCGGACTGCAACCTGGTTCCCAGCGAGCCCGCCATCGCTCCGACCGAATTGAGGTTGAGGTTGGAGGCATACAGGCGCCGGATCATCGCCGACGCCGTCTCCCCCGCATTGATGCGCGAGTCCGCCCTGAGCAGGCCGTTGACCAGGGCCGATTCGCCGCCCGCCTTGACGGTCTTGAACGCATCCAGGAATCCGTTCTGAAAAATCTGGGCCTGGTTGACGTTATACGCGCCGAGTAAGTGGTAGCCCCGGCGGCCGATGTAAGCGATATCCAGCACCGTGTTCTTGGCGATTTCGCGTTGAATATTGAATGACCACTGGTGCGTGCGCGGGGTCTTCAGGTTAGGGTCGATCACCGTGTTCGAAGCGGCGGCGTAGGACGCCGGTTGCGACAAGGTGCTCGGCTTCGCGCTCGGCGGGTTCAACTCGGGCAGGTTGCGCAGACGGCCGCCTGCCTGGCCGAATTCCTGGTTGATGGCCGGGTATGCGCCGCCCGGGAGGTTGGGGAGGATGGTGGACGCGATTACGAACATGTTGATGCGGTCGTAGGCCATGCGGTAGTTTGCGCGGACCGACGTCTTGCCGCTCTTGAACGGATCCCACGCGAAGCCGATCGAGGGACCGAAGTTGCCCATCTGGTTCTTGAACAGCTTGCCCGGAACCCACTGCACATTGTTGGCCGGCGCGGCGCCCGCCACGATCGGCCGGTCCGGCACCTTGATGTTGTCGCTGGGTGTGTTAGGCGACAGGCGGATTTCCCAGCGCAGACCGTAGTCGACGGAGAGACCCGGCCGGACCTTCCAGGTGTCCTGGCCATAGAACTCGTACTCGGGGTAGCGCGTGTCGAACAGGAAGGTGCTCTTGGTCCACTGGTCGTTCTTGGCCACGAAGCCGCGGTCGATCTGGCCGACGCGGCCGAGCAGGAAGTTGATGTGCGACTGGAAGTTGGGCCGGTCGAAGCTGGTGTTCAGATCCGGAGCCAGTCCGAAGGTGGCCGGATCGACGGTGTTAATGCTGGTCGAGAAATTGATCTGCTCGGCGGCGTTCAGACCGGCCACCGAGCCGCGCTGGTCTTCCTCGCGCACGCGGCGCAGGTTGAATCCGAACTTGAAACTGTGCGCGCCGCGGAAGTAGGCGAAGTTGTCCACCACCTGCCAGGTGCTGACCACGCGCTGGTTGCCGAAGTAATACTGCCAGGTCGTGGCCACCGGCGCCGAAGCGATGGAAATCTTCTCGAGCGAAGAGGGCTGCCCGAAGATCGGGTCATAGCGGTTCTGCCCCACCACCAGTTCGTTGGTCATGCGGGCGTTGGGAGTGAAGCGCCAGTTGAAGGCGAAATTCCGCGGCCCGCGCAGGGTGTTCACCTGGCACGGCCCGCCCGGGAACACCGGCTGCCCGCCATTGACGATGTCGCAGAGGCTGTCGTCGCGGCCCCAGACGAGACGGCCGTAAACGGTGCTCTTGTCGTTGACGACGTGGTCGATCTTGATGGTCTGGTCGTGCTGCCGTTCCGAGGCCAGCGGAGTGAAGCTGAACCCGGCGGTATTCAAACCGTCGCCGATGGCGAAGTTGTTGGGGAGCGGCGTGCTCTTGAGCATCGACTGGAGGCTGGGGTCGAGACCGAGCTTCTGCGGATCCGATGCGGCCACATTGTAGGTCCCGATGTTGAGCCCGGGCAGGACGTTGCCACTCTGGTCGATGGACGCCCCCGGAACGCCGGCGGGCTGGTTGCGGCCGCCCTTGACGTAGCGCAGGATACCCTGGCGGGCCTGCTCGGTGTAGACCGTGCGCGTGGTCAGCGTGCTCGATCGCGCGCGGAGCGCCTGGATTTGGAAAAAGAAAAAGGTCTTGTTCCTGACGATGGGACCGCCGATGCCGCCGCCGAAAATGTTCTGGGCTAACTGCGCCTTGCCAACGTTGTCCAGGTTGTTCTCCCACTCGTTGGCGTTCAGCCGGGGCGTGCGGTAGAACCAGAAGCCGCTGCCGTGGAACTCATTGGCGCCCGAGCGCGTGACCATGGCCACCTGCCCGCCGCTGTTGCGCCCGTACTCGGAGGTGGTGTTGCCCGTGAGGACGCGCATTTCGCCGAGCATGTCCGGGTTGACCCGGAACGAAGTGGTCTGCGAGCCGCCCTGGCTGGAATCGTTGACGTCGATGCCGTCCAGCGTGTAGTTCCAGGCTCGATCGCGCGCGCCATGTACGTGGCTGCCGCCGCCCGTGTTGGATCCGCTGACCACGCCGGGTTGCATGAAGACCAGGTTCAGCGGGTTGCGCCCGCGCGTGGTGATGACGGTCAGATCCGACAGCGCCTGCTGCGATATCAGGTTGCCGAAATTGCCGGAGGTGGATGTCTGAACCGCTTCCACGGTGCTCGCCACCTCGATCTGCTGGCTGAGGTCGCCCACTTCGAGAGACACGTTGACCGTGGCCGGCTGGCCAATCGTGATCACGTTCGAGCGTGAAGTGTACTTCTTGAAGCCCGCCGCTTCGACCACGATCGTATAGCTGGCCGGCTGCACGGCTTCGAACACGTACGCGCCGACATCCGACGACTGCGTGCTGAAGGTGGTCTTGGTCGCCTCGTTGATGAGTTGGACCTTTGCGCCGGCGACGGCGGCGCCGGTCGGGTCCAGCACGACGCCGAGCGCGCGGGACGTGGTGCCCTGGCCATGGAGGGAACAGACGCACACAAACACCGCTGCCAAAGAGAAGAGAAACCTGAGCCTCATATTTTGAGATAGTAGCAGAATAGCCGGGGACGGAGTACTCTGTCCCCGGTCTTCCCTACCTGGATGCCGAATCCGGCGCGGGCGGCGGGAGCAGTTTCGCCAGATCGTCGAGCAACTGTTGCTCGGCGAGGTTGTAACGGTTGCGGAACTCGTCGCTGTTGATGCGGGCGCGCCGGCCCTCGCCGGCCAGTTGCCGCAGCCGCTGGTACTCGCGCCGCAAAACCCGCCGCCGGCCGGCCGGCAACTCGTTGAATTGGCGGAACGCGCGTCGAAGGGCGTCCTGCCTTTCCTTGGGCAAGCCCTGGAACAGCTCATACTGCTCGCGAACCTGCTGGCGCTGTTCCGGAGTCATCCGTTCGTAGCGATCCAGACGATCTTCAAACTGCTGCTTCCGTTCCGGCGGCAGTTTGCCCAGGAAGCGCTGCCGCTGCTGGGGTGTCATGCGCTCGAAGCGTTCCACCACCGAGAAGGCGTCCGGACGAGGCGCCAACTGCTTCGGGTTGGGGTTCTTCTTGGGCTGAGCGAAAGCCGCCTGAGCGGCCAATCCCGCCGCCAGGATCCATGGCACGATGGTGAACAATCGCAGGAGCATCTAGATCGGGTTCCGCGCGTTCGCCTCACGCGGCGGCAACGTGAACTGCCGGATCATCTCCAGGTCTTCCAGCGCCCGCTCGGCCTGTTCGACTTCGGTAGTTTCGGTGCGCGCCTGGAAATCGGTGTCGGGCGGGTCGGGGGTGCGAACCAGGAAGACGGCCAAAGCTAGGGCGGCCATCGAGGCGATCGGGATCGCCGGACGCAGCCAACCGGTCAGCCTCAACCCGGTCAGGCGCTGGGACCACGGTTTCCGTTCCTCGGCTTCAATCCGCCACTCCAGGCGGCGGTCGAAATCCCGCGGAATCGGGAGCGCGTCCCAGTAATCGAGCGCTTCCCAGACCTGCTTCTGCGCCGCCACCGTTTCCTGGCAGGAAACACAGGCTGCCAGATGCCGCTCAAACCACTCGGACTTATCCGGATCCAGCCGGCGGGAGCAGTAAGCCAGCACCAACTCCGCCCCTTCCCGGGCTTCCATCGGGCAACGCACAGCCGTCTCCTTCCCTCCCAACCGCTACGCCATGTGCGCCAAACGCGCACGCAGAGCTTCATAGGCCCGGAACAACAACGACTTGACCGCCGATTCCGAGCAATTCAGCACACCGGCAATCTGTGAGTACTCCATTTCGTCGTACTTGTGCATCAGTACGGCGGCGCGCTGTTTGGCCGGCAGGGATTCGATCGCCTGCCGGACCTCCAGGAGTCTGGCCTGCCGCACCAACAGTTGCTCGACGTTAGGCTCCCCCGTGGCGACCTGCCGGACCGGTCCGTCCACTACCTCCCGGTCCAAGCTCTCCTGCAGCTTCTCGTTCCGCCCGTCGCGGATCGAGTTGAGCGCCAGGTGCGTCGCGATCCGGAACAACCAGGTGGTGAACTTCGCCGTCGGCTCATAGGTGGCCCGGGAACGGTAGACGCGTAGGAAAACCTCCTGCGCCAACTCCTCGGCGATGGCCTGGTTTAGGACCATCCGGTACAGGAAATGGATCACCGGACCGCGGTGCTTTTCAAGCAGCAGGGAAAAGCTGAGCGAGTCCCCCTCCCGGACACGGAGCATCAACTCGGCATCCCGCTCGAGGGCCAACACCGCTACCATATCCTTGTTAACCCGTTCGCCCGCCGAAGGTTTCGCAGAGAATGGGGACAGCGACACGTATACCCTCTCAGTTACGACGCGCGCGGGGGCGGGACGGTTTACAGGTCGCCGTACCGGTGGCATCGCTATTCGCCTTTGAGCGAACGCTCCATGAGATCCCGTAGCGCTTCCCGGGGCGGTTTGCCGTCCTGCAACATGGCCTGCACCTGGCGGGTGATCGGCATTTCGACCTGATGCCTGGCCGCCAGTTCCACCGCCGCCGAGGTGGTCTCGATGCCCTCGGCTATCATTCTGGTCGATCCGACGATGTCGGCGAGCTTGCGGCCCTGTGCCAGTTGGACGCCCACGCGCCGGTTCCTGCTCAGCTCGCCCGTACACGTCAAGACCAAGTCGCCGAGACCGGCTAACCCAGCCAAAGTCTTAGGCTTACCGCCAACCGCGAGAGCCAGGCGGGTGATCTCGGCCAAGCCCCTAGTGATCAGGGCGGCCATGGCGTTGCTGCCCAGCCCCAGTCCCTGGCAGGCGCCGGCGGCGATGGCGATGACGTTCTTGAGCGCGGCGCCGAGTTCCACGCCGGCCGGGTCGTCGTTGGTGTAGAGGCGGAAGGTCGGGCCGGACAGCGCCCGCTGAACGGTTTCGGTCAGAGTCCGGTCCTGGGAGGCGATGACCACCGCCGCCGGCTCGCCGCGAGCGATTTCGCGCGCAAACGTCGGCCCCGACAGCGCGGCGACGCGCGGCGCAAACCGCTCGCCGGCTACCTCTTGGATCACCTCCGACATCCGTAGTAGTGTGCCGCTTTCGATTCCCTTGGTGGCGCTCACGAAGCACATGCCGGGTTCCAGGTGCGGAAGCATCTGGCGATAAATCCGCCTGACGTAGTGCGACGGCATCACGCTCAGGACCAGTTCAGCGTCCTGGAGAGCGCCGGGGATGTCGCTGGTGACATCGACATTTTCCGGGAGCCCGAAACCGGGCAGGAACAGATCGTTCTCCCGCGTTTGCGCCATGCGCCCGGCCAGGTCGGCTTCGTAGACCCACAGCCGGATGGACTCGAAGCGGGGGGCCAGCACCACGCTCAACGCGGTGCCCCAGCTTCCGGCGCCGATGATGGCCAGCCGCCTCACTTGCTTCCGCCTCCGAAGCTGAAGCGGTGCTCGGCGCCGGAGCGCAGCCGCTGGATGTTCGAAGCGTGCCGCCAGATAATGAACGCGCTGGAGAAGGCGGCCGCGGCGAGCACCGCCTGCGGCGGATGCGAAATCAGCCAGA
>JAUYBU010000381.1 GCA_030693045.1 Bryobacterales bacterium | reverse complement strand
CGGTCGCGGCTCGGAAACGCACTACTGAGCCGCGACCGTCAGGGAGCGGTCGTTCGGCCAATTCTGCAATCCCGGGGGGCGGCGCTCAGGCCAGCAGCCGCGCGGCGTCCTTGGCGAAGTAGGTCAGGACGAAATCGGCCCCGGCGCGGCGGATGGAGGTGAGCGATTCCATCATCGCGCGGGTCCGGTCGATCCAGCCGTTGCGGGCGGCGGCCATGATCATGCTGAATTCGCCGCTTACCTGGTAGGCCGCGATGGGAACTTCGAAGCGGTCGCGCGCCTGCCGAATCAGGTCCAGATACGGGAGCGCCGGCTTGATCATGATCATGTCGGCGCCCTCTTCCAGGTCCAGCGCAATCTCCCGCATGGCTTCCCGCCCGTTGGCCGGGTCCATCTGGTAACCGCGGCGGTCGCCGAACTGCGGCGCCGACTCGGCCGCCTCGCGGAACGGTCCGTAGAAGCAGGAAGCGAACTTCGCGGCGTAGGAGAGAATCGGAACCCTGGCGAAGCCTTCGGCGTCGAGCGCCTTGCGGATGGCCCCCACGCGCCCGTCCATCATGTCCGACGGAGCGACGATGTCGGCGCCGGCGCGGGCGTGCGAGACGGCCGACCAGGCCAGCCATTCCAGCGTCGCGTCGTTGTCCACCTCGCCCGCCACCACCTTGCCGCAATGTCCGTGGCTGGTGTACTCGCAGTTGCACACGTCGGTCATGACGATGAGCTTCGGGACTTCGCGCTTGATCGCGCGCACCCCGCGCTGCACGATGCCCTGATCGTCATAGCCGCCGGAGGCGGTCTCGTCCTTGGTCTCCGGGATGCCGAACAGAATCACGCCGCTCACGCCCAGCGAGGCGACCTCGGCGCACTCCTTCACGATTTCGTCGGTCGACATCTGGTAGTTGCCGGGCATCGAGCCGATTTCGCGCTTCACGCCCTCGCCCGGGCAAACGAACAGCGGAAGGATGAAGTCGTCCGGCGCAAGCGCGGTCTCGCGCACCAGCGCGCGAATCGATTCGGTCGCGCGGAGCCGCCGCGGACGGTGAACGGGAAAGGCCATACCCGAATTCTAGCAGCCCGGCCGGGCAATTCCGGGGAGCGATCAAAACTCCAATCGGCCGGCCACCTGGATAGTCCGGCCGACGCCCTGCTGCCCGGTAACGCGGCCGAAGTCCCGGTTGGTCGGGTTGGTAACGGGCGCGCCGAAGTTGGTGTGGCTGGTCAGGTTGATTATGTCGGCGGCCACGCTGAAGCTGGCGCGCTCCGCGAAGCGGAAGCGGCGGAGGATTTTGGCGTCCCAGCCGCGAACCCCGTCGGCGCGCAGGGATCCCAGCCGCGCCGGGAAAACGCGCCGATGGAATGAGCCCGGCTGGTTGGCGGCTCGCCCTTCGAAACCACTGAACCCGGAAGGCACCGGGCCCGTGCCGCGGTAGGCGATGTTGGGGTCGAACCACAGGTGAACGTCCTGGCTGTGCGCCTTCTCCTGGTTGAAGACGTCCTGGATGTTGTTCAGGTCGCCATAGTAGAAGTACCTGCCCCAGCTAGTGGGGGGGCCGCTCTGGAACTGGTAGATCCAGCTCAACTGCCAGCCCCCGATCAGGTGCTGGATCGGGCCGGTTTGAACCCACTTGCGGCCCTTGCCGAAGGGGAGCTCATAGATGGTGCTCCAGACCAGGCGGTGAGGGCGGGTGAGAGTGTTGGGTTCGTAGGAGGGCCGGGCGTCATACTCGTCCCAATAGAAGTCCTGCGTCTCGCTGTAGCTGTAGGTGTACATTACCGTGGACTGGAGGCCGCGCGAGTAGCGCTTCTCGAACAGGAACTGGAAGTCGTGGTAACGGGTCCTCCCCATGGAGTCGGCGGCGCTGATGCCCGGGCGGACGCCGGTGAGGCCGTTCATCTGCGGGAACGCGCGCAGAAGCTGGTTCTTGCGAATGGTGGAGCCGGTGAAGAAGGCCTGCGTGCGCAGGTAGCCGTAGAGCGCGGGGTTGGAGGTCTGGAGGGCGGAGAGGTTAGCGGTGCTGAACGGATTGGGAACGTTGCGATTGAGATCGTCGTCGATGGCTTGGTTGCGGACGTTCCCGGTGGCCCAGTATTGCTGCGGCAGAAAGCTGACCGGCTGGCTGACCGGGATCTTGGCGTAGGAGCCGTTGTAAGAAACGTCGAGGAGCGTATCGCCGCCGATCTGGCGCTGGAGACCGATGCGCCAGCGCTGCTGCCGCGCGGGTTGGAAGTCGCGCGGGGTGAAGGTGAGACCGCGTCCGGCGAAGGCCACCGGTCCGAGGCTGTTGCCGTAGGGAACGTCGAAGCGGGAGCCATCGGCGCGGACCGGGAAGGGGTCGGCCATCGGGTTGCTGGAGGAACTGAGACCGGCGGCCGCGCCGACGCCGCAGCAGAAAGTGACACCGTTGTCGTTGCTCACGGGCGTGCCGGTCGGGAGGCTGTAGCCGAGCTGGTTGGCGCGCGTGTTATTGGCGTTGAGCGTGTCGTAGTACCAGCCATAACCGGTGCGAAGGACGGTCTTGGAGTTGATCTGGTAGACCACGCCGATCCGGGGCAGCAGGAAGTTGGTGCCGTCGGTGAACTTCTTTCGTTGCGCGCCGAGGTATTCGGTGCCGCCGAGGACCTTGAACTGCGCGGCCGGCAGCTCGGTCAAGGGGCTGCGGGCGTAGGCCGCCTCGGCGGCGTCGCTGAAGGGCAGCTTTGCGTCAGCCAGGAAACCGCCGGCGACCGCGCGGCTAAAACGCTCGGTGATGCCGCCTTCGCGCTCGTAGCGCAGACCCAGGCTCAGGCGAAGACGGTTGGAGAGTCGCCAGTCGTCCTGGACATAGAGCGCGCGGAAGGGGGTGGACCAGAAGCCGGAGTCGTTGGTGTCGATGCTGATGGTGCTGGGCACACCCATCATGAAGGCCGCCCAGCTCAGGCCCAGGTCGGCGGCGGTGGTGTTGTCGTCGGTGGGGCGCATGTAGCTCCGGTCGAAGGAAAAGATGCCGGAGGAATATCCGGGGCCGGCGGAGGTGAACCAGTAGCGGCGCTCCTGCCAGCCGTACTTGAGGGAATGGCTGCCGCGGATGGTGGTCATGGCGGCGGAGAACTCGCCCGTGGCGCCGCGGCCGGTGATGACGCCGTAATTGTTGCCCATGCCTTGCATGCCGCCAATGTTCAGCGAGGCGAGCGTGTGGTAATCGCCGGATTTGACATCCAGATAGGAGGGCAGGCCGACGTCGGTAGGTTTCAGCGCGAGCTGTTTGGGACGGATGTAGCCCTCGTTGAAGCGGGTGAAGCTGACCCCCAGGTCGAGAACCGTGGCGCTGGATAGCGCCCAGAGGTAGCGACCGCCGCCGCCCTTGTTGAAGCGGGTGAGCCCGTTGATGTGGAGACCGGGGGAGGTCTCGACGGTCCAGTCGCCGCCCGGCTCGTAGGCGTGATCCCAATACCAGCGGCCATACAGGCGATGGCGGTCGGAGAGGTTATAGTCGGCGCGGTTGATGAAAGACTTGACCCCCCAGATCTGGCGGATGGCGCCGGGGACCATATAGTTGTTGTTGCCCTCGGGGGAGACCAGGCCGGGCGGGTCGTTGGGCAGCGGGTAGATCTTCTCGTAAAAGCGGTATACGGGATTCAGGACCGGGATGCCCTTGTTGCCCGGGAACGGCGTCCTGACGACACGGCCGGCCTGCAGGCGCGCCGAGCGCGGATCGTAGATCGTGTACTTGACGGCGTCCAGGGCGGCCAGGTCGGAGAAGTCGCCTTGGCGGGAGGACACGCGGGGGACGGTGAAGCTGCTGCTATCGCTGGTTTCGGGGCGGCTCTCGTAGAAGCCGTAATAATTGAAAAAGAAGAAGAGCTTGTCTTTGCCGTTGTAGACTTTGGGGATGCGGACCGGGCCGCCGATGGAGGCGCCGAAGTTGTTGGTCCGGCCAGCCGGCTGCTTGGGGTCGCTGGATTTCTTGCGGCCGTTCCGCACGGCGTCCTCCCAGGCCAGACGGACGAAGTGCGGCGTGGCGTTCCAGCGTTGCTGGCGGTGCATTTCATGCATCGAGCCGTGGAAGACATTGGTGCCGCCTTTGGTGATGGCGTTGATGGTGGCGCCGGTGGTGTGGCCGTAGGCGGCGTCGAAAGGCATGGTCTCGAGTTTGAACTCATCCACGGCTTCCCCTGGGGGAGCGAAGCCCACGCGGCGGTTGGAGCCGGTAACCGGGGCGCCGTCGAGCGTGTACTCGTTCTGGCCCACGCCGCCGAGAGTGTAAAAGCTGGACGTGCCGCCTTTGTCCATCAGCCGCCGTTCGGCGGATTGGCCGGTGGGGGCCATCCCAGGGGTCATCGCCGAGAGGGCGAACGGACTCATGTCGCCCAGCGGGAGCTGCAGGATCTGGCGGGTGTCGATGACCCGGCCGCCGGAAGCCGTGGTCGTGTCCAGCAACGGCGCGGCGGCGGTCACTTCGACCGATTCGGAGACCGCGCCGACCTCAAGCTGGAAGGGCAGATCCAGGCGTCCGGCGACGTTGAGGTCGAGTCCCGAGCGAACGGCGCGCCGGAAGCCCGGGGCCTCTACCGCCACCGAGTATTGCCCGGGGTTCAGGAGGGTGGCCTCGAAATAGCCCGTGTCGTTCGTGCGCGTGCGCCGGATGGAGTTGGTGTCAACGTTGGTCACGGTGACGCTGGCGCCAGGGATGACCGCGCCTTGGGGGTCGGCCACCTTGCCGGCAATGCTGCCACGGGCTTCCTGGCTCCAGGCGCCCGATGCCAGGAGCGCCATCAGGGCCAGCAAGGCAAGAATCGTGCGAAAACGGTACATGTTGAACCTCCATGAATCTAGCGGCCCCGCGCTGTCAACCCCCGATTCGCGGGCGCGCCAGTCTCGAAACTTTTCGGAAAATTCTGTCCTGAATCCCCGTATCAGCCAAACATACATCCTGCCCTCCGCCGTGTCAACCGCGGCGCGGTTGAGTGGGACCGGCCTCCTGACGGGTCATTCTGACTTGCCGAGGAAGAGTGACGGCAAAGCGTGCGCTGATGCCGCACCTTTCCCGCCCATCTTCGTCCATGATCCGCACGGCGGCGATGTGCCGCCGCAAGATCGATTGCAGCTGTTGACCTTCGGCTTGCACCTGGGCGCACGTCTCCTCTGAGCGCCTGTCGGCGCTCCCGAGTTTCTCGCCTCGGGTTGACGGGTGTTCTTACTGCTTCGAGAGGGACCTGGCGAGGTGTGCTTCGACGGCGGCGTCGATCTCGGCCAGGACGGCGGTGACGTTGAGGAGCCCAAGGACCTTCAGGCCAGACTGCGCCGAAGGGTGGTTGTCGTTGATCTTAGCGGGACGGTAGCTCCGCCCGCCGCCGGTCTCGTCTGGGACCGCCGGCGGGATCTGTCCAACGTGTTTTAGGATGTCCCGCGCGATGTAGTTTCCCAACCGCGAGACGCCGATCCCAGTGACCTCAGCGGCATGGCTGAGGCTGAAAGCGATCGGGATGCCATCTGGCCTCATTCAGAAGACTGATAGCATTTGTGGCGGATGTAGCATATAGTAGCCCTGGAAGCATGAGCATGCTACCGAAGGAAGAAACGCGGATACCGTTGGCGATCCCCCACCACATGGCCGGGACGCACCGGCGCATCTACGTCCGCGATCTCCTGGCGTACAGGACTAAGCGGGATTCGAGGCGGCGCACTCACCCTTCGGCGCCGGCCGGTCTTCCAAAGCGGGCGTACACCGCCGGCACCACGATCATGTTCAGTGCCGTCGACGAGAAGAGCCCAAACAGGATCACAATCGCCATCGGGGCTTGGATTTCGCTGCCGGGTTTGCCCAACCCGAGCGCCATGGGAACCAGCGCCAGGCCTGCCGCCATCGCCGTCATGAAAATTGGCGCCAGCCGCTCCGAAGCACCAGTCATGACCGCGTCTTTGAGGTCCGCCACGCCTTCGAATTCCATCAGGTGCTTGACGTGGGAGATCAGCATGATGCCGTTGCGCGTCGCGATGCCGAACAGGGCGATGAATCCGATCAGCGACGCCACCGACAGCGTTCCCCCCGCCAGAAAAACGCCCGCGATGCCGCCCATGAGCGCCAGGGGCAGATTCAGCATGATGATGGAAGCGTCGCGGAAGGAGTGGAACGCCGTCACCAGGATGACGAAGATGCCCGCGATCACGGCCAGACCCAGCCAGAGTATCCGTTCGGACGCTCTCGCCTCGCTCTCAAACTGCCCGCCGTACTCGACGTGATAGCCGCGCGGCAAGCTCACGGCGTTCCGCACCTTGCGTTCGACTTCATTGACTACGCTGCGCAGGTCGCGGCCGGCGACGTTGCACTGCACCACGATCTTGCGCTGCACGTTCTCGCGGCTGACGAAGTTCGGTCCCCGGTCTTCGCGCACGTCGGCGATGGCGGCGAGTGGCACTCGCGCTCCCGAAGGCGTGTCGATCATCGTTTCGCGAATCGTGTTCAGATCCGACAGGTCGTCCGTCGCGTAGCGAACGACCAGCGGAAACGCCACCTGCCCTTCGAGAATCTGTCCAACCGGCAACCCCACGAAGGCGGTCTGAAGGGCTTCGGAGGCGGCGCCCGCGCCCAGACCGTAACGCGCCAAAGCCGCGCGGTCCCACCGGACGCGCACGGTCGGGATCTCAGTCTGCTGCTCGGTGGAGAGGTCCACGACGCCGCCGACTCCCTGCATCACTACCTGCACCTGTTTGGCGAGCGCGCGGAGCGCCGGCAAATCGTCTCCGAAGATCTTCACGGCGACGTTGGCCCTGGTTCCGGACAGCATGTGGTCGATGCGGTGCGAGATCGGCTGGCCGATGGTAACGTTCATTCCAGGCAAGAGCGTGACGCGGCGGCGGATGTCCTCCAGGACATCGTGCTTGGACCGTCGCTGCATCTTCAGATTGACGTCCAGTTCCGCCGATTCGACGCCTTGGACGTGCTCATCGAGTTCGGTGCGGCCGGTCCGCCTGGCGGTGGCGACAACCTCGGGCACGCTGAGCAGAATCCGCTCCAGACTGCGCCCCAACTCGTCGGACTGCGCCAGGCTGGTCCCCGGCATTGTCACGGCGCTGATGGTCAGCGTGCCCTCGTTGAATTCGGGAAGGAATGAGCGTCCCATTCTGGTGGAAAAGGCGCCGGCCGCCGCCAACAAGACCGCGGCTCCCACGAGGATCAGGAACGGGTGGCGGATGGACCAGCGCAATGTGGGCTGGTACAGGCGCTTCAGCCAGCCGACGAACCACGGCTCGCGCCCTTCCAACACTTTTTTCGCGCGGGGCAGCAGCAGCGAACACAACGCTGGTGTGATCGTGAGCGCCACGACCAGCGAAGCGGACAAGGCCAGCACGTAGGCCAGCCCCAGCGGTTTTAGGAGTCTTCCTTCCACGCTCTCCAGCATGAACAGGGGAACGAACACCAGCAGGATGATGAGCGTCGCGAACACTACCGACGCGCGGATTTCGCAACTCGCCCGGTAGACCACCTCTTTCGCCGGCAGCCTCGCATCGAGCGGTTTGAGGCTGTTCTCCCGAAGCCGTCGAAAGACGTTTTCCACATCGATGATGGCATCGTCGACCAGCGCGCCGATGGCAATCGCAAGGCCACCGAGACTCATCGTGTTGATGGTCAGGCCGGTGGCCTTCATCCCCCAAAGGGCGGCGGCCAGAGACAGAGGGATGGCGAGAATCGTGATGATGCTGGCGCGCATGTTGGCCAGGAACAGCACTACCACGAGCACCACCAGGACGCTGCCGTCGCGCAGGGCCTTGAGCAGGTTGCCAACGGCGATTTCAATGAAGTCGGACTGCCGGAAGATGTGCTTGTCGATGGTCATGCCCGCCGGCAGGGTCTTCTCGATCTCGTCCAGCACGGCATCCAGTCTTCGGGTAAGTTCCAGCGTGTTGGTGCCGGGCTGTTTTTGAATCCCCAGAATGACCGCCGGTTTGGCGTCGTGCGAACCTTCCCCGCGCTTCAAGCCCTCTCCGATCCTCACCTCGCCCAGGTCCCGCACCAGTATCGGACGAGCGTTTCGAGTCACCACCACGCTCTGTGCGATGTCATCGACATTCGAGACCCGGCCGATGCCTTGGATCAGATATTCCTGGCCCCCCGCCACTCGAAAACCCGCGGAGGAATTTTGATTGGACTGGCGGAGCGCCTCTTCCACCTGACCCAGCGAGATGTCATAAGCCTTGAGCTTGGCTGGAGACAACAGCACCTGGTACTGTTTCTGGCCTCCTCCGGTCGGGGTAACCTGCGAAACTCCCGCCACGGCGAGCAAACGCCGGCGGACGACGGTGTCCGCCGTTGTACGAATGTCGAGGAGGGAATGGCGGTCCGATTCGAGCGCAATGAATAGGATCTCGCCCATGATCGACGAGACGGGAGCGAGCACCACCTGCACCTCGGGCGGCAATGCCTCGCGTGCAAGATTCAGCTTCTCCGCAACGATCTGACGGGCTCGGTTGATGTCTTCGCCCCATTCGAACTCGGTCCAGATAATGGCCACGCCGACCGCGGTGGCCGAGCGCACCCGGCGCACTCCGCTTGCGCCGTTGAGCGCGGCTTCAATGGGAAACGTGACCAGCGACTCCATCTCGGTCGGCGCCATCCCGCGGCCCTCCGCCAGGATGGTCACGGTGGGAGCGGTGAGGTCGGGAAGCACATCCAGCGGCATCATGGAGACCAGGTATCCACCCCAGCCCAGCAACGCCGCCGCCAGGACCACCACCAGTGCGCGATTATTCAACGACCATCGGATCAACGCGTCAATCATGATTGTGTTCTCTCGTTAGTGTCATGTTCGTGAGGTGTCTTGACCGCTTGCTTACGCGCGCGGCTCAGTAACCGAGCCGCGACCGTGAGAAGCTGTAAAGGAATCCTGGGGGACACGCCTGTGGGCGCTCCAAAGTGTTGTTTCCGTGAAGCCAGCCCGGAGTGTCCCCGGATTCTTTTACAGCTTCCGAGGGAGCGGCACAGGCGCTTTGGAGACGGCACGTTAGTGAACATGTCCGTGCGCCGGTATCTGCGTTGACAAAGCGGCCAGGCGGATCAGGTAAGCGCCGCGGGTGACGACCCGATCTCCCGGCCGAAGGCCCTCCAGCACCTGCACGAAGTCCGCCTCGCGGATTCCCGGCTTCACCGGCCGCCGCGCAAACGCCTCGCCCTCCAGTTGAACGAACACCACCGGCCGGCCGCCGTCGTCGATGATTGCGGACACCGGGACTGCGAGGGCCCGGACTCGTGTGCTCAG
The DNA here is from genome assembly GCA_030693045.1 of Bryobacterales bacterium. Taxonomy (GTDB): domain Bacteria; phylum Acidobacteriota; class Terriglobia; order Bryobacterales; family Bryobacteraceae; genus JACQZT01. The sequence continues at coordinate 7,677 of JAUYBU010000381.1, read as the reverse complement.
AAACAAGCGCACGGATATCGACTGTCCGACAGCCAGCCGCCGTCCTTCGTTGGCAACCTCGTAGATCACGCCCAGGGTGCGCGACCGCGGATCGACAAAGCTGCTCTTGGCGACCAGGCGGCCGACCGGCATGGTGGCCGCCGCGCCGGGGATTTCGATTTCCGCCCCCGCGAGTTTGCTCAAGCGCGGCAGTTCGGCTTCCGGGACGTTCGCCACGACGTACACGCTATCGACGGCAACGATGCGGAAGAGAGAATCTCCTTGCGACACGTTCGCGCCCGGCGTACTCTTCACCTCGGCGATCACTCCCGAGATCGGCGCGCGGACCGCGAAGGGCGATGAACTCGTGGCGTCGCCTTCGGCTTGCCGGGATGTCTCGTACTGGCCGAGCCGGGCGTTGGCGGCCTTCAACCGCGCTTCGGCGGTAGCGAACGCCGCTCGCGCTTCATCGAGCCGGCGCGCTGGCGCGGCGCCAACTTTCAGCAGACGCTCGGCGCGTTCCTGGTCCCGCCGGGCGAGGTCCACGGCGGTCGCCGCTTCGGATATCCCGTACTCCAGCGCCGGCCGGTCGGCCGGAGCGGGCGTCAGGGGCGCGATGGAGGCGAGCGCCTGGCCGCGGCTCACTAGCGTTCCGACCACCGGCATCTGGCTTGCAGTTCCGATCCTGCCCGCAACCGGCGCGGCTACCTGCACTTCACCGCCGCTCCTCGGACGAACTTCACCCGACACGCGCAAGCTGTCGCGCATCTCCCGCTCGGCGATGAGTTGGGTACCGAAATCGAGCGACCATTGTTGTTCCTTCAGGAAAGCGATAGTCTCTTCCTTCGCCTCCGTAGCCGGACGAATGTCGCCGGGCGAAGCATAAACGTCCACATCGCCGAGATCGTGAGAGTCGTCGAGCCCTTTGGAATTGAGTTGCACCGCCATCCGGTGCCGCCCGGAGCGCGCCGGAGTCACGTCGAGTCCGAAGATACCCGGCCGCGAAGGTGCATCGGCGGTGAAGGTCTGCAGCGTCGCGTCGCCCTGTCTCAGCGTGATGGTGGCCTTGCCGCTCGCCAGAGGTTTGAAATTCGCCAGACTCGTGAAGTGCACCGAAAAGCGCCGCTTCACCCCTGCGACAAGAGGCTGATACTCCATGAACAGTTCCGTCTTTCCGGTCCAATGGGACACGGAGAGAGTCTCCGGCTCGGCGGGAGCCTGCGCCTTCACGACGGGCTTCTCTTTCTGGCATCCGGCGGCCAGCAGGCTCAGGATGAGGATCGGATAGGCATTCTTCACGGCATCACCTCTTTGTTCAACGCAGGTTCTCCGACGGCGCGTTCCAGTTCGATTTCGGCCAGCTTGGCGGCGGCGGTCAGTTCCAGGCGCCTCAGTTTGGATTGAAACGTCACCCGCTGAGCGTCCAGAAGGCTGAGGATGCTGAGTTCGCCTTCCTGGTAGGCGGCTTGCGCAATCCGGTCCAACTGCGCGCTCTGGGTGTCCAGGCCCCTGCGGTACTCCTGGCTGGCTCGGCGCCGCATCTCCAGCGTGGCGTAGGCCGCCTTGATTTCGGCGAGGATCTTTTGCTCGACGATCTGCTGGCGCGCCTGAACCCGCTCGGATTCCGCTTTCCATCTTGCGACTTCGGTCTTCCCCTGGTTGAAGACGGGTATGGGAATCGAGACCGCGACATACGCCCCGGTCGCCATCCCGCCCACGACTTCCCCGCGCTTGACACCGGCTGTGACGGAAGGCTCGGGAATTCGCAGGCGCTCCGACGCGCGCTGTTGAAGCTGGAACTGCTCGAACTGCCGTTGCTCCGCTTTGTAGTCGCCTCGCGCCTGAAGCGCGCGCGAAAGCAGGTCCGCCAGCGGTGGCGTCTCGACCGCGCTCTCGATGCGCCCGGATACGGTCAAGGCGGGCGGCTCGGTCTTCACGGGCAGCAGGGATGCCAGACGGCCGCGCGCCTGCCCGGTCGCCACCTGCGCGGAGACGACGTCGGTTTCGAGTTCGGCCTGTTCGCGTTCCACCCGCAGCCGGTCGTAGGTTGAACCTTCACCCTGTTTCTCGCGTTCCGCGAGTACGCGTAAGACCTCCTGTATCTTTGTCAGATTGGACCGGAGCACAGCCTCGCGCTCCTGGGCCGTGAGCACTTCATAAAACGCCATCCGCAAATCGCTGACGAGTTGCCAGAGCGCAAACGAGGATTGAGCTCCCGCCGCCCCGACGGCGGCTTTGCCGGCCTGTCGCATTAATCCGAGGCGGCCGTTCACGGCCAGGCGTTGTTCCATTTGCCAGAACTCATTCACGCCGGCCCCTTCGCGGCTGAAGCTGGCGGATGGATTCGGCCACAAGCTCCAACCCCGCGAATCGGCTTCCACGGCCGCGACGCCGGCCCGAAGTTCTCTGGACTGAGCGCTCTGGGAGAGAAAGAGTCTGACCGCTTCCCGTTCGCTGATTTCCTGCGCACCGGCGTCCGGCAGCGCCAGGCAGACGCCGGCCGCCAGCAGGGTGAACAGTCTTGTCCGTGAGGACATAAAAACACCTCGAAACTTTTGACTTGTCGACTACGGTTTCAGACGGCGTGAGTCAACACGCCACGAGGGAAAGACACGGAGGGGGGAGCGCGGGGGCTGCGAGATTGGAGTATCGGAGGATCGTGCGACCGGCAAGTGAGCACATCCGCGCGTGCCGGCGTCGGCGCCGGCACGCGCAGGACAGGGCTTTCGACGGTCTCGAATACAAGCGCCGGCCGCGGATTCGGCTGGTCTTGGAACCAGCTCAGAAAAATAGCATCTTCGTCGCCGTCTTCGGCGCACAACTCGAGCGGGGATTCGTGGCCACCGTGGGCTCGAAGACCGAAATGCCCGTGCCGCGTCGCTGAATCCGCTCCATGATCACGATTCACATGCTCCGTGTAATCATGAACATGAAAATGCTGAGAAGGCGCGTCGCAGAACGCCGCCAAAACGGTGAGGCATACCTGGATGGCGACGGTCCGAAGCACTACGAAGATTGTACGTGGTGTTGCGCGGACCGCGCAAGCGGGGTCGGCATTGCGGTTCCGTCAATGTACCGAGACGTTTGGTGTTTGTGTGGAGCACAGGCGCCCGCGGTTCCTCCGCCGGTCATCGGGAACGCCCGTAGCGTCAGCCGGCGTGCTCGCTAACGCTGAGCAGCAGGCCGAGCGAGGTGAGCGTGCTCAGCAGCGAACTGCCGCCCTGGCTGATCATCGGCAGGGGCAGGCCCTTGGTCGGGGCCAGGTCCAGCACGACGCTCATGTTGACCAGGGCCTGCACCACGATCGCGGTTGTCACGCCTAGCGCCAGGTAGCGGGCGAAATCGTCCGAGGCCACCCAGCACAGGCGCAGACCTCGCCATAGGATGACCATGAAACCGGCCAGCACACACAGGCAGCCGAGCAGGCCGAACTCTTCGCCAATCACGGCGAAGATGAAATCCGTGTGGGCTGCCGGCAGATAGTAGAACTTCTGTTTGCCCTCCATCAGGCCGCGGCCGGCCGCGCCGCCCGAGCCGACCGCGATCTTCGACTGACGCACGTGGTAGCTGGGGTCTTTGGAGTGGGCCGACTGGTCGATGTACTGACGGAGCTTGCTCTCCGGGTCGAGCGTCTTCACGAGGCTGGTCTCGAGAATGCGGTATTCGGGGTCGAAGAAACCGAACACGCGCACGATTCGATAGGGCTTGACGGCGACCGCGCCGGCCGCGCACAGCAGGCCGATCATCAGCGCCGCCGCGAAGTAGCGCTTCTCGAGTCCGGCCACGAAGAACACCACTACCGCCGTGACTACCAGAACAAACGCGGTGCCCAGATCGGCCACCACCACCGCGCCGGCCAACAAGCCCAGCGCCAGGGTGGCCTGCGCCAGGGTGTGCCAGTCGTTGACCGAGCGCGAGCGCATGGTCAGGCAATACGCCAGAAAGATGACCAGTGCGGGCTTGGCCAGCTCGGACGGCTGCAACGAGATGGGCCCGAGGCGCAGCCAGCGGTGGGTCTGCGGATCGGCGAAGTAGACGATTATCAGCAGCAGCAGCGTGACGCCGACGGAGACGAAGGCCCACGAGGGTTTCTGGAAAATGCGATAGTCGCGGGTTTTGAAGAACAGCAGCGCGCAGGCGGCCCCCACGGCCCAGAGGAACTGGCGCGAGACCAGGTACCAGCTCGATTTGTATTTCTCCTGGCTCATCACCGAGGATGCGCTGAACAGCATCACCAGGCCGAAGACCACCAACACTCCGATGGTGGCCATCAACGTCCAGTCGGTCTTCACGCGTTGCGCCATGTTATTCTTTCGGCTCCAATGCGCGGACCAGATCTTTGAAGACCCGGCCGCGGTGCTCATAGCTGGAAAACTGATCGAAGCTCGCGCAGGCGGGCGCGAGCAAAACCGTGTCGCCGGGCTCGGCCCGGGCGTAGGCCTGGCAAACCGCCGCGTCGATGACGCCGGCGCGGATCAGCGGAACCGAGGCCCCCAGGTGGCCGGCGATCTTTTCGGCGGCCGCGCCGATCAGCAGGACGGCGCGCGCCTTGGCGCGCAGCGGCTGGATCAGCGGGGTGTAGTCGCTGCCCTTGTCCTTGCCGCCCAAGATCACCCACAGCCCGCGCTCGAAGGCGGCCAGCGCCTTGAGCGTCGCATCGACGTTGGTGGCTTTCGAATCGTTGTAGAACTCGACGCCGCTCACCGAGCGAACCAGCTCGAGGCGGTGTTCGACGCCGGGGAAGCACTGCACGGCCGCGGCAATCCCCTGCGGCGGCGCGCCGGCGATAGCGGAGGCCAGCGCGGCGGCCATGACGTTTTCGAGGTTGTGCAGTCCGCGCAGGGGGACCTGGGCGGCATCCATCAGGCGCTCGCCGTCGAGTAGAATCCGCCCGTCTTCCAGCCACGCTCCGCGTTCGAGGCGGCGCGAGGAACTGAACCAGCGCGCCTGGGCCGGGGTGCAAGGCGCGAAGCTCGCCGAGGTGGCGTCGTCGGCGTTGAGGATGGCGAAGTCGCCGGCCTGCTGGGTCTCGAACAGACGGCGCTTGGCGGCGGCATAGATCTCGAAGGTGTGGTGACGGTCCAAATGATCGGGCGTGACGTTTAGGCACGCTCCGACGCGCGCGCGAAAGTATTGGATGGTCTCCAGTTGGAAACTCGACAGCTCGAGCACATTCCACTGATCCGCGCGCGAGGCGCGGACCATCGACGCCGGCGGCGTGCCGATGTTGCCGCCCACCTGCACCGGGATGCCGCACTGGCGCAGGATGTGGCCGGCCAGGGCGGTGGTAGTGGTCTTGCCGTTGGCGCCGGTGATGCCGATGACCGGCCCCTGGAGGAAGTAGCTCGCCAGCTCGAGCTCGCCGATGACCGCGACGCCGCGGCGGCGGGCTTCTTCGAGCGGTCCGAGATCGCAAGCCACGCCGGGCGAAATCACGATGATGTCGGCGTCCTGAAAAACTTCGGGCGACTGGAGGGCGAAAGGCACGCCCAGTTCGGCCAGGCCCGGCAACTCGGCCAGCGGCTTGACGTCGGTGGCGCGAAGCCGCGCGCCTTTTTCCGCGAGCAATTCGAGCGCGGCCAGCCCGGACTTGCCCATGCCCGCCACCACGACGCGCGCGCCGCCGAATTGGAGTTGAGTGCCGCTCATCTCAGTTTCAGCGTGGTCAGGGCGAGCAGCGCCATGACCAGTCCCGCAATCCAGAACCGGGTGATGATCTTGGCCTCCTGCCAGCCCAGGGCCTCGAAATGATGGTGCAGCGGCGCCATTTTGAAGATGCGTTTGCCGCGCAGTTTAAAGCTGCCCACCTGGAGGATGACCGACAGCGCCTCGATCACATAGACGCCGCCGACGAAGATCAGAAGTATTTCCTGCTTGATAAGGACCGCCACGACGCCCATCGCGCCGCCCAGCGCGAGCGATCCGACGTCGCCCATGAAAACCTCGGCCGGATGGGCGTTGTACCACAGGAAGCCGAGCGATGCGCCGGTCATCGCGCCGCAGAAGACGGCCAGTTCGGAAGCGCCGGGCAGCCGCGCGATGTCCAGATAGGTGGCGAACGCCGCGTGGCCGCTGACGTAGCTCAGCACCGTCATCGCGCCGGCGGCGACGATCATCAGGCCGATCGCCAGGCCGTCCAGACCGTCGGTGAGGTTGACCGCGTTGGAGGACCCGACCAGCACGAAAATCACGAATCCGAAGAAGAAGACGAACGCCAGCGGATAGGTGAACGGGCTCGCCAGGAAGTGGTCGATCAACATGTTGGGCCGAAATTGTTTGAAGAACGGCACGTTCATTTCGGTCGAGTACAGCCCGCGCGCGTGCAACCCCAGCAGCCAGAAGCCGATCAGCAGCGCCGCCAGCGCCTGAAGACCGAACTTGGTCCGCCCGCTGATCCCGAGGTTCCGCTTCTTTTGGACTTTGCTGTAGTCGTCCCAGAACCCGATGGCGCCGAAGGACACCAGTCCGAACATCGCGATCCACACGTAGGGGTTTCGCAGGTTGGTCCACAGCAGAGTTGGGACAACAATGGAGACCACGATCAGTATGCCGCCCATGGTGGGCGTGCCGGCCTTCTTGTGGTGCGACTTGGGCCCTTCCTCGCGAATAGGCTGTCCAATCTGAAACTCGCGCAGCTTCCGGATCAGCCAGGGACCGAGCACGATCGACAGAAACAGGGCCGTGATGCTGGCGAACGCGGTCCGGAAAGTGGCGTAGCCGAACAGGCGGAACGGGCCGAAGTGAGGGAAGAGTTGCTCGAACAGTAGCCAGTAAAGCATCCATCACTCCAGGAACCGCTCGAGCGCGATCTCGACACGGGTGCCGCGCGAGCCTTTGAAAAGGATGGCGTCGCCTTCGCGCGCCGTTTCGCGCAGCCAGGAGCCGGCCGCGGCGGGGTCATCGAAAAAGTACGCGGCGTCGGCCGCTAAGCCTGCCACCTTGGCGGAGTCCACCAGGTGACGGGCCGCGCCGCGTATCCCGATGAGCACAGAAAACCCGCACTCGGCGACGTAACGACCCACGTCGCGGTGCAAGGCCTCGGACCAACGCCCGAGTTCGAGCATCTCCCCCAGCACGGCGACGTGCCGCCGCGCCGGCAAGATCCGGACCAGCTCGAGCATGGCTCGAACCGCATCCGGATTGGAGTTGTAGCAATCGTTATATACCGTAACGCCCCGGCGTGTAAAGCGCTCGCCGCGCATCGAGCCGGGGGCCAGGGAGCGGGCGGCATCCACCAGGCGCGAAGCCGGAATGCCGAACACGCGCGCCACGGCAATGGCGGCGAGCACGTTGCGGACGCCGTGGAGTCCCATCAGGCGCGTTTCAAAGCGCGTTCCGTCCACGGTGAAACATGCGCCTTCGGCGGCGTGGTCCACATCGGTGGCGCGGACATCGGCGTCGGCGGCCAGGCCGAAGGTGATGCTGCGGCCGGGGTGGATTTCGGCAAAGCGCCGCACGCGCTGGTCGTCGGCGTTGAGCAGGGCCACGCCATCGCGGCCGAGCGATTGGATGAGCTCCCGTTTGGCGTTCGCGACGGCGTCGATGGAATCGAAGAATTCGATGTGGGCGTAGCCGGCGTTGGTCACCACGCCGATATCGGGACGGGCCACGCGGGCCAGATCCCGAATTTCCCCGGCGTGGTTCATGCCGATTTCGACCACCGCGGCGCGCGCGCTTTCGTCCAGACGCAGGACCGAC
>JAUYBU010000248.1 GCA_030693045.1 Bryobacterales bacterium | reverse complement strand
GGCAGCCTGAAAAGACCCCCCGGCGACTCCAGGTGATGGTCCGCGTTCGGCACATAGCGCGGGTATTTCTCCCCGGGCGGATCGTCGAATTTGTTACTGCCCCGGTTTTTCGCTGACGTAGTTGCGGTTCCAGTCCGGAATCTCCACCACCACGTCTCCCGTCACCACCGACTGGCAGCCCAGCCGCGAATGCAGCGTCAGACCCGGCGCCGAGTCCAGCTTGTCGGCTTCGTCGTCTTCCATCTCCGCCAGGTTCGCGTCGCCCTGCTTCACCACGACGTGGCAGGTGGTGCAGGCGCAATTCCCCCCACAGGCGTGCTCCAGGTGGATGCCGAAATTGAGCGCGATGTCGAGCACAGACAGGCGCTTGCCATGCTCGCCGTAAGGCAGCGTGGCGGCATCCACCTCGACCGTGACGTTTTGCGGCAGAAAGGTGACCTTCACAAGACCAGTATAACGCAATATGCGACTGATTTGGTCCTATATGTCATTTCCGGCGGCGCGCTCTTCGCGAAAGCTCCCCGGCAATCCCGCCGCCCGCGGCGCCCGCGTCTGACCCCGGGCCGTTCACCTGGCGCCATTCCTGAGGTACCCGAGAATGTCGTCGAATTGCCCGTAGAGCAAACCGCCTTCCCAGACTTCGTCCACGCAGGCGCTCTGCCTGGCGCTGAGCTTCCAGGAAAGTGGCTGCTCATCGCACTCCGGTTCCTTTGCGCCGGTACCCGAATACGGCGAGGAGATGTCAATCACCTCGACGCCGCGGGACTTCCACTTGTCGCGAAACAACTCGGTCTGCCGCGAGCCCTGCGCCATCTGACTGCTCTGGCGCACTCGAAGCACGGTACGCACCGGCGCCAGAAGCTGGTCCAGCCACCCGCCACCGCTGGCCCGTATCTCGCTCGAGGGAGGAAACGGCTCGATCTTCACAATCAGGATCTGCTTGGGCCGCGAGTCGCCGAGTTCCTCGAGCGCCTCGTCCAGCCAAACCAGCAGCGCCTGAACCCCGGAGTTGTCGTAATAGCCGCCGTCCACCAGATGGCGGACAGCTTGCGCCCCCGAGGCTCGGTCGGGCCGGGCGGCCGGACTGACCACCGGAAACGTCGCCGACAGCCGCACCGCGGTCGTAACCGGAATGTCCGTGGCGCCGTCGCCGCCCAAGCGGAGCCATTCCAGCCAGTCTCCTTTCGTTAGTTGAAATGCGGTTGTCGAGAACACGTACCCCTTCCCGCTCTCCACCACCGTGGCGTTGAACAGGAATGCCGGGAAGTCGCGGTGCGCCCGCTCGGCCCACTGCGACAGCCAGGCGTCGAGAGGCTTGGCGCGAGCGCGCCAGGATTGCTCGAGCGCCCAGCCGCGATCCTCCAGCCATCCGCCCCACCACGGAAAGACCATGCGCCGCGGGTCGGCCACCAGCATTCCCCACGCCACCTCGTCCAGGCTCGATTGCCGCGCCTGGAGCGCCGCCGCGCCCAAATCGCCGTCCTCCAGATGCGCGCCAAAGAACATGGCGCCCACCGATCCCCCCGACACGCCGCTCACCGCGGCCAGCGAACTCCGCAGAGCCCCTTTGCTCTCTTGGTCCAGCCCCCACAGCACCCGCGTGGTCCAGGCCGCGGCCTGAATGCCGCCCCCGGCGGCTGCCACCACGACCGGGCGCGGCCCTTTCCGCGCCAGAACCTGTCCGGGTGTCGCCTGTTTCAGGACCCGCGATTGGACCCGATAGAAATGATCCGACTGGGGCATCCAGGTCGACACCAGGCAGAAGCCCGCGAAAAAGACCAGGACCGGTACGCGGTGGCGGTCGCAGAAAAACGTCAGCGCGGAGAACAGCCAGCAGCCCAGGGTCAACCCAAACAGCAGGAACACCAGCGATGGGACCGAAGGAGCCGGCCCTCCCGGTCCGCCTGCCATCCTTACAATACTGACGTACTTGCCGATCCCCACGCCGGCGTAAACCGCAAAGGTGAGAATCGACAGCGCCAGTGCGAACAGGTGTCCCGATTCCAGCGCCAGCGGCAGTCGATTCTCGACCAGGTAGCCGGGGCCCATCCACCGCTGCAAGACCTTCAGCATCCGGCTGCCCCAACTGTCGGCGAAGCGATGCAGCCACCGGAATGGCTTGGGATCCCACTGCAGCAACCGCCTGAAAAGTCTGGTCAGTGGGCCGCCCAGCAGCGGGATCCGCTCGCAGGCGCAGATCAGGAACGGCGTTTCGCCCGGGTCTGTCTGGCCGGGCGGCTCGGACAGGGCGAACTGGCAACAGATCGCCAGCAGGATCACTCCCAGCATCAACGCCACGCCGCCGGCCAGTCCCAGCGCCATGTCCAGGCCGCTAATCGGGGTGCGCAGACAGACGCAGCTCACCAGCAGAATCACCGGCGCCGAGCACAGCGGCAAGGTCCAGCGCGCCCCCGCCAGCCGGCCCAGACCCGGCGGCACGTTGTCAAAGCGGCGGGGTCCGTACAGCAGCGTGAGGTTAAGTGTCGTGACCGCCGCGGCGCCGGCCCATCCCGCCGCCGCGACGGTGAGCAACAACCCGCCGATGCCCGCGCCCACATCCAATAGGCCGCCGAGCAGGGACTTCATCGGTCCCCACGCCGCCACCGGCCCCAGCCCAGCCAGCAGCGCGGCCGTCAGCAGCGAGACCCGCGTGAAATGCGAAACATGCAGCCAGCGCGCCAGAACCGGCGGGGCCGGCGGATTGGTTCCGATGTCCATCGAATTCTCCTTTGCGACAAGACGTGGGACCAGCCTCCCGGCCGGTCCTCTTCGGTAAATCGGAATTGGCGATAAAACCGTTATCCGATTATAGTCGCGGTTTCCGGGAAATCAAGAGGAATTAGACCCCGGTCTTTCCGGTCAACGCGACGAGTTGTTCCGGCCTGGCGCGCGCCTATTCGTGACGCAGTGCGCTTCCCGGATCGATGCGCGCGGCGCGCCGGGCGGGCCACCACACCGCCAGCGATAGCAGCGACAACACTCCGAGACTTGCGGCCGAGAACGTCGCGGCATCGAATGGCTTCACCTCGTACAGCAGACTTGCCAGCCACCTCTGCGCGTAGGCGGCCGCCGCGAAACCGACGATCAGGCCGAGGATTCCGGACCGCAATCCTTGGCGCAGGAAATGCGAGAGGATCTGCCCGGGACGGGCGCCCAGCGCCGCGCGGATTCCGATCTCCCGGGTCCGCTCGGCCACCAACTGGGCGATAACGCCATAGAGGCCGATGGTGGCAAGCAGGAGGCCGATGGCGCCGAATACGGAAACCAGCTCCGCCATCACGCGGCGAACGCCAAGCGACTCTCCGATGCGTTCCTCCATCGAGGTCACGTCGAAGATGGGAACCGAAGCGTTGGTCCGGCGAACCGCTTCGCGGATGGCGCCGGCGGCTGGCGCATCCGAGCGGGCGACGATGGCGGCGTGGGGGAAGGACGCGACCTGCGCCAGGGAGTAGTAAGCCACCGGACGGGAGCCTTCCTCGAGCGTGGTTCCGCGGATCGTGCCCGTGACGCCGACTATGCGCGCCCAGCCGCCGTACATGGCGATCTCCTGGCCAATGGGGTCCTGGTTGGGGAAAAAACGATCGGCGAATCTGGCGTCGATCAGACAGACCAGGGGCGCGTTGGCCGCGTCGGAATCCGACAGGTTTCGGCCGAGGAGCAACGGAATGCGGAGCGTCTCGAAATATCGCGGCGTGACCATGTAGGCCTCGCCGTGCCACTCCGGCTCTCCGGGCGTCTGCTGGCGGTTGCGGATGCGGAAACCACTGGTGAAGCCGCCTCCGCTGAAGGGCACCGGAAGGGCCAGGGCCGCGGATGTTAAGCCCGGAGACGAGTCCAACGCCGCCTGAAGACGATCCAAAAAGCCAGGATCGTTCTTGGGCTTCAGGAAGAAAGCCGTGGACACCTGCCGCGGATCGAACCCCGGCTGAATCCGCTGGACCGCCCACAGGCTGCGGACCAGCAGCCCGGTCAGGATCACCAGGACGAAGGCGCCGGCGACCTCGGCCGTGACAAACAGGTGCTGGAATGAATGACGCCGGCTGCGGACCAGCCCCGGGGATTGGCTCTCGCGGAAGAGCTGGATGGCCGGCGCCAGACCGAACAACAGCCCGCTCAACAGGGCCAACGCAAAACCATAGAGCAGCAACCGCCAGTCGAGCGACACCAGCGCGAGAAGCTGCTTGCCGGGGATGGCCAGGCGAGTCAACAACGAGACGGCGGAGTGCGCCATCAGCAGCCCGGCCGCGCCGCCCAGCGCGCCCAGCAGCAGGCTCTCGATCAGAAGCTGGCGGACGATCTGCGCGCGCGTGGCGCCCACCGCAAGCCGGATGGCGATCTCTTGTCCGCGGCCCGAGGCGCGCGTCAGCAGCAGTCCGGCGACGTTCGCGCAACCGGTGACAAGCACCACCAGCGCCGCCGCCCACAGCAGCCACAACGGGCGGCGAAGGTCGCCCGCGATGTAGCGCGCGAACGGATCGATCTCGATCCCGTAGCCGTACTCGGAGATCTCGCGGCCTTCCGCGTCGCCGGCGGACTTGAGGGCGGCGACGTGGCGCGCCACGCGGTCTTCGGCTTGGGCCAGCGTCACGCCGTCCCTCAGGCGCGCGAAAACCGACAGCATCATGTTGTAGCCGCGCCGCTGTAACCGGTCCGGCGTAAGGATGAGCGGTGTCCAGAGTTGGGCCGTGGCCGGAAACCGGAAGGCCGCCGGCGCCACGCCGACAATGCGGTAAGGCTTGTCGTCCAGAATCATCACCCGGCCGAGGGCGGATGGATCGCCGCCGAAGGCCGATGTCCACAAGCCGTGGGACAGAACCACGCTTTCCCGGTCTTCCGGCGCGAAGAAACGTCCAATCGCGGGATACTCGCCGAATACCCGGAAGAAGTCCGGCGTCACCGCCCGCCCAATCAGGCGGGTGGCCTCGCCGCCCACCTGAGAAATCCAGTAGCGCCCTTCGATTGCCGCAACCGCGGAGAATGTGTCCGTCATCGCCGCAATCTCGCGGAACTCGACGCCGGAGGTTTCCGCGTGGCGCATTTGGATCTTGTCCATGCGCACCCGAGCTGTCACGACCTTGCCGGCCTGGCGCATGCCGAGCGGGTTGAGAAGGACGGTTTCCAGCACGCTCACGATGGCCGTGTTCGCGCCCACGCCGAAGGCGACCGTCAATACCGCCGCGATGGTAACCAGCGGCTGGCGAAGCGTGAGACGCCACGCGAAGCGGAGATCTTTCAAGGCCGCGTCGAGCCATCGAAAGCTCCACTCGTCATTGCTTTGCTCGACGGCGGCCGTCAGGTTGCCGAACCGCCGGGCGGCAGCGAAACGGGCCTCGCCGGGCGGCGTGCCACCGCGAATGAGCTGCTCTTCCAGCATCTCCCGGTGGAGGCGGATCTCCTCGGCCAGGTCGTTGTTCAGGCGCGGGCGCTGTAGCCAGAAACGAACACGGTTCCAGAGTCTCATGCGCTCTCCATGACCCGGGCGATGGCCGAGAGCAGAAAATCGAAGTCCCGGACTTCCGCGGCAAGCTGTTTGCGGCCGGCGGGAGTGATCCTGTAATAGCGCGCCTTGCGGTTGGTGTCCGAGACGCCCCATTCGGCCTTCACCCAGTTATTCAACAGCAGCCGCTGAAGCGCCGGGTAGAGGGAGCCCTCCCCAATCCGGAGAGCGTCCCCCGACGCCCTGTGAATGTCCTGGGCGATGCCGTACCCGTGGTTCGGGCCGCGACTGAGAGTCTTCAGAATCAGCATGTCCAGCGTGCCGGGGAGAAGGTCGGGGTTCACGTTCGCTTGCGTTCCCATTGTGTTCCGATCCATCGACAGTCGATGGAAACAGTATGCGCCGGAATCGGGGCGCTGTCAACACCTACGGAAGCCCCAAGGACCCGGGGACACTCCGGGCTGATCTTACGGAAACCCCGGCCCCCGGGGACACTCCGGGCTGATCTTACGGAAACCATCGCCTGACCCGGGACATAGGCGTGTCCCCCATTTCTCGACGGCCTCGCTGACCTGGGACATCTTGAGACCTGGGGACACTCCGGTGTACACTTGACGGCATCCAGGATTCCAGACGGGGATCCTGGGCTGGTGCGATGAAGAGTTGTGTGATCAGTCTGTCAGGAGGGATTGTATGCTTCGTTTCAGCACGCTGATAGTTACCTTTGCGCTTCTCGCCTTCATGTGGGGTTGCGCTCCGCAGCCGGCGCCCGACACCCGCGAGGCGGATGAGCGGGCCATTCGCGAGATCGAAATCGAATGGTCGAAAGCAGTGGCGGCGAAAGACGTGGAACGCTGCATGTCTTTTTATGCCGACGATGCCTCGGAGTTCGAGCCGAACAAGCCCATGGACACGGGCAAGGACGCGATTCGAAAGGGTTACGATGCCTTCTTTGCCATTCCTGGAATCTCGTCGAGTTTTCAAACGGCGAAGGTGGTGGTCGCGCGCGGCGGAGACTTGGCTTACACTTACGGGACCAACGCGACGACCATGAACGATGCCAAGGGCAAGCCGGTGAACGACAAAGGGAAGTACGTGACGGTTTACGCCAAACAACCCGACGGCAAATGGAAGGTCGTCGCCGACATATTTAACTCCGATCTGCCGGCGCCGGCTCCCCCGAAGAAGTAGCGGGATCCCGGTCAGGCGTCGCCGGTGAAGCGAATGAGTTGATCGAGCTTGGCGCGGGCCGCTCCCGAGTCGATCGATGCGGCCGCCAGCGCCATGCCTTCGCCGAAATCTCGCGCTTTCCCCGCCACCACCAGCGCGGCCGCGGCGTTCACCAGCACGATGTCGCGCCTGGGTCCCCGCTCGCCGTTCAAAACCGCATGAGCGATGCGGCAATTCTCGTCGCGGTCGCCGCCTTTCAAATCCTCCGCGCGCGCCACCCCGACCCCGAAATCCGCCGGCGTGAGCGTGTGGCGCGCGATGACGCCGCGCGTGATTTCGATCGCCATCGTAGGCCCAGTTGTGGTGATTTCGTCCAGGCCGTCCGAGCCGTGCACCACAAACCCGCGCTCCAGGCCCAGCGACGCCAGCGCCTGGGCCATCAGCTCCGCCGCCTCCACCGACGGCGCGCCCACCAGTTGCGCCGGCGCCCCCGCCGGGTTGGCCAGCGGTCCGAGCAGGTTGAACACCGTGCGCATTCTGAGTTCGAGCCGCGCCGGCTGAGCGTACTTCATGGCCGGGTGCAGCGCCGGCGCGAACAGAAACCCGATGCCCACTTCGCGGATCGCCCGGCCCGCCGCTTCCGGCGTCAGGTCGATGCGCACACCCAGCCCCTCGAGCACGTCGGCGCTGCCGCAGCGGCTGGAAATCGACCGGTTGCCGTGCTTGGCCACGCGCACGCCCGCGCCGGCAACGGCGAACGCCGCGACGGTGGACACGTTGAAGGTTCCGGCGTTGTCGCCGCCGGTCCCGCAGGTGTCGATGACCGGTTCCGGCCCGGCGTCCACGCGGGTCATGCGCGCGCGCATGGCTCGCGCAAACCCCAGCAACTCGGCCGGCGTTTCCCGCTTCATCCGCAGCGCGACCAGGAAGGCCGCGATTTGCGCCGTCGTGGCCTGGCCCTCGAGGATCAGCGCCATGGCCTCGGCGGCTTCGCTCGCGGTCAGGTTCTCGCGGTTGGCGACACGGTGAAGGTAGGCGACAAACGGCATGTTGTTATAATGTCATTCTGGCTTTCATCGAATCCTAGCACAGAGCGCTCCTATGAAAATTCACGAATACCAGGCCAAGGCTATCCTGGCCATCTACGGCGTTCCCGTGCCGCGGGGCAAGGTGGCCTACACGGTGGACGAAGCCGAGGCGGCCGCGCGCGAACTCGGCGGCAGCGTCGTGGTGAAGGCGCAAATCCACGCCGGAGGCCGCGGCAAAGGCGGCGGTGTCAAGGTCGCCAAGGACGCCCTGCAGGCGCGCGAGCTGGCCAAGAAGATCCTGGGCATGACGCTGGTCACCCACCAGACCGGTCCCGAGGGCCGCCTGGTGACGCGCCTGCTGATCGAGGAGACCCTGCCGATCAAGCGCGAACTGTACCTGGGAATCGTGCTCGACCGCGCGCAGGGCAAACTGGTCTTCATGGCCTCGGCCGCCGGCGGCGTCGAAATCGAGGAGGTCGCGGCCCGGACTCCCGAGCTGATCCTGAAAGCGGTCATCGAACCGGGCCTGGGCCTGGCGCCGTTCCAGGCGCGCCGCCTGGCGTACGGCATCGGCATTCCGGCGGCCAGCGCCAACGACGCCGTGAAGGCCATGACCGCGCTGGCGCGCGCCTACGAAGCCCTGGACGCCTCCCTGGCCGAGATCAACCCGTTCGTCCTCACTTCCGGCGGCGCAATCTACGCCCTCGACGCCAAGATCACTCTCGACGACAACGCGCTCTACCGGCACAAGGATCTTGTCGAGCTGCGCGACTTGCACGAAGAGGATCCGCTCGAAGTCGAGGCCTCGCGCTACGGCTTGAGCTACATCAAGCTGGACGGCAACGTCGCCTGCATGGTGAACGGCGCGGGCCTGGCCATGGCCACCATGGACATCATCAAGTACGCCGGCGGCAGCCCGGCGAACTTTCTCGACGTGGGCGGCGGCGCCAGCGCCGAGCAGATCAACAGCGCGTTTCATATTCTCCTCTCGGACAAGAATGTCCGGGCCGTGCTGATCAACATCTTCGGCGGCATCTTGCGGTGCGACACCCTGGCCTCGGGCGTGGTGGCCGCGGCGCGGGAACTCAACGTGCAGGTTCCCATCGTGGTCCGCATGGAAGGCACCAATGTCAATCTCGGCCGCAAGATCCTGGCCGATTCGGGTTTGAACTTCACCGTGGCCGAAGGCATGCAGGACGCCGCGGAGAAAGTGGTGAGGCTGGCGCAATGAGCATCCTGATCAACGAAGAAACGCGAGTTCTGGTGCAGGGTTTCACGGGGCGCGAAGCCACCTTCCACGCTCAGCAGGCACTGGAGTACGGAACCAAAATCGTGGGCGGCACGTCGCCCGGCAAGGGCGGCCAGAAACACCTGGATCTGCCGGTTTTCGACACCCTCGAGCGGGCCGTGCGCGAAACCGGCGCGGACGCCAGCGTCATCTTCGTGCCCCCGGCTTTCGCCGCCGACGCCATCATGGAGGCCGCCGACGCCGGCCTGGCGTTGGTGGTCTGCATCACCGAGGGCATCCCCACCGCCGACATGGTGCGCGCTTGGCGGTTCCTGGGAACCAAGGCCACGCGGCTGATCGGGCCCAACTGCCCGGGCATCATTTCGCCGGGCAAGTGCAAGATCGGCATCATGCCGGGCCACATCCACAAGCCGGGCAACGTGGGCGTGGTCTCGCGCTCCGGAACGCTGACCTACGAAGCGGTGGGCCAGTTGACGGCGCTGGGCATAGGGCAATCCACCTGCGTCGGCATCGGCGGCGACCCGATCATCGGCACCGATTTCCTGGACGCGCTCAAGCTCTTCAACCAGGACCCCGACACGCACGCCATCGTCATGATCGGCGAAATCGGCGGCAACGCCGAAGAGACCGCCGCGGCTTACGTGGCGGCACACGTCAAGAAGCCCGTGATCGGTTTCGTGGCCGGGCAGACCGCGCCTCCGGGACGCCGCATGGGCCACGCCGGCGCCATCATCTCGGGCGGTTCGGGCAAGGCCTCGGACAAGATCGCCGCCATGCGCGCCGCCGGAATCACGGTCTGCGACACACCCGCCGAAATCGGCCAGAGAGTAAGAGAACGGATCGCGTGAAGCCCGCGGCGCCAGCATCCGGCGACACTCCAGGCTAATCCTGCGGGGGCGACAGCACCCGGGGAAACACCGGGCTAATCTTACGAAGACCGTCGCCTGGCCCGGGGCCCAGGCGTGCCTCCCCGCGGCCAAAACGCGAAATCGTCGCGTCGAGCAAAGAAACAAGGATTTGGTAGTACAGCCTTCAGAGTGTGAGAAACCTTGACATCGCGTTCCCAATCTGGGAACCTTGAGACGTGAGGGTGATCAGCCGCCGGGCGATTCGAGAGTTCGCGAAACGTCACCCCGAGGCACTGCTGCCGCTGCAGCACTGGGCGAATGCGACCGAATCGGTCGAGTGGAGAACTCCATCTGACGTTCGCCGGACCTTCAACTCGGCGGATTTCGTCGGAGATCTGACGGTTTTCGACGTCGGTGGAAACAAGTATCGCGTAGTCGCTTTCGTTCATTACCGGCGAAAGGCCGTCTACATCAAGGACGTGCTGACGCACGGGGAGTACGGCAAGGGGGCGTGGAGACGATGAGCACCACTACCATCGATCTGGACACCAAACGTTACGGGCGACTGCTCGCCAAGGCGCTTCCAACCGTCATCAAGTCCGAGGACGAGAACAACCGGACGCTGGCAATCGTCGAGGACCTGCTGGCAAAGGGCGAGGACAGCCTGACTCCGGAAGAGGACGCTCTCCTGGAACTGCTAGTTGGCCTGGTGCACGACTTCGAGGAGCGGCGTTATCCGCTTCCCTCCAGTCCCCCTCACAAGATGTTGGCGTTTCTGCTGGAGCAGCGCGAGTTGAAACCCGGCGACCTGTTGCCCGTTGTCGGATCCAAGAGCAGAGTGTCCGAAATCCTGTCCGGGAAGCGGACGATCAGCAAGGAGCAGGCCAAGAGACTCGCCGCTTTCTTCCACGTGGGCGTCGGGCTGTTCCTCTGATTGTAAGCGCGCCCTACTGCGCCACCACCACCGTCACCGGCACCTTAACCACCAAATTGCGGCCCGGCTCAACATGCAGGTTAGTCACTTCGAACTCGATAGCCACGTTGTGGAAACCAGCCGGGGCTTCCTTGCCGGCATCCACGAAGAAGCACACGGTCTTCTCTTCGGGGATGTCCCTGGCGCGCACGCGCAGCCACGCCGGCGCGCTCTTCATTCGCAGCTTGAAGGGGATCGCCGAGCGGTTCCGGAATTGCAGACCCGCCTGCCGGATGCGCGGAAAGAACTCGAGCGCTGAACTCTCCAGCGTGACCGCGCCCTCCCACAGCCCCTTGAGCAAGGCTTCTCCGCCCCAGACCTCGCCGTTGGCCCAGGCCGCGGTGCGATGCGCGCCCAGAGCCTCCCGGATGCCCTCCACGCTGGCGCTGGCGGCAAACACCAGCGTCACCGGGCGCTCGCGCGGCCCGTAGTCGATCGAAATCAGCCGGTGAACGTCGCTGTTGCTAAGAATGGCGAGATTCTTCTCGCGGATCCACGGGAACGCCCCCTCATAAAATGTCCGCCCGTTTACCAGTTCGACGCCCTGAATGAGACCGTCGGCGTGGGCCGCTGCAACCGGCGGGAACCACGCGATCGGGTCCCGCCACCCGGGGTGGTTCCAGAACACGAAAGCGCCCTGATCGCGCGCCTGCCGCAACGCGGTCGCCAGTTCGAGCCCCTTGAAGGCGTTCGCATCCTTCACGAACAACGCGTTGAAGTGCAGATTGCCCCGCGTGATCTCGGCGGCGGGCACCACCAGCGTACCAAGCTGCCGCCCCATCAGGCGGGCGATCTCATAGGGACGCGAGATGTCGTCGCTGACGTCGCCCTTCTTCGGGTGATAGTCGTCGTGGTCGGTGATGGCGATCGCGTCGAGCCCGTCCTTCCAGGCCTCCTGAACCCGCAGCGTCGGCCACACGTCGCCGTCCGAATAGACCGTGTGCATGTGAAAGTCGCACTTCAGCGTGCGATAGCCCGGAATGTCGGGAACCGGCAACGGATCGCGCGACTGCCCCCACACCGGGCAGGCGGCAAGAAACGCCGCAACCAGCGCCGCCGCAAAATTGGCGTATTTTGGCATATTCATCTCCTGAACCTCGGTATCCGACCCATTGTCGCTCAAAGCGGCAGCCGGCGGGGATAGCTTACGGCATAACCTGAACCGAGGGCCGCGAGATGTCGTCGCTGACATCGCCCTTCTTCACCTTTGCCCAGCCAGCCGCGCTCTCGCGCCCACAAAATGGCCGCGCGAAAAGAAGAATGCCCGAACGAAGCCAACCGTGTCCTTTGTTCTTAGCGCGGTTTGGTGGACCATGCGCCCGGTTGGCGGCGGACTTGCCGCGTCCAACACGCGTCACAGGTCCGTCAGCGAGCCCTTGGCCGGCCGCCGCCGGGCAAGCCGAAACATGCCCCGCCACGTGTTATACTTATCCATAACTTGGAGCGTGCCGCGTGGCGACCGTGACTCTTCGCAACCTGGGCGGATCGATCGTGATGGCCGTGCCGAAGAAGATCCTCAGCCTGGTTGGCCTGGATGCGGGCTCGCGCGTCCAGGTGAGCGTCGATAAGGGACGGTTGATCGTTCAGCCCGAGAGGAAACCACACTACACGCTGGCCGAACTTCTGTCGCGTTGCCGGCGCTCGGATCTGGCTCCACGGCGCACGGATCGTGCATGGCTGGCGCCGGGTTCCGCCGGGAAAGAACTTCTTTGAGACGGGGCGTTCCGGATCGAGGCGACGTCCTGCATATCGACCTTGACCCCACAAAAGGCCGGGAGCAACGGGGCAAGCGATACGTTCTGGTCTTGTCGCCGGCGGACTTCAATCGATTCGGCCTCGCTCTGGTCTGCCCGATTACGCAAGGCGGCGGATTTGCGAGAGAACACGGCTTCGCCGTCTCGTTGAGCGCGGCCGGGACCCGTATCCAGGGAGTCGTCCTGTGCCACCAGGTCCGCACCCTCGACTGCAAGGAACGAGGCGCGAGTTGGGTGGAAGCCCTCCCCGAGGAAATCGTGGACGACGTTCTCGCACGCGTTCGAACCCTGCTCGATTAGCGCCGCCGAAAACCCGAGACAGTCACCCATCGGGAACCGATGAGTGTGTCCCTGCGCGCTGGAGTTGCTGAGTATCCGGGAGCGGATGGGTCACAAACCGCGCGCGCTTTCCGGCGGCGAGCAGCAACGCATGCGGGATGGGAAGATCGTGGGGTAAAGGCCGGCGCGGGCTGGAGGGAGTTCCTCAGACACACTCCGCGGTGCACGGAAGCCGCAGCCGATTCGCGGCGGGTGACGCCGTGACCGGCGTTTCACGGGGTCTATCTTGGGGATGCGTGTGTCGCCTTTGTCACCATGCCGTGACCGGTATCGAAGTAAAGCTGCCGAACGGACTGAATCGGAGTCCCAGGGCTGCCATAGCCCCGCCGGTTGTGTTCTGGATCTCAATGATGCCACGGCGGCCGGCGGCCAGGGGAAACCGGCTTGCGACGGCAAAGGAAGTGTGGCCGTTGCCGGGCAACGCAATCGACTGCACCCCCAGTTGCGCGCCATTCTCGTCTCGCAGGGCGAAGGAGATTGTTGCCGGCCCAGTGGTCGGATTCACCAGAGCCACTCCGGTTGAGAAGCCTTTAGTGTTGTCGTAGGGCAAGATCAGATTCGTCGCGTTCGTGCTCTCCAACGGAGCGGTCCCCTCAGCATCGTTTCCACTCGGGCTTCGCTGGCGGAAGATCGCAAAGCCGATGACCGAACCCGAACTTTGCACGCCGGTCCAGCCGACGAAAGGTATGGACGAGGATGCCTCGGTTTCGACCAGGAGAGTAGCGCCGGCATCCAGGGTCCGTTCCAGCGATGACGCGGTTACCGCCACCGAAGTTCCTTGTTGTGAGACGGTGAATGGGAGAGTGAGCGGACTGCCGTCGTCGGCCCAGAACGCGAGCCTGGTCACGTTCTGAATCGATGAGGGGTTGACCAGGGTGATGGTCGTTTTCCAGCCGCCTCCGGACGCCAGTTGGGCCAGCACGCCGGATACCTCGGTCACGACTACGTTGTCGAGGGCCGGTCCGAATGAGCTGCCGGGCGGGTCCTGGCTGGCGAAGCTGAGAGTTGAACGTGTGTCCGTCGCTCGAAACTGGATGGTTTTGGTTTGCCAGCCCATATTGTCAGCGCTCCGGCCGGTGGAGTCGAAGTTGAACGCCTGCGAGACGCCGGGGGCGGTCACCAGGACGGACTTGACGGTGGGCCCAGCGTAGAAGTTCGCGGCCAGATCGAACGACACCCGGTAGGTGGCGCCCGGTCGCGTGTCGAAGGTCTGAGAGATGGCTCCGGGATCCGACCCGTCCAGATCGATTGCGCGGGCACCATGACTGGGCGGCCAACCGGGCGCAAGGAGTATGTCCACGGAACCGGCCGTGATGGTCCAGCCGGTAATGCCGGTGTAGCCTGCGGTAAACGTCCCGATGTAGGGTGCGTTATTGCATCCGCCGCAGATATTGACGGGGCCAGCGGGGCCAAATTCGAAACTACCGTTCTGAAAGGTGGCCGCGCTCAGAGGCGAGGCAGGGGAGAGCGCAAACACAACCAGGAGGCACAAAGCGGAGCGTCTCATATGGGTCTCCTCTTCTACTCAGAATAAACGGATCTGATCCTGAATTGTAACCTTCCGCGGGGGGCGACAGACATTCGGACATCCCGCGGGTCCGGGTTCGGGCGTGGGAGAGACAACCGCATCGGGTGTCCGCGGGTGTTGGGGTGTGGCGGTGTGAGTTAGTGCCGGTTCCAGAATCGTCGGCGAGTCGGAGACTGGCCCAAGACGTTCAGGGAGGCCGCTCCCGCGAAGTCCTCACCACGGAATCTCCGTCTCCAACTAATTGGTGATTTGAGGATGCTGTTCCGGGTTTCCGGGTGCCAGATTTCGCAGACAGTGTCAGCCGATTTTTGCGCCGAAGGGGCCCGACTACGGCCTCTGCATTCCTCTAACTGCCTGTTTGTGAGTGACTTCCAGCGTTTGGCCATTTGGTGGACCAACTGCACTAAGAGCCTCGTACAAGGAGCCACTCAAGTGCAGACCAACGACTTTCAAAACGCAAAGAGAGTACAGCAGAGCCTGCTCTCGGGTGTCGAGAAGAAGGCCCTGATCTGGATGGCGGAACGGATGCCATCCTTCATCAACTCAGACCACCTTACGCTGGTTGGGCTGTTCGCGATGGTCGGCGCGGGCGCGGGCTACTGGCTGTCGGGCGGGAACACCGCCTGGCTGTGGATGGTCAACGCGATGATCCTTCTCAACTGGGCCGGTGACAGCCTCGACGGCACGCTGGCCCGAGTGAGGAACCGGCAGAGACCGCGCTACGGATTCTACGTCGATCATGTGATCGACGCGGTCTCGGCAGTGTTACTTCTGGGCGGCCTGGCGCTGTCGGGCTACATGAGCGCGGCCGTGGCCATCGGTCTTCTGGTGGCGTTTCTTCTGCTGGCGGTGGAGTCGTACCTGGCCACTTACACACTGGGGACGTTCCGCCTCTCGCACGGGCTGTTCAGCCCGACCGAACTGCGGCTGCTGCTGATGATCGGCAACTTCGCGCTGTTCACCAGGACCGAAGCGACGATCTTCGGCGGACGCTATCTGCTGTTCGACGTGGGCGGCGTGATCGGCGTCGCCGGAATGCTGCTGTTATTCGCCTGGGCGTCGATCCGGAACACGACCGCGCTGTATCGCCAGGAGAGACTCTCATGAGAGCCGGGGTGGGCGGCCGGTGGTGCAGGTTCCTGGCCATCGGCGCGGCCGGTGTTTGCGTGCAGATGTCGAGCTTGATGTTCCTGCGCGAAGCGTTGGGGTTGAGCGTGCTGCCAGCCGCCGCGGCCGCCGTCGAGATCGCCATCCTGCACAACTTCTTCTGGCATCTGCACTGGACCTGGGCGGTGCCGCGCGAGAGTCTCACGCCCAAGTCGATCTTCGAACGCCTGTGGCAGTTCAACCTGACCAACGGCGTTATCTCGATTGCCACCAGTGTGGGCTTCACCCGCCTCTACATGGAAGCCTTCGGCATGCACTACCTGGCCGCTAACCTGCTGGCCATCGGCGCCGGAACGCTGGCGAACTTCGCGGCGGCGGAGCTAATCGTATTTCGGCCGCATCTAAGAAAAGAAAGGATCACGTCATGATATTCAACACCGTTGTCCGAACCAGTCTGATTCTGCCGGTGTGCCTGTTTCTGGGCGCCGGCACCACCAAACACAGCATCGACGTCGAGACTGGGGACTTCCTGCGACTCAATGCCGGATTCGGAGACCGCGACCTGGCCGAGGCCAGATCCGGCCGGAGAGTCGTGAAGACATTGGACCCCGGCATTCCGCAAGAGATGGTGACGGTGGGCGTGACGCACTTCCAGGTCCCGTTCGATTACTACATCGAGCGGGCGCGCAGCGGAAACCTGTATCGCCCCGGACCGACACTTCTGCAGTTCGGCCGTTTCTCGGCCAACCCATCCGTGGCCGACATGCAGGGGCTGACCCTCGATCCCAGCGACCTCGAACCGCTTCGCGACCTGGACCCCGCGGCGGGACAGTCCGAACAGGCCGGCAAGCAGGTTTTAGTCCGCACCATCCGCGACTACCGGAACAGCGGCATCCGCAGTCTGGAGCCTTTTCGGCAAGGGTCCAAAGGGCTGGTGGTCGCCAAGGAGGTGCGGGCATTGCTGGCAAACTCCCCCTACCTGCGGCACTACGGGGCGCACGTCGAGGATTACGTGGCGAACTACCCGCTGGGGGAGGCCCACGGGGCGTGTGAGTACTTTGCCTGGGCCAAGATCAACATCGGTCTGAAGAAGCTGATCCGGCTCACCAAGGTGACGGTGTGGGAACAGCGAAACGGGTCTCGCCGCGAATCCGTGATGGTCACCGAGCAGGTTTACGCCAGCCGCTATTTTCAGGCCAGCCTACAGGTGGACCACGTGATTTCCGACGACTCCGTCGCGACGGCGCCGGCCATCTACCTGGTGACGATCAACCGGGGCCGGTGCGACCTGTTGGATACCAGCATCGGGCGTTTTCTCCGCCCGGTGATCATGAACCGGACGCGGGCCTCGACGGTGCGCACCTTGGATATGGCGAAGGTCACGCTGGAAGGCGAGTACCTACAGAGATGAAACCCGATACCATCAATCCGCGCGTATCCGAATGGATACTGGCTGCCTACTTCACTTACACCAGCGTCCTGGCGCTGGTCCTTACCATCGACCCGGCGATGAGCGGCCGCGCTCTTCTGGCCAACGCGCTGGTGGCGGTCTGCTACGTCCTGCTGCTGTGGGCGGTGAGGCGCGGCGGGAGCGAGTGGCCGGGCGTGCTTCGCGATTGGGCGCCGCTCGCTCTGGCGCTGCTGGCTTACAAGCAGATGGGTTGGTTCGCCCCGGCCGGCCACGATTACGCGCTCGAACGAAGCTGGATCGTGTGGGACCGCGTGGTTCTGCACCAATGGGGGCTGCGGAGCGCGATTGAATCGCTCGGCGTGGTTGTGCCGTCAGTGCTGGAACTCAGCTACCTGCTGGTTTACGCGTTCCCCGTCTTCTGCATGATCATGCTCTACGCATACAAGCGGCGAGAGCAAGCCGATGCGCTGCTGACGGTCTACCTGCTCGGGCTGTGCCTGGCTTATGTGCAATTCCCGTTCTGGCCCTCGGAACCGCCTCGGACGGTGTTCGCCGGGCAGGACCTGCCGCTGGTGGCCACCTTTGTGCGGCGCATCAATCTCGCACTGCTAGGCAGCCAGGGGATTCACACCAGCGTGTTCCCGAGCGCGCATGTGTCGGGCGCTTTCGCGGCCGCTTTTGCCATGCGCGGAGTGTTCCCCGACAAGCCGTGGCTGCGTTGGGGCACGCTGGTGTATGCGATTCTGGTCGCCCTGGCGACCGTGTACGGGCGCTATCACTATGCGGCGGACGCCGTCGCCGGCTTCGGCGTCGCCTTGGTCGCGGCCGCATTCGGCGCGCTGCTGCTGCGATTGCGCCTACCGGCTGAGCCGCTGCTCGAACAGCCACTTCCACAACTCGGTTTCGCCGTAGGCCTTGTCCCACGAATTGTGGCCCACTCCGGGGTACTCGGTGTACTTAGGAGCTGCGCCGGCGGCCTTGAGCGCCTCGACCATCTTCTGCGACTCGGTCACCGGCACCGTGGGGTCAGCGCCTCCGTGGAAAATCCAGATCGGAGTCTTGCCGATCTTGCCCGCCGTCGCGGCATAGGGATCGCCCGCGGGTTCCTCGACCGCCGGCAGATTGGGACGGCGGGGCAAGCGGACCCCGCCACAAATGGGAACCAGCGCGGCGAACTTGCCGGATTGCCGTGCGCCCAGGCCAAACGTGCCGTACCCGCCCATCGATAGCCCGGTCAGATACAGGCGCGCGCGGTCGCCGCGAAACTGCTTTAGGGTCGTGTCCAATGCCACCAGCGCCATTTCCTCCATGTCCGGGTGGGTCCACCATTTCTCTTTCCGGCACTGCGGCATCACCACCACGGCCGGAACACGGTCGAGGTGAAAACGAATCGCCCCGCCGATGCCGACCTGGGTCTGGGCCAATCCGTCGTCGCCGCGCTCGCCGGCGCCGTGCAGAAACAGAATCACCGGCCATTGTTTGTTCTTGTTCCACTCGGCCGGAACATAAACCTGATATTTGTACGCGACCCCTTTTACGCGAACCGTCCGGTTCAGGAATCCGGTTTCCTGGCGCGCCTGCAAGGGCATCAGCAAACTCCCGGTGAGAAGCAGGAATACGAATAACCGTGTCATGACCAACCATTCTACCCGGGAGTCGCCCTATTTCGGGGACAGGCTACAAAATCCCGAAATTAATTTCGGGATTTCGGATCCAGTGCCCGAAATAGGGCGAACATCCAAAAAGGCGTTTACAATACCATGGAATACGCCAATATCGGAAC
>JAUYBU010000242.1 GCA_030693045.1 Bryobacterales bacterium | reverse complement strand
CCGACGACGGTGGAAACATAGCCAGTCAGAAATTCTTGTTCGGGGACCAGTTCCGGGAGGGGGGAAATGCTGGTACGGGGGGACATTCCCAATTATAACCACAGAAATTATCCCAATCAAGCATAATCGTCAATTTATGTTAAGGGCTATGTGCTTGACTCAGGTAGCCCCAATATGTAGTATGCGGGAATGGAAGACTATCCGCGGAACCTGACGGAGTTCGGCGCCCGCTTTGGCACCGAGGAAGCCTGCCGGGAGTATCTCTTTCGACTGCGGTGGCCGGATGGCTTTCGGTGTCCGCGTTGCTGCAGTTGTAGGAAATCTTGGGCTGTGCGAGAAGTGCTTTTGCAGTGCGCCGGCTGCGGACACCAGACCTCGGTGACGGCAGGTACGATCTTTCAGGACACCCGCACCCCGTTGTGCTTGTGGTTCCAAGCGATGTGGTGGATCACCACCCAGAAGAACGGCGCCAGCGCCTTGGGGTTGCAGCGCGTATTGGGCCTGAGGCAATACCAGACTGCCTGGACATGGCTGCACAAATTGCGTAGCGCGATGGTCAGGCCGGGACGCGATTTGCTGGGTGGCAGGGTGGAAGTCGATGAGAGTTACCTAGGCGGTGTGGAAGAGGGTGTGTGTAACGGGTCACGATCTTTCCCCCCGAGATTCTCACGCTATTTCCCGTCAAGTTTCTCAAGTTGGCGCCGGTCGCGCTTTCGCCGCCCGAGCAGCAGGCCGAGGAATTCGGAGCGCCCTTCGGGCGGTCTTCGCGTTTGAATGCCCAAGGCCTCCGCTCCGAGACTCCACCATAGAAATGGGGAGAAAGAGACACAAAGCAGAGAACCCTCCGGCGCCGATGAAAGGGCCGGAGGGTTCCGTTCAGCCGATTTCTCCGGAGCCAGCCCCGTCGCATCGGCCTTGGGCATCCGCTCGGGCGCGACCCCTCACGGAAGATCGATGGTGCGCTCACTTCATAGCAACGCCTCGGCGGTGGCATCCAGCAGCACGGCTTCGTCGACCATCTGCGCCTTGCGCGCCGCCGCCAGCCGCAAGGCCGTCATCGCGAGTTTGTTGACTTTGGTACACCAGGCCAAGCCTGGCTGATCTTGTGAACTGAAAGGAGTTCACCGTGTAAATTGCTCGTTCGTGCATGTAGCTGAACCGGAGCGGGTCGGAGCAATCCGGCTGGCGGAAACCGGGGAAGCAAACCTGCGAGCCGTAGCGCAAGCGAACCCGATTCGGCCTCGTGAAACTAGTGAAGGTGGCCAGTCCGCCAAAGAGGATGAAGCCTGATATCGGCGGGGAAGCAATGAGCAAGCACTCGCCGGACCTTCCGGGGTGGTTGGGGACAGCGCGCAGGGATAGATCAGTCGAGGAACCTGGGAGACCCGGTAGAGCAAGGGGGCAGTTTGATCCGCAACGACCCGAGGGAATCCATAACCGAGGGAACGGCTCTGGCCGGGAGTCGGAGAGGCCCATAGTAGCGAAGAAGCGGGATAGCGCCCGTGGAGCGAAGGGGCCTTGCTGGTAACACGCAGAGTCAGAGGAAGGGAGGACCGCTTGGACGAGAGTCACACAACGGAAGACCTGGCAGCAGAAGCGGTGGCTCGGGGAACCGAGCGCGAGCAGGCGCTGCCGGAGAAGCTCTCCCAACTGAGACGGAAGCTGGGTCAACAGGCCAAGCAAGAGGAGCCAGCGGCGTTACCGACCCCCACAAGGGGTTAGCCTCTGTGGTCACCTGCAACAAGTAGGGCTGGTGTATCTGTAAGGGCGAGCTTGCCGCCCAACTCCTTGCGAATGCCTGAGACAAGAGCTACCAGGAGAGCCGGATGCGGGAAAATCGCACGTCCGGTTCGCTGAGGGGGAAGTGAGTCGCGGTGCAAGGCGTGCGACTTCTAAGGC
>JAUYBU010000106.1 GCA_030693045.1 Bryobacterales bacterium | reverse complement strand
CCGTCCGAGCCGCAGCAGCGGCTGGTCGGTAGCCCTGATTTGTGGTGAAGACCTTTCGATAGCCTGTACTGATTCTAAAAGCTTTAGGCGCCGCCCAGGCCTCGAACTGCGAAAGTTGGGTTAGGAGCGGCTGAACTGCATCCAGATCATCGCGGCGAGACCCCTTATGAAGCGGCCCACGATGGTCAGGGGGTGAAGCAGGTAATACGGTGTCAGCTCTGCGCCGTCCGGGAGATGATAGCGGTAGCGGAGATTGCTCGGCAGGGGAAACAGAATCCGGTAGAGGTACCGCAGCCGCGGGAAGAGGCCAGGAAGTTCCCTGGCCCTCAGCAAACGTTGAACGTAGTACCGAGGAATCATCGCAGCGGCGTACTGCGCGCGCTTTTCACGGCCCCGACCCAGTAGCCGCGCGGGAATCGGGACGGCATGGGCGGGGATGACGGGAATCTCCAAACCCCAATGACGAGTCAGCGTGGCCATAATGGTGGCCACCTCACTGGCGATGCCCCAGCGATCTGCCGTCCGCCAGAACGCCGGCCAATCCATCTCGCTGCCGCACTTATTCAGGAGAAGGATCATGTCTGCCATGCCCTTCAGGGGAGCGAAACCATCCACTGTCAGGTGCTTCATGAAGTGGGCGGCAGCGTGAAGCAAAAAGTGCGCCGGGCACAGCCGCCACAGTCTTGCATGGCCGCAGGGCACGGGAACGCTGGAGGCCCAGCTTTCAGCCACGGCCTGTGCATCCTTGCCCCGACCGGCGAGGATGGCGCCGTGGATCTCAACGGATAGGCACCCGGGTCTCATGTAGGGGAGCAGGTGGGAACCACGAATGCAGAGGAACTCATCTTCGGGCGAGCAGTAGGCGCCCTGCTGAAAATACCCCAGGCCCTCCATGATCCGCCGGACCTCCGGCACGGCGCGCTCCTCCACCAGGAGGTCTATATCGCTGAGTGACCTGCATCCAATGTCATCGTACAGCCACAGCAGGGCGGCGGCTCCCTTGAGCGCAACCAGACGCACGCCATGGGCCGTGAAGGCGTTTGCGATTTCCTCGAGCTGCGCCAGAACCCAGGTGTTCGATGCGATTTGCAGCAGGTACGAGCGCTTTAGCGTGCCAATGAGTCCGTCCGGATTGGTTGCGGCGGCGCGGCATTGGCCCTGCGAAGCCCAGAGCAACCCCGTAAGGTCATGTTCGTCCGCCAGACGCCACAACTCATCACGCCACGTACTTGGGCCCGCGGTGCATGCGCTCCCCGCCGATACCCGCCCAAAAGAGCCGCACAGGGAGATAAGCGCCTCGCACAGCACACCGGACAGGTGGGCGTCCGGCATCCGCTCCCGGTTCATAAGACGTCGGGCCTCTTTTCCGTCGAGTGCAGCCGCACCATCCCGGCCGTAAACGAGTGTGGGATCTGGGCCCGGAAGCGCATGACGGCCCGTTTGATGCGGCCTGCCCATCGAAGGAGATAAGGCCGCAAGGGCCCCATCTTGATCCACAGAATCCCGGCAAGCTGCCAGTGTGCGGATTGCAACGAGATCAGCTTGGCCGCCCGCTGAACATTCACTACGCAGCCGACGAGGCTGGCGCCGGAAAAGGGCCCCTCCTCGTGCTCCAGGGCGTCTCCGGCCAGGTAGAAGCGATCACCCTCCACGCGCACCACTCGGTGTAGGAAGTAGATCCCATCCGCACGCTTGGCCAATACGACATCGCCCACAGCGACGGCCTTTGAACCCAGCGCAGCGAGCTCGACGGTGTCCCCATCCCGAATGAAGGGTCGCATGCTCGTGCCGGTCACCGTCATTCTCACATGAGTTCCCCGGCACAGCGCCTCGCGCGCCAAGGGCATGAGCACCCTGCACGGAACGGTCAGCGGCTTCACAAGACGGACCTCACCAAGGGCACCACCGATGGCTCTAGCCTCCATCGCAGGAGATAGACCGGAACCCTTTCGACCAATGCCTCGACCACCGCCAGCGCACGAAGCATGAGCTCCCGATCCCAGTAAGGGAGGAAAGAGCGCGCAAGCAAGAGCGGAATTGACGACTTTTCAGGGAGCGCATGGACGGCATTGTCGCGGCTCTGCTCGAGGACGAAGAGGGCTGAGAGAGGAGCGCGGCAATTTCTCTCGATCCCGGCCGCGCCGCCCCACGGCAGGCCGTAGGCCACGGCGCCGCCATCGGTCAAACGCACCGCAACCCGGTCGTCATTCATCGGCCCGACCCCAGCAACGTTAGACCAGAGCTCAGCAAGGGTGCTCTTGCCCGCCCCGGAGTGACCCACAAACACGATCCCTCGGCCACCGTCGTCGATCCCACTCGCGTGAAAGACAATACCGCCAGCGAAGAGAATCCTGGTGCGGACAATGAGCTCACCGACCCCGAGGCTAAGGAGGCTGCGCCACGGGGCTCCTTGGCGGCGCTCGGTGAGCGAGAGTTCGGACCACGTGGGATTGGCGGTCAGCAAGGCCTCGGTGGGCTTCTCGTGTTCAGCGGCGGGATAGCTGATGTGTGCATGAAATGTGCGCCGGTCCGAACTCGCGTACATTCGCCACATGGTTCCGGGATCGTAGATGAGGTTCCCTTCAGGGGGCCGCACGGGGTCTCCCTCCCGCCAATCGATCAGAACCTTTTCTGGGGAATCTGCCGCGTGACCGAAGAAAGGCCCAAGCTTTTCCTCGATTCCCAGCGCCGCCGGGGAGAGCGGACTCCGCACCTCGAGCAAGATATCGGCGATGCCGATGTGAGTCAGGTACATTGGGAGGGCGTTATACGGGGGCCGTACCTCGCAGTCGCAATCTCACACAGATAAGGCACAGGCGCCATAAGGTCTCCGGTCTCGATCAGGGATAATGCCGGGCAGCGGGGGCAGACGGGGTCTAATTCGCAGGAACTGCATACTGCCGACGCAGGCACCGAATCCACAAAGCGCCCGACTTGATCCCATGCTCTTGCGAAGCCGCACTCCAGGGGTCTCGCCGCCGGGCGGGGCAGGTCGATACAAGCGTTCATCTCGCCCGATGCAGTGATGACAAATGAGTTCTTGCCGGCGCCGCAGAAAAAAACACTCCGGGTTGAAGGACTTGTCGTTCTGTTGGGCGGAGCGGGCTCCCGGGAGGCTTGGGCTCCTTCGAGTTCGACGCACTGGCGCGGGGAAAGCCGGTACTCCCTAACCGCCGAGTCCTTTCCATCCCGGCGGGGCGTCAGCAGCCACGCCGCCTGGAAGGGCACGTTCCATTCGCGGGCCAGGCGTCTCATTGCTTCGAGTTCGCCGATGTTCAGCCTGGTCAGCGTGGTTTTCAAGAGCAGCGGAACTCCGGCCAGGCGCAGGTTTTCAATTCCGGAAAGGCAGCGGGCGTAGCTGCCTGGCACCCCGGTGATGGCCTCATACGTCGCCTCGGTCGCGCCGTATAAGGTTACCTCCAACAGGTTGGGAGGCGAGACGGAGAGCCGGTCGGCGATCTCCTTTGTGACGAGCGTTGCGTTGGTGAAAAGCGTGAGATTCAGCCCCAGGGTCCGTACTTGCTCGTAAATATCCAGGAAGTCCGGGCGAAGAAAAACCTCGCCGCCGGTAAGCAGCAGGAAAAGCATCCCATTGACGGCGGCTTCGCGCGCGAGCCGGTTCCATTGCATCGCGGAGAGTTCGGTCCTCATGGCGGCCAGGTCCGAGGCGGAATGCCTGATGTAGCACATCCCGCATGCCAGGTTGCAGCGGCTGGTAATCTCGAATACGCCGCTTGCCGGTTGTCCGACCGTTGCCGCTTTGTCCAGCAGCGCTCCCACCAGGGCATTATATTCGGTTGGAAGCTTCATCCCGAACAGCCAGGCCCAGCGGTTCTATCTTGGAGAGGAACTCCTCCACATCGGCGCGCGCCTGTTCCCTACTGACGGCAAACTGGCCGGCCAGGGCGTCCGCAAGGTTCTCCACCGAATGGTGTCCGTCGAGAAGTTCCCAGACACACCTGCCCGCCGCGTTCAGGGTCACCAAGCCGTTCAGGTCCAGCACCCGCCCGCCAGTGGGGACCAGCACGCACTCTTCACCAATTTCTCTCAGAAGGAGGTTATCTTTTGCCTTCCACATTCATGTGCACCAGCTCTTACACACGAGCATGTTTCCGACCTATGCCTCGCCATTTGGGAGCACGACCTAGCTGGCCTTGTTTGTCGATTTGTTACAGCCACTGTCGCTTCGCTTTCCACATGCCATGAGCCTCTCCTCAGGCCTGAGGGGCACAAATATGGCAGCCGGCTTCTCATACGCCCGCTTGGAGCTGTCCGTTTCCGCGTGCGGTTGAGCCGCTTCGCTTGAATTGCTTTTTTCCTGCACGGTGAGCCTCCGTTCTTACTTCATGATATCAGTCCGCTTCCCGAATTTTGGAATCCTTCTCCCCGGAAGGCTTGTGGTTTCCGTTCTTCGTTTTCAGCTTCAGCCGAATTCGATACTTCTTTGGGAGCCAGCCGCGGCGGCCGTTCGAGCTGTAATATTTGTCGTAGTTGTAGTAGGGGTAGTAGCCACCGCCATCGCGCGCGACGTCGTTGAGGGCCAGGCCCGTGACGTTGGCCTGGAGGTCCGCGAGGGTATGCAAGGCGGCCTCAACCGCGTTTCGGTCGGTTTGGCGGGCTCGAATGAGCAACACGACGCCGTCAACGCTTGTCGCCATAAGCAAGGGCTCGGGGAACAGCGGCAATGGCGGGGAGTCCACAATCACCAGGTCGTACTCTGAGGTGGCCTGCTCAAGAATCACCGCGACTGCGTTCCCGACGAAGTCGGTCAGGTCACGCGAAGTGCGACCGGCGGGGAGGATATCGAGATCCGGAAAACCGTGGGCCTTGACGAGGTTGTTCTTCCAGTCGGAGCCATTGGAGAGGACCGCCACAAGGCCCCCTTCGTTGGGAACCCCGATCCTCCGATGCACGTCGGGACGGCGCAGGTCCGCATCAATCAGCAGGGTTTTGTGTCCCTGCCGGGCGTGCGTCAAGGCCAAACACACGGCTACGGTGGTCTTACCCGCTGCCGGTTCGGCGCTCGTGATAATAAGGGATTTGAGCCGCTGGCCGTGAGTTCCGAGAAGGATGGAGTGCCGCAGGGAGCCGATGGCTTCCCCGAACCAGGCGAGCTCGCGGCCGGACCGGCCCGGTCCCGTTGCGAGGTCCGTCCGCCCGGCTCCCGGGGGCGCAGGCAAGAGTGCCTGCAAACTATTCATCAGCCGGGATTTGACGCTGGGCAGGCCGCCCAGGATCCTGACCGCAAAGAGAGACCTCGCTTGTTCGGGGTGGTGGATCGTGTTGTCCAAAGTGTTGCTGAGGACGGCGGCGCCGACGGCCAATATGGTGGACAACAGGAGGGCCAGGAGCAGGTTCCGCTTGATGTTTGACGAGACCGGAGCGGCGGCCGGCCGGGCGGGGACGGCCAGCCGGATGATGCTGTTCCGGAAGCCGGCGTTGATGCCCGCCTCCTTGATCTTGCGCACCAGCTCCTCGTAAAGCTTCTTGCCGGCTTCGGCCTCCCGCCTCAGCGACTGGTACTCGAACGAGCGCGCGTTCAACCGGTCAAACTCCGCTTTGGTCTCGGCCACGGCCGTCTTGAGCATGGCCTCGCGGTTGAGCGCCTCCCGATGCTCGATCTCGACCCGGCGCGTGATGCTGCGCGTCATCTCGCCTAACTCCTGCTGGAGCTGGGCCACCTGGGTGGCTCCTTTGCGGTATTCCCGGTAATCGGCGCCGTAAACGACCTTAACTTGGGCGAACTTCTCCTGAGCTTCGGAAAGCCGCTCGCCCAGCCTCTTCAGAGCTTCTCCCTGGCTCGACACCTGGGCCGCCTCCAGGCTCCCGCTGCGCACCGAGTTGTAAGCGGCCTCCTTGCGCACTCGTTCCCCCTGGGCGTTGGTGTACTCGGTGTTCAACTGAAGCAGCCGCGCCGACAGGATGCTGGTCTTCTCCTCCGGGTTGATCACGTTCAGCTCCCGCTCGAACAGAGCCAGGACGGCGCTGGAGCGCTCCATGTTGGCCTTCAGCTCCTCCAGTTGCTTCTCCATGAAGGTCGCTAGCCCCAGCATCGAGCGGTAGCGGATGTTGTACGTTTGCTCGATGTAGGAATTGGCGATAGCGTTGGCGACGTCGGCCGCCCGGCGCGGATCCGGGGCGCGATAGCTGATCCGAAAAAGGTAAGTACGAGGGCGACGAGTTACGTTGAGGTTTGCGAGATCGACCGGAGCGTCTTCGAGTTCGGCAGGTTTGACAGACTGTGAATCGATTGTTCCCTTCTCAGAATCGAACAGCTTGTACTTTTGCACGACGGGACGGAGTACTGGGTCGGACCGAATGAGCTCGAGCTGAGTGGCGAAGAACTCGTCGGCATCATAATCGAATACCCGATCCCCGCCCCCTTCGCCGAGGGCCCCGGCGGGCATGCGCCGGTCGATGTCGATGACGGCGGTGGACTCGTAAAGGGGAGTGGGGCGGGGGGAGACGATCAGGGTGGTGATCACGCAGATTGCAACGAACGAGAGGATTTTCCACCTGTGGCGCTTGCAGATCCAGAGATAGTGGAATAGCGGAACCGAGCGTTCTTCAGGCTCCAGATCCCAGCCGTTCCGGGGCGCATTGGGGCAGCCCGGGTTAGGCGGCACACTGGAACACGCCCACAGCGGGGTTGAGCTCTTGGTTCTTTCGTCAGCCATGAGACATCCTTTGGACGCCGAGGGTCAAAGCCTGAGAACTGGAGCCGCCAGAGGCCACAAGACCGTGAACGCCATGCAGCGAGAGCTTCCCGATCCGCTGGGCGGCGTACTGAGTGTCCCCAGGGCCGAGCAGCGGAATCGACAGCACGACCGCTGCCAACCCGTGTATTCTTGACCCGCGGTCAAGTTGGGCTCCCTTCGTTCCGAAAACAGAACAACAATCCCCGTTTCCTTAGACTTGTAATACATTTTTACCACACCCTGGGGGGGGGGTAGCAAGCTTTTTGTTCCAATTTCAGAACGAAACGTCGAAAGAGGCAACAGCAGAAGCCCTGTTCAGCCGGCTACCGCGGATGCCCGTGCCGTCGATTTCCACGTAGAGGATAGGGATCGGAGGACCCACTGGAATCGGCAACTCGAGTTGGACGCTACGCTGGATTTCGGCCTGTTCGAGTCGCATGATTTCGGCACCGATTTGTTCGGCCTGGCGCTCGACCGACTTGGTAGACACATGCAGGCCGGCCAGCAGTTCCAACTGCTCACGGCCCAGATCGAAGGGTGACCCGCTGCCCACCACTGCCATCATGCGCCGCACGCCCGGAGAGAACTCTTGCCGCTCGACTCCGAGGGCCGCGTCGGTGGGATTGGGCGCGTGATGGCACTGGGCACAGACGTAGTAAGGACGTTGGAACTCGACTGGCCCCACTACGGTAAGGACGGGTTTGGAACGGAGTTCCTTGTAGTGCGCCGAATGGCCACACGAACAGGGAATCGCGCGTTGCTCGGGTGGGTCTTCCTTGAGCAGGTGGGACAAGGCCGCCGCACCGGTACGATGAAGGCTGTCGCGAACGAACATCTCGACCGCTTCCAGATCGATGCGTCCCGCCTTGCGGCGGTCGGCGAAGATTTTCTCGGTGAGACGCTTCATCTCGCGAGCGGCTTCTTGTTGGATCGCTTCGAGCGTTTTTTTTCCTGTTCCGACAGCGTGTCCGGTTCCGGGGGCCGCATCTGACAGATCTGCGCGTTGACCTGCAAGAACTCTTTGTGCAGGGCTTGATACTTGCGGAATTCGCCGATTTCCCGCTCGGCCTTGCGCATGGAGGCCCAATCGGGTAGCGACTCCGTGACGGTCTTGCCCTGAACTTTGTAGGTGAGACGGGGGTTGGGACCGTGGCCTGTTTGGTTGGGTTGATGGCAATGGCAGTTGGGCTTGCCGCAACGGCCGGTGGTGGAAGTGATGGAACCGCAACGCAGGTCGCCGAGGGCGGCGATCCGATCGGTGATCTGCACGCGCCGCTGGGCGAGCGATTCCAGAGACTTGGGCATCATCATTAAAGGTGGCCTCCTGTCCTAGCGTATCATATACGCACGGACATCGGCCGCAAGAAAAGGAACTCCGCCGGTCGTCACTTTTGAGACGCGCACCCCCTCGCGCCTGCGAGCGTGACGCGAAACGTATAATACAGGGATGCGACGCAGGACCTTCCTGGCGGCCGGCGCCTCGGCTGCCATCCCAGCGACAAACGCCCAAACCCCGCCCCCCCTCCGGCTGGGCGTGGATCTGTTCAGCCTCCGCTCGCAGGGCTGGTCGCCGTTCGAGGCGCTGGACTACTGCGCCCGCTGGAAAGCCCGCGTGGTGCACTTCTCCGAAATCCGCTTCATCGGGAACCTGGAGGACGAACACCTCAAGAAGGTGCGCGCGCACGCGGACCGGCTGGGCATCCAGATCG
Organism: Bryobacterales bacterium; assembly: GCA_030693045.1. Lineage (GTDB taxonomy): Bacteria > Acidobacteriota > Terriglobia > Bryobacterales > Bryobacteraceae > JACQZT01. The sequence goes on along the minus strand of JAUYBU010000106.1, from coordinate 8,012 downwards.
AGATCGGCATGCGCTCGATCTGCCCCAGCTCCAAGCTTTTCGACGCCTCGCAGGGGACCGGGGTCGAACAACTCGAACGGATGATCCGCGCCGCGCGGGCGGCCGGCTCGCCCATCGTGCGCGCGTTTCTGGGTAGCAGCGCCGACCGCACCGGCCCCACCCCCATGGAGGCGCACATCGAGAACACGGTGAAGGTGCTTCGCGCGGTCCGCTCCCAGGTTGTGGACGCCGGGATCAAGATCGCGGTCGAAAACCACTCCGGCGACATGCAGGCGCGCGAACTCAAAACCCTGATCGAAGCCGCGGGTAAGGATTTCGTCGGCGCCTGCATCGACTCCGGCAACCCCCTCTGGGCGCTCGAGGATCCGCACCTCACGCTGGAAACCCTGGCGCCCTATTGCCTCACCAGCCACCTCCGCGACTCGGCCGTGTGGCGCGTCAAGGAGGGCATCGCCGTCGCCTGGGTGCGAAGTGGCGAGGGCAACGTCGGCATCGACGACTGGATCCGCAAGTTCGCCCAGCTTTGCCCGGGCCGCGCCCTGTCCATGGAAGTGATCGTCACCGGCGCGCGCACCTACGCGGTCCTCGACCCGAAGTTCTGGGCGGCTTATCGAAACACACCCGCCTGGGAGTTCAGCCGCTTCCTCGCGCTGGCCGAGCGGGGCTCGCCGAAACAGCCCGATCCGCCCACCCCAAAGGACCAGGCGACCCGCAAGGAGCGTGAGGATTTCGAAGCCAGCATCCAGTTCACTCAGCACCTGCTCGACGGTTTGGTATCCTGAAATCAATGAGGTGGCGTTCAAAAGCGATGAAACACTTCGGTGGCGTTCCCGGTCTTTTTTGCGTCTTCCTGGTGGCAGGCCTGGTCCTGTCCGGAGCCGTGGCGATGACAAGTCTCGTCGGTGACGTGCGCCAGGCCCTTGCGCGAAATGACTTCGCCGCGGCGGAGAAAATCCTGGAGGGTGCCCGAAGCCAGAAAGGCGTCACGCCGGAGTGGCTCGAAGCTCATTCCTGGCTCGGCCGCGGTGCCCTCGCGGCCAAAGACTTGGACCGGGCCCTGGACTATGCCGGGAAAACCCGCAAGCTGGCGCTCGAACAACTCGCGAGCCGCAAGTTGGACGACGAGCGCCACCTCCCCATCGCTCTGGGCGCCTCCATCGAGGTCCAGGCGCAGGCCACCGCCGCCCGCGGCGAGCGGGCCGATGCCGTGACCTTTCTCCGGCGCGAACTCGAAACCTGGCGTACTACTTCCATTCGTACCCGTATTCAGAAGAATCTAAATCTCTTGGCGCTTGAAGGCCAGCCCGCTCCGCCGCTTGAAACCTCGACCAGCCTGGGCGGACCCACACCCACCCTTGCCTCGCTCAAAGGGCGTCCGGTGCTGCTGTTCTTTTGGGCGCACTGGTGCGGAGACTGCAAGAACCAGGTTCCGATCCTGGCCAGGCTGTCGCGGGAGTTCGCCTCGCGGGGTCTGACAATCATCGGGCCGACACAGCGCTACGGCTACGTTGCACGCGGGGAAGAGGCCGGCGTCGAAAAGGAAACCGCTTACATCGAGGAGATCCGCAAGCGCAGCTACGCGGAGATTCCCGGCATGACGGTTCCGGTCAGCGAGGAGAATTTCAGGGCCTACGGCGCCAGCACCACGCCGACCCTGGTGCTGGTGGACGCTAAAGGCATGGTCCGGACTTACACCCCGGGGAATATGACTTACGACCAGTTGGCCGCGCGGATTGCCAGCCAATAACTGTCGTGAGAGGATGCGCTATGGTTTCTCGACGCTCGTTTCTATCGCTGGCCGCCGCGGCGCCTCTTGCCGCCCGGCCGGAAGGCCGCTCGGCGGTCGCCCTGGTCCGGGGGGAAGACCGGCGGAAGAACGTCACCCAGGCTCTGGTAGCGGTGGACGATCAGATCCGGCCGGCGCTCAAACGCAAAAAGTACGTGTTGATCAAGCCCAACGGCGTGGCCGTGAAGAACCAGCTTGGCTCCACCCACGCCGACGCGTTGCGCGGCATCCTCGATTACCTGGAGCCGCGCTGGAAGGGCCCGGTGGTGATCGCCGAGTCCTCGCGCGACGACACCTGGGACGCTTACGAGAACTTCGGCTATAAGAAAGTGGTGTCCGAATACCGCCGGTTCCAGCCGAAGCTGGTCGACCTGAACGAAGAGGAGCGCTTTGAAACCCTCGAACTGGCCGACGCGAATCTGCACCAGATGCAGGTGCGGCTGGCCGGCCGGCTCTTCGACCCCGACGCGTTCGTCATCGGTTCGGCGATTCTCAAGGCGCACGACGCGGTGGTGGCGACGCTTTCGGTGAAGAACATGGCGCTGGCCGCGCCGCTGCACAGCACCAAGAAGAGTTCCGAGAAGTTCCACGACAAGACGCGCTACCACTGCGGCTTCCGCCAGATGCACTTCAACATCATGCTGACGGCGAAAAAGATGCGGCCTTTCTGGGGCGTCACGGTGATCGACGGTTTCGAGGGCATGGAAGGCAACGGGCCGATAGCGGGAACGCCGGTGCCCTCGCGCGTGGCGATCGCCTCGACCGATTTCGTCGCCGCCGACCGCGTCGGCGTCGAGCTGATGGGCGTCAATCCGGCCTGGGTCGGCTACCTGAACTACTGCGGGAAGGCGGGCCTGGGGAACTTCGACCTGGCGCGCATCGACCTGCGCGGCGGCACGCGCATCGACGACGTCCGCCGGACCTACAAGCTGCACACCCGGATCGAGAAACAACTCGAGTGGATGAAACCGCTATAGTCGGCAGGAGACAAACCATGAAGCAATTGGCCATCAGCCTACTTCTATGCGCGTCAGCGGCGGCCGCCGCGCCGCCCATCCGAATTCTCGTCGCTTACCATTCCCAGACCGGCAACACGGAGAAACTCGCCATGGCCGTGCGGGATGGCGCCGCCTCCGTCCCGGAGGTCGAAGTCGCGCTGCGCAAAGTCGGCCAGGCAACCGCGGAAGATATCGTGAAGGCCGACGGCCTGGCCGTCGGCACCCCGGTGCACTGGGGCAATCTCTCGGCTGAAACCAAGAGTTTCCTGGACCGCGTGGGCGCGGCGCTGGGACTTGGAAAGCAGGGAGCGACGTTCGGCGAAGGACGCCTGGCGGGCGTCTTCTGCACCGCCGGAGGACCGGCCGGAGGCCAGGACACGGCCCGGCTGTCGATCATCGCCTCGCTGCTGCACCTGCGCTTCGTCGTCGCCGGAGGAGTGTCCGCCGACGGCTTCGGTGAACTGGGCCCCCAGGCGGCCACTATGGGCACGCCGGGCGGCGTCGGCAAGAGCGATCTCGACGACGCACGCCGCTTCGGCGAGCGCTTGGCGCGCCTGACCAAACAGTTCCGCTCCGGGGTGGGGAAGTAGCGGTGGCGGCTTCCCCCCGCCGGCGGCACGCCGCCGCGCCATCCGCGAACCGGCCCGGCCGCTACACCGTCACCCAGCCCTGTTTCTGGTTGCTCTCGATGATCTTCTCGAGCAGGTGCATGCCCCACAGGCCTTCGGCGAAGGTCGGATACTCGACCGCGGCGGACGGGTCGGCCACCTTCTTGTAGAAGCGGCGGAAAACCTGCTTGTGTGTGTCGCCGTAGCCTTCGCCGTGGCCGCCGGGCAGGTCGGCGTAGGTGGCGGCGGCGGGCTTCAGCAGCGACGGATCTTTCAGAATGATCTGACTGGGCTGGTTGCGGCGGCCGATCCACAGCTCGTCGGGCCGCTCCTGGTTCCAGATGGCGCCGCACTCGGAGCCGAAGATCTCGATCTGGAAGCGGTTCTTGCAGCCGGCCGACACCTGGCTGACGGTGTAGGCGCCGCGGGCGCGGTCGCCGAGTTTCACCAGGCAGGAAGCGAAGTCCTCGGTCGCGATGGGCACTTCCTCATAGTCTTCCGGCCGCAGCGTCTTGCCGGCGAAGGTCTCGATCGCCACCTTGGGCCGCTTGCGGGTTTTGTGGAAGATCTGAAGGTCGGCGCACAGCGCGGTGATCTTCATTCCCGTCACGTGTTGCACCAGGTCCATCCAGTGCGATCCAATGTCGCCGGTGACGCGCAGCGGGCCGTTTTCCTTGGCGTCGATGCGCCAGTTGTAGTCGGTGTCGTAGAGCAGCCAGTCCTGCGAATAGGTGCCCTGCACCACCAGGATTTCACCGAAGTCGCCGTCTTCGATCATCCGGCGGATGTGCTGCACCACCGGGTAGTAGCGGAGATTGTGGTTGACGCAGTTGGCGACGCCCCGACTGGCGGCGGTCTCGACCAAACTCCGGGCCTCGGCCTCCGACACGGTCAGCGGCTTCTCGCACAGCACCGCCTTGCCGGCCTGCATGGCGGCCATGGCGACGGGATAGTGCAGCGCGTTGGGCGTGCACACGTGCAGCGCCTCGATCTGTGGATCGGCGATGATCGCCTGGTAGTCGGCGGTGGTGCGCTCGACCCCGATCGACTGGCCGAAGCGGCGGGCTTCGTCCTCGGAGATAGCGGCCACGGCGACAATGTCGACATTGCCCAGCCGGCGGATGGCCTCGGCGTGCACGCGCCCCATGAATCCGGCGCCAATGACTGCGGTTTTGATTCTGCGCATAATCTGGTTAGCTTCCTTTCCCGAATGAAATCGGCCTTTCCACACTGTATCGCAATTGCTGGTAGACTGAACAGAACCTGCGATGCAACTTCGCATACGGCTGAGACAGGGTCCTCAGCTCAAGCAGAAAAGAAACGCCAGCCGGCGAGTAGCGCTAGCCCTGTCGGCGCTGCTCACGCCCGCGGCTCTGATGGCCTTCGCGCTCGCCTTCTGGCGCTTTGGCGCGGATATGAATTGGACCGGCCGGTTCGCCATCCCCGACGGACTCTTCTCCCACTGGCAGGTGTGGGGCGCGGTGGGGGTCGCGATGGAGGTTTGCGCCGTGGCGCTGGCCCGCTACGGGCGCGGCCGTGGCGCCGGCGCGCCGTAGGCGGGCCGCATCTGCTATTCTTCGAATAAGGCGGGTCCGCTTTCCTGATGCGTTATACCACTTCCACCAGAGACTACCGCGACAGCTTTTATCCCGGTTACTTTCCGTCCGGCGTCAAGTGGCTGCTCATCTCGAACACGGCCGTTTGGCTGGTCTTCTTCTTCGCCGCCCGGTCGGCCTTCGGACTTCTCTTCCAGCCGTTCAAACTGGTGCCCGGCGACGTGGTCCACGGGTTTGCCCTGTGGCAACTGGCCACCTACCTGTTCCTGCACGATCCGTTCGGGTTCAGCCACATCCTCTTCAACATGCTCACGCTGTGGATGTTCGGCGCCGATCTCGAGCGGGAGTGGGGAACCCGGCAGTTCCTGCGCTTCTACTTCCTGTGCGGCATCGGCGCGGGGGTTTGCGTGGTGGCGGCCAACGCCGCACTGGGCGGCGACATGCAACGGGCCACCATCGGCGCTTCCGGGGCCATCTACGGACTGCTGATGGCGTTCGGCGTTCTGTTCCCCGACCGGATCGTGCTGTTCAGCTTTCTGTTTCCGATGAAGGCCAAGTACTTCGTCACGATCCTGGGCGCCATCGCGTTCCTGAGTTCGATGGGCAGCGGCAACAGCAACGTCAGCAACGTCGCGCACCTGGGCGGCATGATCTTCGGCTACATCTATCTGAAGAGCCGCATCGGGCGCGTGCGCTTCAGCCTGGCCGCCAGCCTCACGCGCGCCTACCGCGAGTGGAAACTGGCTCGCGCCAAGAGGAAGTTCAAGGTCTACCTCCGCAAGCAGGGCCGCGATAGCGACCGCTGGGTGAACTAGAACCCCGGGTTTCCGATCCGAAGGCGTCTGTTATAGTCAAATTGAGGGGGCACGACATGACACGTCCGAGCAGCATCGCCCTGGTGGGGTTGGTCGCGGTGGCGGCGGCGCTGGTGGCGCAGCAGGGTCCGAAAAAGGAATCTTCCGACACTGTCGCGCGCCCGCGCAAGAAGACCGAGACGCCCGAGGCCGAGCAGAAGATTCCATCCAAGTACAGTAAGAAGGACAAGCCCGACGTCCCCGCCGGCCTGCCCACCTTCCGCAGCGACGTCATGACCGTCAGCGTCGACGCCGCCGTGCTCAACAACCGCGGCCAGCCCATTCCCGGCATCCCGCGCGGCAACTTCCGCGTGCTGGAAGACGGCGTCCCGCAGCAGCTCAGCAGTTTCGGGACGGGTGAAGCGCCGATGACCGTCTGCCTGGTGATCGAGTTCAGCAATCTGTTCCAGCAGTACTGGAGCGAGAGTTGGTATCAGACCCTGACGGCGTCCTATGGTTTCATCGACACCCTGAAGAAGGAAGATTTCGTCGCGGTGGTGGCCTACGACATGCGCCCGGAGATTCTCTCGGACTTCACCACCGACCGGCAGGCCACCCACGAAGCCATGCAACGGTTGCGCATCGCCGCGTTTTCCGAGTCGAACCTGTTCGACGCGCTGACCGACACGGCCGAACGCATGTCGGAACTCGAGGGGCGCAAGGCTATTGTCCTGATCTCCTCCGGCATCGACACCTTCAGCAAGCTGACCTTCGACAAGACCCGCAAGATCATCCAGCAGGCCAGCGTTCCCATCTACGCCATCGGTCTGATGCAGGCGCTGCGCGAGTGGTACGACGCCCGCGGCGCCATGGGCCCCATCCAGCGGCTGGATTTCCTTCAGGCCGACAACCAGCTTCGCACCTTCACCAAGGAGTCCGGCGGCCAGGCCTTCTTCCCGCGCTTCTATGGGGAGTTCCCGAGCATCTTCCGCCAGATTTCGGAAGCCTTGCGCAACCAGTACTCGCTGGCCTACCAGCCATCCAATCAAACGCGCGACGGCAAGTTTCGCAAGATCAAGGTCGAACTCGTCAACCCGGCGAACGGAGAACCGCTGAAGGTCACCGACGAAAAAGGAAAGCCCATCAAGTACACCATCATCGCGAAAGCCGGCTACACGGCGCCGCGGGAAGTCGAATGAGATCGCGAACGATTTTGCGCGGCGAAGTCAAGCGAAACATCTCGCGCGTTTCCAGTCCGATACGAAACGATTGACAGGGTGGTTTCGGCTCTGCTACCTTCACCTAGTCCCTCATGACTTCCGCCACGTCCTCTAATTCGTCCGCGGCGCCGATCCGCATCCTGCTGGTGGACGACAATCAGCACGGCCTGATCGCCCGCACGACCGTGTTGGAGGAGTTGGGCTATCTCATCACGCCCGCCTCGGGAGCCCCGGAGGCGTTGGAGCACTTCTCAAACGGCGCCTACGATCTGGTGATCACGGATTTCAAGATGCCGAAGATGAACGGGAAGGAATTGATCGAGCGCGTGCGGAAACAGGCGCCGGCGATTCCCATCATCCTTCTTTCCGGCTTCATCGACGCACTGGGCTTGGACGAGAAGTCGACCGGCGCCGACGTGGTCATCCAGAAAAGCGCCAACGAGGTCGCCCACCTGGTGCGCTCGGTCAAGCGCCTGCTGACGCGCAAGCCGCCCCGGAAACCCGCCGGCGTCGAGCAGCCGCCGGCGATTGCGGCGCGCGCCCGCAAGCAGAGCGTCTGATTTCCAGATGACAATCCGCGGAACCGCCGCCGCGATGCTGGCCGCGGCTGCGATGGCCCTGGCCGCCGCGCCCAGGCCCCGGCCCGCCGCGGCGCCGGACGGACTGAGCCCGCCCGAACGGCAGGCGGTGCGGGAGTGGATGCGCCGGCTGAGCCTGCGCGAGCGCGTTGCGCAACTGGTGATGGTTCCATTCTATGGCGATTCTCCCGGGTCCGCGACGCGCGCCTGGCGGGATTTCCAACACCTGGTCCGCGATGTGCGCATAGGCGGACTGGTGCTGCTGAACAGCGTCGAGAACGGAGTGGTCCGCAACGCCGAACCGCACGCGCTGGGCGCGTTTCTGAACCGGGTGCAGAAGCAGGCGCGAGTGCCGTTGATCGTGGCCGGCGACTTCGAACGCGGAGCGTCCATGCGGGTCGCCGGCACGCCCCGTTATCCACACGCGATGGCCTACGGCGCCGCCGGCGACACTCGGGCCACGCGGGCCATT
>JAUYBU010000019.1 GCA_030693045.1 Bryobacterales bacterium | reverse complement strand
GAGATCCTTGCGGCGCTCGGTGTCAGCCTGCCCAAGAAGTGACGCTGTAGGCAGGAGCAATTCGTCGCCCCGAGCGAGTAACTCCCATCCGCCCAAATACATACAGGCAAAATCTCGCTCATTCGCCGGGGGAAGATCCGTCGGGCGTAACAGTGGGCGCCGGCATCCTGGTCAGACCCGGTCCACGACGGTGAAAGTGTCCTGGATATTCGTCCCGACGGCGCCGGCCAGGACCTCGGCGCGCGTGGTGCCCGGCGCGACCGGCGTGTGCTTGAGCAGGGAATCGACGATGAACTCGCCGTAGCCGCCGTCCGCCAGGCTCTGGAAGGACGCCGGGCTCAGCGCCGCCTGGAGTTCCGCCGCGCTCCGGCCCTGCGCCCTGCCGGTGGAGACGGCGGCCGCCAGTTCGTCGATGTAGTTGGCCATGTTGGTCAGGCGCTGGCGGCCCTGCTGCACCGCCCCGTGTCCGCCGATGACGCGCTCGAAGTCGAGCTGTCCGGCGGCGCGCAGCGTGCGCGGCCAGTCTTTCGGGTAGCCGTCGGGGATGTAGGGCGCGAAGCTGTGGAGCAGGTCGCCGGTGGCGATCACTTTCTTCTGCGGGCAGCAAACGACGATGTCGCCCGCCGTGTGGCCGCGTCCGAGAAACGACAGGTGCAGATCGTGGTCCTTGGCGCGGATGACCAGGTTGGCGCCGAAGGTTACGTTGGGCAGCTCCGGCGTGTAGTTCCGCATCTCGACCAGGTACTCGCGCGCTTCATTGGCCATGCGCTGCCAGTAGATCTTCTCTTCGGGCGAGCGCGTCTGGGCCGCCTTCTCCTGGTAGCCGTCGATCGATTTCCGGGTCTGATCGAGCGAGTCCTTCAGGCGCGCCGCGCCGTTCTCGGCGATCAGGTTGCGCGTCGCCTCGCTCGAGACGATGTCGGCGCCCAGCGCGATGCGCTTGTAGGTTGGCGTGCCCTGGGTGTGATCCCAATGGAAGTGCGTGTTGACGATCCAGCGCACGGGCTTGTCGGAAATGCCGCGGCGGATCCGCGATACCAGCGAGGCGACGGCGGAAGGTTTCGAGTGCGTGTCGACGATCATCAGGCCGGCGCCGGTCTCGAAGATGGCGGCGTTGCAGTTGATCAGCGCCGTCGGGCGGGCGATGGCGGCCCACACGCCGTCGGCGACTTTCTGGACGTCGAACAACTCCGGCAGCGCCGCCGCCGATTGCGCCCTCGCGCGCGCGGCGCGAAATACCGCCTGGTCCAATAGCGTTGCGCCGGTCCAGCAGGCGCCCAAGGTCTGCCGCAGGAACCCGCGGCGGGAATGTGCGTGCATCGAATTCCTCCCTACACAAATCCTACACCCCGCGCACGGCCGCGCTCACCGGCTTCGACCCCACCGGGATCATGGTGAACAGCGGCGCGCTCTTGCTGCGCTTGGCGATGACGGCCGCGATGCGGATCACCGCCATGTCGCCCGAGCGGCGGTTGAGCACCAGCGCATACTGGTCGTCCGGAGTGATGGTGATGTGGCCGGGTTCGGCGCCCGCCGGCGCGACAGCGATGGCCTTGTGCGTCTCGATATCCAGGATGGTCACGCTGTTCGATCGAGGGTTGGCGACGAACAGAAAGCCGGGCGCCGCGGATGCCGCCATCGCGCCGGGCGCGTGGCCCGCCAGCACGGTTTCGGCGACCTCGGTCTGGTACGGGTAGACGATCACCACCGCGTCCATGCCGTCGCCGGTGATGAACAACTGCCCGGCGTCGGAATTGAAACACAAGTTGTCGGGGCGCACGGCCAGCGGCAAGTGCGTCACCACGCGGCCCGAGGCGACATCGGAAATCGTCAGCGTGCGATCGTCGAGGTTGGCCGCCAGCAGGTTCCTGCCGTTGGACTGAAACCGCACCGCGCCCAACGCCTTGCCCAGACCCAGGACATGCTCGGTCTTCCTGGTCTCCAGATTCAGGACGGCCAGCCAGCCTTCGGGGCCGAAGCTCACCGCCGCGCGCGCGCCGTCGCGCGCGATGTCGAAATCCCGCGGTGCGCCGGCCAGCGGAATGCGCGCCTCGACTTCGAGACTGGCCGCGCCGAGCCGGATGAGCTGCCGCGGTTCGCGCGCCAGCACCCACAGCGACCGGGCGTCCGGCGTCAGGCGCATGGAAACCGCCGCGTTCGCGCACACCCTCTTGCGGCCCAGGGCCAGCGCGCCGGCGTCGATCTCGTGCACCGCCCCGGTGCGCGGCGTGAGCGCAAACACGCTCGGCCGCGACGGATGCGCAATCACCTCGGTCGGGTTGGCGCCCAGCGGAATGTGCCGCGCCACGGCGAAGGCGGTCAGATCGACCACCGCGATGGCCTGCCCCTCCTCGTTGGCCACGAAGGCATAGCCGGGAAAGCCCGCGCCGCGCTTGGGCCGGCAGGCTGCGGCCAGCGCGAGGCCCCCCGCGAGAAAAGATCTGCGATCGATCACGTCGAGACCATTCTAGTATCCGCGGCTGGTACTGGTCACGCCATCAACATCAACTCACACTCACGGTCAAAGACCCAGTCATCGGAGTGTAGAGACAGGCGCTCGTGCTCAGGAGCATATCGGGCCGCAAGCTCGTCGCGTAAGGCTGCGAGGGTCGGCAGGCGAATCGTCTCGATCCGACTCAAGGCCTCCCGGGCCTTGCCGGTCTCGCCGAGACCACCGAATGCGTGGATTCGAAGGACCTGGCAGGCCGACGCGGGTTCGTCCGCCAGAGCCTCAACGGCACCGGAGAATTCAGACCGACGCAGTCGTGCCGCAGCCAACGCTCCACGGAAATAACGCCGGGTATCGTGCGGGTGGCTCTCCCGCAAGCCCAATTCAAAGATCCGAATGGCTGAAGTTACCTCACCTGTTCTGAGTGCGATCATGCCACGGATGTGGAAGGCTATCCAGTCATCAGCCGTCTTCGGGGGCTGCTCGGGAAGAAGCCGAAGCGCATCCTGAAACCGCCCGAGCAGGACGAGAACTGACGCCCTGCCGGTGCGGGCAACGACATCGTGGGGGCTCTCGCGGGCGGCCGTGTCGTACTCCGACAGCGCCTCGTCCAGACGGCCGAGAGCTTTCAAAACCTCCGCCCTGCCGGTGCGGGCAACGACGTCATGGAGGGACTTGCGGGCGGTCGCTTCGTACTCTTGCAGGGCCTCGTCCAGGCGGCCCAGGGCCTTCAATACTTCCGCCCGGCCATTGCGCGCAATTTCTTCTTGTCCGTACGCTTCAGCGGCTCTGTAAGCTGCGAAAGCCTCAACGTACCGGCCCAAACACAGATATGCATCGCCAAGCTGCGCTTGCGACCACCCATCAGTGGACAGAATCTCCGTGGCATGGATCGCGAGTTCCAATTGGAGCTTGTGATCGCCCGCGTTCTTGGCATGCATGGCCAAGTCGCACAGGGACTTGGCCATGTCTACGGTTTCGCTGCGCCGTAGTTGGTAATTGACAAGATCATCGACGTACTTCGCGACGCGGTCCGGGTGCCCCTCGGAAATGGCCTGCTTGATCGCGTCCTTTTGCCTGTTCACATTCTCAAAGACGACCTGGCTCCGAATTGGCCTCGCGACCTCGCGGGTACGTCGACGAGAGGTGCGGCGTCGCCCATCGTGGGCGTCTTCGTCAGAACACTGGACAGGCTTTCGCTCCGGGGGGACCGGCGGAATCCAGGTCCTCAAAACGTCGCGATGCCCTGCCAGGCGCTGGAACTTCGGGTCTGAGAGGCAGGTGAACAATACATCGTTTGTTCGGCCCGCCCCGGATTGGGCAAGCTTGCGGAAGTGGCCGCCGGTCACGGCGACATAGCCGAATTCCAGCTTGGCTTGAGGGCCGCCGAACAACTCGGCCCGAAGCGCATCCCACTCCGCACGATGTTGGCGGATCTTCGGCTGAAGCTCGCCCAGATCCTCAAGGAACTTGGTCAGTCTTGACGCCGCCCACGCGGCCTCAGCACGTAGCAATGCCCCCACCATGTCGGCGGAAACGGGCAGAGGGGCCGAGTACAGGCGATTGCACAAGAACTCAAGAACCCGCGTGTCGCCGAGGAACTCTTCCAGGCATTCAGCCGACATGCGCCTCGCTTCGTCATCGGCGTCCCGACCCAACAAAATCAAAACAAGATGGAGAGCGCGATCTTGCCGCCAGGCCAAGTCCAGGGCAGCCACCGCTTTCTCGGCTGTCGTGTTCGGGATCTCGATGACATCACTTGCATCCGCAAGAAGGTAGGGTATGTCGGTCTCTGAGCGGAGGACAGGTTCCGGTGCGTCCACATGCACGGAACGCACCTCTCCCTTCTCAAGGAGGATTGCCAAGCCGGCCTGTCCTGATACCAACGCTCTCATTCGTATGTCTCGATCGTGGCCCCGATCTCTCTCAAATCGGCCTCAAGCTGCTTTAGCATCGCCTCATCGGCTTTCCGCTTCGGTTTCCGAATCGTCATCCGGGCGACGTTCTTGCGGTGTAGCGACCCGTAGATATGCACCTCAACAAAGTCGTCATCGACAGAACTGCTGCCTTCCTTTAGCATAACTCCCGCAAAGGCCTGCGGCTGCTTCAGCGCTTCACCGGCTCCCGGCCCACCCGCTTCAGCACCGAGCGGATGCCGCCGAAGATGGTCTCCTCCACGTCCGCGGCGAACGGGCCGGGCTGTCCATAGTAGATCATGCTGTCGATGGACTCGTAGCCGCCCTCCTTGATGATCCGCGCCGACGGGATGTAGCACATGACGTCGTTCGAGTAACCGGCCACCACCATCTGGCCGCCGAACTCGCGCTTCACGCGCAACTGGTAGTCCACCACCACTTCGCCGCCCAGGGCCACGATGGTCGGGCCCTTGCCGAAGCGGATGGCCTGGATGGGGTAAGGTGTCGAGCGCACCGGGCGGCGCTCGTCGTAAGCGGCAAGCATGGCCTTGGCGCGGACCGCTTTGTGGCGGTTGGCGTCGCCGGCTTCCTTCTCGAACTGCTCGCGCGAGTGCGGCGCGAAGTTGAGATCGATCACCCGGAAGGCCGCCCGGACCGGCGGACGCACCGGCGCGAGTTTCCCGCCCAGCACGCGATTGACCTCGGCGCCGAGCGTGTTGCCGTGCTGCATGGCGAACTCGAGCGTGCTGCGCGGGTTCGGGTTCTGGTCGGCGCCGCACAGGATCATGAACATCGCCGTGACGCCCGGGTGCGCCTTCTCGACGGCCGCCTGCGCGAAGCCGGCATAGTCGCCGCTGAGCTGGTAGAACTCTCCGGTCAGCGTCGTGTTGTGGCAGGCGTAGGCGAACAGCACGGCTCTGAGCGTGCCATCGGCGCTCTCCACCTTGAGCACCGGGACTTCGTGATCCACCGGCCCCCGCGGGTTGGTCCCGATCTGCACGCCCTTGGGCGTGAACTGGCGGCGGTTGATGGCGAAGCCCGCCTGGCCCGTGCCGTAAGACAGCCGCGCCGGCTTCAGATCGCCGAGCGCGGCGCCGATGACGGCGACCAGTTTCTCGGTCAACTGCAGGGCGTACTCCCGGAGCACGCGGTCCTGCTCCTCGCTCAGGTTGTACATGCTGATGAGGTTGGGCCGCACCACCGGCCCGGTGTGGGTGTGCGAGGAGTTGAACAACACCCCCGCGCGGTCCAGGCCGTGCTCCTTCTGCACGCGCGCCGCGACCACGTCGGTCATCGCGCGGGGCAACCCGATGACGTCGGTGGTGACGATCACCACGCGGCCCTTCTTCGCGTCTTCGATGGCCAGCGCCTTGGCCGACAGCTTCTGCAACGCCCCGGTCGAGGGCTTGGTGCGGGAGGCATAGCCGGACATCCAGATGGGCCCGTCCGGCGTGATGTCGATGCGGGCGACGCCGGCGCGGAAATCGGCCGCGCCCAGCGAGCCCGCCAGCAACACGAGCAATAGCGCGTTTCTCACGGCCGGTCCCTCATCGCTTCGTCAAATCGCGAATGTAGATTTCCCGGAAGCGCATGTTGCCCGAGCCTCCCGAGTGCAGTTGCAGCGCGATGCCGCCGTCGAACGACCTCGGGCTCGGGTCGGTGAAATCGACCATCGGCACGCCGTTCAGCCGGGCCACGTAGTGGTTGCCTTCCACCTTCAGCAGGTACTCGTTCCATTCCCCGCGCCGGACCACAATCTCGTTTTCCGCCGCCGGCCAGACGATCCACTGGCGTCCGTCGCCGTACATGCCGCCGGTGTGCTTGCCGAGCGCGCAGTCGATTTCGAACTGCATGCCCTGCGACACGTCCGGCGTGCCGGGCTTGAAGGCGGTGTGGAAGAAGACGCCCGAGTTGCCATCGCCCTCGCATTTGAATTGGATGGCCATGTGGAAGTCCTTGTAGGACTTCTCCGTCATCAGGTAGCCGTAAGCCTTTGAAATGCCCATGCCGTGGATGGTTCCGTCTTCCACCGTCCATTTCTCCTTGCCGACTTCCACCCAACCCTTGAGGTCCTTGCCATTGAACAACTGGACCCAATCATCAGCCGGTGGAACCGGCTTCCGCGACTGCGCAAACGCGACAGCAACCAAAAGCAAACCAAGAATTATTCGTTGGACCATGCGGATATCATACCGAAAACGCCGGACCGTACACTCAAACGGGGATCGGGGTCAGTCGCCCCGGGGGGACAATTTGTTGCCGTCCCCTTCTTACCGCAATGGGATGGCGGGGTCCGGACCGGCGCCCTTGGGCGTCTGGATCACCTGCACGATCTTGCGCTCCACCACCGAAATCACGAACATCTTGTCCTGGTCCTGGACGCCGGTGAAGGCGCGCTGGCCGTCGCGCGTCAACGTCAGCGACATCGGACGTCCGGTGACAGCGATGCGCGCCACCTGCTTTCCGGTGGCGATGTCGGCAAAGCCCACGCCCTCCTCGCCTCCCAGGTTGTACACCAGAGTCTTCCCATCCGGCGTGATCGCAATTCGGCCGGGACCTTTCCCGGTGGCGATCTCGCCCACCGCCTCCAACTTCGCGGTGTCGATGATGGTAATTCGGCCGCCGCCGGAGTTGACCACAAACAACCGCCGCCCGCCGGGTTCCAGCGCAAAGCCCTGCGGGCGCGCCCCCGCCCCCGTGGGGATGAGTTTGGTCTTCCCGCTGGCCAGATGAATGGCCGCCACCGTGTCGGAATCGGTGTTACTGGCGAAAGCCCACGCGCCGCCGGGTCCGAACGCCGCCATGTGCGGCGTCTTGCCCTGGACGTCGTAGTCGCGCAGCACCTTTCGCGCGGCCGGGTCCAATAGCAGCATGCGGTGCGGTTTCTCGGTCGTCACCAGCAGGCGTCCCGTCGCCGGGTCCAGCGCGATGCCGTGCGGACGCCGGAAGCGGCCCAGGTCGATGGCCCCGGTCTTCTTCATCGTCCGGACGTCGATGATCGAAACGGTGTTGCCGCCGTCGCCCTCGTCGGTCAGCCACAGCACTCCGTTGTCGGTCACATAAAGCAGGCGGCCGTCCGGCGACAGAACTCCTTCGTGGGGGAAGTTGCCCACTTTCACTTCGGCGACGCGCTTGCCGCCGGCCGTGTAGAAGCCGACGAAGCCGGCGGCCTTCTCGATGATGGCCAGGGCCGCACGATCCTGGCCCGAACACAAGGAAACGAACAACAGCGACAGCAGCAGCCAACGATGCATAGGTTACTCCGGAGCAATCGCTCTCATCGAGTATAACCGGGCGGCCCCTTCAGCCGCGCGGCCATCTGGGATAGAATAACCCCCATGACCAAGTCCCTCCGCTGGAACGCCGGCGGCCTGCTGCTCGCCGCCCTCTGCTCGGCCCAAGTGGTGGTGCGCGTCGAGCGTCCCATGCCGCCGCCGGGTTGGGCGCTGGCCGAGCGCGCGCTGCTTCAAGCCTACGGCGACGCGGCCCGCGAGTTCGCCGCCCGCTACGTCGACGACCGCGGCTTTCTCCGCTGCATCGAGCGCTGGGGCGGAAACGACGGCCCCGACGACGCCATGGAGAACTTCCACAACTGGCCCCTGGTCTACGCGCTGGGGGGACCGGACGTTCTTCTCGATGTTTACCGCAAGGCCTGGGAAGGCCACCTGACCCAGTTCACTCAAGCCCGCGCGCCGGGCATCGAGATGGCTCGCGATGGGATGTACTACAAGGAGTTCGTGACCTCCTTCGACTGGGAGCACACCGGAGAAGGTCTGGCCGCGTTTCACTTCTATGCCCTGGCCTGTCCCAACGACGTCCTCTACCGGCAGCGCGTGCGCCGCTTCGCCGGCCTGTACATGGGCGAAGACCCCGCGGCCCCCAACTACGATCCCAAGAACAAGATCATCCGCAGCCTCCACAACGGCAGCCGCGGCCCGAAACTTACCCCCGCCACCGAGCAGGACTGGGGCGGCGAACCGGTCGCCGGCCAGCCCGACCGGCTCACCCGCTACAACACCGCCGGCAATATCCGCGGCGATCATCCGCTGAACCTCGCCGCCGCCACCCTGGCCATGAACGCTTTCATGCTCACCGGTGAGCACAAGTACCGCGATTGGTTGGTCCAATACGTGGGCGCGTGGCGCGACCGCGTCCTGGCCAACGGCGGCAACATCCCCACCAACATCGGTCTCGACGGCCGAATTGGCGGCGAGTGGAACGGCAAGTGGTACGGCGGCACGTTCGGGTGGAATTTCTGGCCCCAAACCAGCAGCCGCAATTATTACATGCGCGGAGCCCGCATAGCCTTCGGGGAAGCCTTCCTGCTGACTGGCGACGCCGGATTTGTCGAACCGCTGAAGCGGCAAATCGCGAATCTCTACGCCGCCGCCAAGACCGAGAACGGCCGCCTCCTGCTGCCCAATAAGCACGGCGACAACGGCTGGTACGGCTACACTCCGGACCAGCACTCCGACGTGCAGCGAGACATCTACCTCTGGACCATGCAGCCGGCGGCGATGGAGCGCATCTCCTCGGACCCCTGGATCGCCTATCTCGCGGGCAAGAATCCCGGCTATCCCGAGACCGCCCTGCGCGCCGAATTCGAAAGAGTGCGGCGTCAGGTGAAGGGCATCCGCGAGGACCCGGCTACCCCGGATACGCGCACCAGCGACGGTCCGCAAAGGTACAATCCGTTTTCCGAGGACGTGCTGGTGAACCTCACCCTGGGCGGCAACGGTCCCGAGAAAGCCGGCAACATCCTGCACAGCCGGGTGCGCTATTTCGATCCCGCAAAGCGCCGCGCCGGGCTGCCCGCCGATGTCGCCGCGTTGGTCGAGAAGATTGGACCCGGCGACATGGTCCTGACGCTGGTGAACACCAACCCGGTGAACCCGCGCAAGGTAATTGTGCGGATGGGCGCTTACGGCGAGCACCAGTGTGTGTCGGTCGCAAGCGGCGGCCAAACCGTGAAGGTGGACGCGCGGGAGTTCGCCGTCGAACTGGCGCCCGGCGCCGGAGACACGCTCACCATCGCCATGCGGCGCTACGTCAATCAGCCGGCGGTAGCCCTGCCATGGTAACTATAGCAACCGCTCCCTCACGGTCGCGGGGGGGG
>JAUYBU010000471.1 GCA_030693045.1 Bryobacterales bacterium | reverse complement strand
CAGGATCTCGGCATCCGGGACGGCCTGGCGCTGCTGCTCGAGCGCCTGGCGCAAATCGAAACGCCGCGGCCCAAATGGATCCGCTTCCTCACCATCGCCGCGCACGTCTGGTTGCGTCGCCGTTCGCACCAGCATGATCGTCGGTTTCCCGGGAGAGACGGAGGCCGATTTCACCCGGATCCGCCCGTTCGTCAGGCGGCGCGTTTCGACCACCTCGACGTATTCGGATTTTCGAGGGAACGACGTCACACCCTGTTGCGGAACCTGCCGAACATCACTGCACCGTCCAACTTCCCGTCGCCTGCCAGCCTGTGTTGTTGAGCTCGTTCACATCCGGCGCCGCCAGGTAGAACACCCGATCGCCCGCGAATCCCGCGCCGAACGCCAGGTTCGGCGACAGGGCCGGCATGTTACCGCTCGGCGTCGCCGGCGATCCCACGCCGTTCACCGTGCGTTGGCCGTGGCCCTAACTTCCGCTGCCGTTCGGCGCCATCCCCGGCAGCAGCGCGTCGCCACTATCGTTCATCGCGCACAGCGTGTTGTTTCCCCGCGCGCAAGCCGGATCGCAGGGGTGCCGCCGGCCGTCCAGCCAGTCGTTGATTCATTCCCGCCACCGCCGTCGTCCTGGTCTGCGCCGCTCCCGGCACACTCCATACACCCATCCTTTGCCAGTCCGAGTTGTTCTCCACAACGTCTCGTGCCGCGGTGTAGATGATCTTCGTGCCCGCGAACGATGCCCGGAACGTCATATTGAGCGTCAGCGCAATCGTGTTCCCACTGCCGGAAACCGACGACCCCGCTCCGTTGATGATGCACTGGCTGTGACTCAGCGTCCCGGACCCGTTCAGCGGCATCGACCCCGCATAGCCGTCGCCGGCCTTGTTGATCGGATACAGCGCGTTGGCGGGCCGGCTGTAAGCCGGGTAGCAAGAGTTACCTCCGTCCAGCCAGAAGTTGACCAGCACGTTTACCACGCCCAGGTCTTGCCAGCCGCTCGTGAAACAGAAGGTGAACGCCTGGGTCGCGGTTGCGCTCGCCCCAGGGACTACGCCGGTTACGGTGGGCGGCCCGCTAAGTGACTCCAGCGTAATACCGGCAAGGAATACACGCTGAAAACTGGTGGCGCCCGTGTCCGGAAGCTGGGTACTCGCCAGCGATTGCGTAAGAAACTCGGCCGGAAGTTCGGACCTCCGCATGTCGAGGCGCTTCCCGCCGTCCCCCCCCTTTTCCGAAAATGGGGACAGTAACAAATAACCCCTTTTCCGGGGAAAGGAGTTATGTGTTGTGGGGCGGACGTTGTTGACTGCCTCGTGTGGAATCAATGACTTAGAAGGTCGAGCGGCCTGCCCAACAGGGGGCTGACGCGGCATTTGGCTAAGGCCCGCCCCTCAGTTTTGGAAAAGGGGTTATTTGTTACTGTCCCCATTTTTTTGCTTAGAGTGGTCCGGCGGGGCTCGGGGCGTGATAGAATTCAGCGCGGGAGACTTTTCATGCGGATGCTCGCTCTTTGCTGTGCTTTCGGACTTTCGGCCGGGGCGCTGCTGGCGCAGACCATGGTCGAAGCGGCGATTCTCACGGGCGCCACCGCGACCGGCGCGGCGGCGAAGGGGGGCGGGATCGGCGCTTCGATCGGCAACGTGTTCGGCAAAGTCGGCGGCACGCTGGCCGGCGCGGCCGGCGCCACGTCCAGCGGCGCGCCCGCGAGAA
Organism: Bryobacterales bacterium; assembly: GCA_030693045.1. GTDB lineage: Bacteria > Acidobacteriota > Terriglobia > Bryobacterales > Bryobacteraceae > JACQZT01. The sequence continues at coordinate 12,749 of JAUYBU010000471.1, read as the reverse complement.
CGTCCTCGTCAAAGGCCGCGCGGCCCAGCGCTCCCGAGCCGCCGCTCCCTAAACCGTCCAAGACCGATTTCGAGGGCGTCGAAACGGGCATGCCGCGGGAGCAACTGCTGGCGAAGGTCGGCAAGCCCCGGTTCTCGCTTTCCATGGCCGAGCAGGGGCGGCTGGAAGAGGTCATGCGATACACAACCAAGGAAGGGTCGTCGGCCAGGGTGAAGGTGACCGACGGCAAGGTCTCTTCGATAGAATGGTCCGAGCCGAACTAGACGCCGGCTAACCCATTCCATGCCGCACAAATTCGTTCCGCTTTCCACGCTGCTCTTTTGCTGTGTTTGCGCCCTGGCTCAGGACCAGGTCATTCCCGGCCGGTTCGTCGTTGACCCGCCCACCCTCGAAAACCTGGGCTTCCGCTGGTACATCGATGGCGATGACAACCGCAATGCTTCGGTCTCGGTGTCCTATCGCCGGAAGGGGGGCGGGAAATGGAAGGAGGCCCTTCCCCTGTTGCGGGTCCATCGCGAGAACGTCAACCAGGACTACGGCGCACACCGCGTGGGCAACCTGTTTGCCGGCAGCGTCCTGTTCCTCCAGCCCGCCACCGCCTACGAGGTCCGCCTGGCGATGCGGGATCCCGACGGCGGCGCGCCTCCCCCAACAATCGTATCCGTGACCACCCGCGGCGAACCCAAGGCGTTCGAGCGCGGCCGCAAGATCGACGTCTATCCGGAAACCGGGCTGATGGCGGCATACGAGAAGGCTCGTCCCGGCGACATCCTGCTGCTGCACGCCGGCCTCTACAAGTCCTCAGGCACGTACATCCTGACCAGGCCGGGCGAGCCGGCCCGGCCTATCGTCTTCCGCGGGGGCATCGACGGCGAGGCCATTCTGGAAGGCCAGGGGCATCAGACCGACCTGCTCAACGTCCAGCGCGCCGACTACCTGATGTTCGAGAACCTGACCCTGCGCCATGCCCGGCACGCGATCCTGGCCGGCAACAAAGGCCAACCCGGCGCCTCCGGCCTGGTGGTGCGCGGCTGCCGCATCTTGGACGTCATCTGGGGGATCACCACGACTTCGGAGAACTCCAGTAACTGGTACATCGCCGACAACATTCTGACCGGCGTCAATCCTACCTGGTATCCGCGTCCGGAAGTCGAGTATATGTCGCCCTCGCACACCGGAGTGAATTACTACGGCCGCGGCAACGTCGTCTGCTACAACCGCATCAGCCACTTCAGCGACGCCGCGGCGCCCGCCAACTTCGGACCGCCCCTGGAGGACATCGACAAACAGCCGGTTTCAAACGACGTCTACAACAACGAGTTCTTCTTTTCCCAGGACGACAACCTGGAAACCGACTACGGCGCGCACAACTTCCGCGTCTACCGCAACCGGCTCTACAACGGCCACACCGGAATCTCGGTGCAGCCCTTCTATGGCGGGCCGGTCTACCTGATCCGCAACGAGGTTTACGGCGTCACCGCGCTGACCTTCAAACTGCACAACTACTGCGCCGGCATTGTGGCTTACCATAACACCGCGATCTCGGCCGGCAGCGGTTTCCAGTCCTTCGACCGCTGGCAGAACGGCCAGTTCCGCAATAACCTGTTTCTGGGCGGGCGGGCCAATCCGTACGCCATGGTCACCGGAACCATCACCGATTACTCGAGCATGGATTACGACGGATATCGCCGGAACGATCCGGGCCGACTGATCCGCTGGTTCGACGGCCGCCAGCGCGTGAACTACAACTCGCTCGAGGACTTCGCCCGAGCCACCGGGCACGAGAAGCACGCAGTCATGGTGGACTACGATGTCTTCGTGAAGGCCGCCCCGCCGGCCCTGGGTGTGTCCGCCGACCCCGCCCAGTACGACCTGCGACTGCGGCCCGGCGCGGTGGGGGTGGACGCCGGCGCGCGGTTGCCCGGCATCAACGACCGCTACACCGGCAAGGCCCCCGACCTGGGTTGCTACGAACTCGGCGACGCACCGCCCCACTACGGGCCGCGCACCCGGTAGAACCGGCGGCGTCCAGTTTCAAAAACAGCGGGTGGGGTTCATGCTACACTCGCATCGTCGCACCAATCCGGCCCGGGTGGCGAAATCGGCAGACGCAGAGGACTTAAAATCCTCTTCCCGGCAACGGGAGTGCGGGTTCAAGTCCCGCCCTGGGCACCAGGTTCCAAGGCGCGGCGCGCCGCTTCGCCCGGTCGCGATTCCTACAACAGCTTCATCGGGTTGAACGGGGCGGACACTTTTTTCAGATTGCCGCCGAACTCGCGATGTTCGCTGTAGAACTGCGACGCGCGCGCCTTGTTGGCGCCCACCTTGAGGAAAGTGGCGGGGTCCTCCTGATCGACCGGCAGCTTCTGAAAACCCCAATGGTCTTGGCGCAATCCGGCCATCTTCATTTCGGAGCGGTACATGTTGCTGACCAGAATCGCCGTGAACTCTTCGGAAGTGTCATAGCCCGCCTGATCCGGAGTCGCGTTGCAGATCAGCTTGCCAGACATCTGCCGGAAGCCGTGCGTCATCTCGTGAACCAGAATCTCGTTGGCCGAAATCCCCGGCCCGGTTCCCAGCGGATTCGAGCCGTCGACGGTCCACATTTCGGGCGAAAACGCCACGACCGTATCGCTTCCAGAGCCAGTGCCGACAACGCCCGCGACCGGCGTGCCGGGGTTCACGCCGCAACTCAGAGCCTGCTGTCCCTTGGGCGTGGCTCCCTTGAAGTCGGTCGGACTCGCCGTGGCATTGACGTTTTTCGCCACGGGCATGACACCTTTAGTGGGGTCGATCTTCGGGAAGTTGGTCCACGGGCGGATGATCATCTTGTGGCTGCCAAGCTTGAAAATGGCCACCAGCAGGGCCCAACCGGTCCACGACCAGCGGATGTTCTTGAGCATCAAGCCAACCCGCTCCTCGTAGCCCGGCGCCTCCATTGTCACTGTTTCGGTGTCTTTGGGATTCGTTGAACTCTTCCGGGTGGTCGTTATGGTCCCCCAGATTTGAATATTCGGAACTTCCTGAAATGTGACCATGCTTTCCCTCCAGATTCGCCTCTGCGGGAATTGTATCACGATCCGCGGTGAGGACGACTACGCCCGCATGCGTTCTATCGCTTCCTCACGCTCATGTAGAATCCGAACCCGGCCAGCGCCAGGAAACCGAGCGTCCAGATCTCGAAGAACAGGGCGGCCGCCGCAACCGGCAACTGGTCCCGAAACACCGCCGCCACACTGCCGCCGGCCAGACCCACGCCCAGCCACCCCAGCAGCAGCGCCAACAGAGGCGCCCGCCGCCAAAGCTTCTTGAGCCCCGCGGCCATCGCGTCGCGCCGTACCCGCGGGGTCGCAGGCGGGATGCCAAGGCGGGCATCCGCGGGCTTGGACAACGGCGTCGCGACTTCCGCGGGCGCCCATCGCCGTTCATCGAGAACCATCTGCGAAACTTTGGCCGAATGGATGCAGTTGGCGTAGCCGCCGGCGTCGATCAGCCGGCTCGCCAGCAGCAGGAGCGTGGATGGCTTCACGTTCCCGATCGGGCGATCTGCAACCTCGGGCGCCTGCAACCACCCGGCGGCCTCTCGCAGCCGGGTTTCCGCGCCCAGCCGGGCGGCGCCGGTGAGCCGCGCCAGCAGCGCCTCCACCTCCTTGCGGATCGGCGCCAGCGCCGGGTCGGAGGCGAGACCTTCTCCGCGGCGCGGATCGAGCGAAACCAGAGTCGCCAATTTCGCCAGGGCGCCGCTGGCGTCGCCGTCCCTGGTGGCCGAAACGGCGGCCCGCACCAGTTGATCGAGCTGCGTCACCCTATCCGGCGGAAGTGCCGGCTCGATGATCTCGAACAGCGAGGTAATTTGCGCTGCCGAAAGCTCGCGCAGCAGGCCAGCCACGGCATCCGCGCCGATCTGAGCCAGACTGCCGGCGGGCATCGGGAGGCCTTTCGCGACGGGCAGGCCACGAGTGATACCAGCCAGTCCCGGATCTATCCCACCCGTGCCCACGCCCCGGATGTCCATGCTCCGATTGCAGCACGGAACAGGTCCGCCGGCAACACGGCCGGCCGTTTCCGCCCGAGTTGCGGGCGAACTGCCCGCGCGGCTACACGTACTCCCAGTTTCGCAGCCACTCGTAGCCGGGGCGAAGGTTGGCCCACATGCGGCGGCCGGCCTGGTCGAGTTCGGCCTTTTCGCGGCGGTCGAGTTTGCGCCGCTCGCGCACGGCCAGCGCCACGTTGTCCACCTGGTGCGTGTTGACCAGGCCCGGAATCGCGGCCGAGATGGCGGGATTGGACAGGATGTAGCGGATGGCCATCCGCGCGCGGTTGTCGTCGTCGGCGGCCTGCGGATGATTAAGCGAGCTGTCGCCCAGGAACAACGAGTTGTCGGCGAACGGCTTGATGCAGAACACGCACACCTCGTGCTTCTTGACCGCCTCGAAGACCGAGTCGTCGGGCAGTTCCTTCGAGTTCGCGGTGTAGGGGAACAGCACCACCTGGATCTGTTTCGGGTACTCCTGGATGACCGATTTGAGCCAGATGCGGTTGTGCGACGAGACGCCGGTGAAGCGCGCCTTGCCCTGCTGGCGCGCCATGTCCAGCGCCGCGACGGTTGACTCCTCCACCCACTTCAGCTCGCCCAGATCGGCGATGCCCTCCATGGGCAGCGAAATGCGCCAGACATCGACGTAGTCCAAACCCGCCTCTTTCAACCCCTGCTCGAAGCCCTGCATCAATTTCTTCGGGTCGCGCCATTCCTTGAAGCGCGGCTCGCGGGTGTGCCAGGAAAAGCCGAAATAAATCTTGTCGCGTTTGGACTTCACCACCTTGGCGTAGGCCAGGATCTCCTGCGGCGAACAGGCGTCGACGTAGTTGACGCCCGATTCGATGCAGTGCGTGAGCACTTCGTCGCGATTCTTCAGGAACAGCGAATTGTTGACGTTCTGGTCGTCGGACTTGTCGTATCCGGCGCCCTTGAAACCGGGCGGCATCATGGTCGCGACCCGCTTCCAATGGCCCCCCAGGCTAACCGCCGAAACCATCAGGCCGGTCTTGCCCAGCCGGCGGTACTCCATGTTCGGGTTGTAGTTGAGGATCTTGGTGTTCCGGGGCGCGGCGGCAAGTCCGCTGGCCACGAATTCACGCCGAGTCACGTTCATGAGTCCTCCTCCTCTGGTAGAGAAGAACAGTATACCGAAACCCGGGACAGTATACTGTCCCGGGTTTCCAAGTGTGACTTGTATTCCGGGCGCCGCGGGCCTATGATCGACCAGAACGTCCGGAGGCTGCAATGAAAAGCTCGAGAAACACGTGGTTAGCGGCCGCGTGGGTGGTTTCCGCGCTGGCCATACTCTATCCAATCCATTTGTGTGGTCAGTCCACGTTCGGGACCATCCTGGGCAGCGTGGTGGACGAGAAGGCGGCGGTGATTCCCGGCGTCGAGGTCGTCCTGACGCACCAGGACACCAATGTGCAACGCAGGGCCACCAGCAACGAAGTGGGGCGGTTCGAGTTCCTGGACCTGGTCTCCGGAGCGTACCGGCTGGAAGCGCGCCAGAACGGGTTCAAGACCTTTGTGCAAAAGGACATCGGACTCAGCACCCGCCAGACGATCCGCGTGGACGCGCTCATGGAAGTGGGAGCCGTAACCGAGACCGTCACAGTGAAGGGCACCCCGGGCCTGATCGCGACCGAGACGGCGTCGGTCACGGGCATCGTTTCCGGAGGCGAGGTCTTCTTCCTCAGCCCGAACAGCACTTCGCAGCGGCCGTGGGAACTGATGCGCCTGGATCCCCTGGTGCAGAACACCAACAGCGCGACGCGCTTCTCGATGGGCGGCGCCTACTTCAACCAGTCCGAGTTCCAGATCGACGGGATTTCCGCGCCGCTGGGTACGGGACAGGTGGCGGGGTCGATGGTGATGTCGAGCGAAGCCCTCCAGGAGGTCAGCATCCAGGCGGTGAACAACCAGGCCGAGTACGCATCGCCGGGCGTGTTTCAGCAGATCTCCAAGGGCGGGGCCAATGCCTTCCATGGCGATGCCTTCTACAACTTCGCTTCTTCGGCGCTCAATGCGCGCAATCCCACCGCGCTCGCCAAGGCCTCCAGCCACGATCACTACTTTGGGGGCAACATCGGCGGGCCGATCCGCATTCCCAAATTCTACGACGGCCGTAACCGGACGTTCTTCAGTTTGAGCTGGCAGTCGAAGCGGACACCGGGAAGCCAGAATTACCTGGCGAACGTCCCGACCCGCAACATGCGAGCGGCCGTGTTCTCCGCCCGCACCACCGACCCGCTGAACGGCCAGCCTTTCCCGAACGGCACGATTCCGCAAAACCGGATCAACCCGACCTCCCGGTTCTTCCAGAGCACCTACTTCCCCGAGCCCAGTCAGGAGGGGACGAGCAATAATTTCCAGGTCACCGGACCGACCGCCACCACCCGCGAGGAAGTGGTCGATGCGCGCTTCGACCAGCACATCAACAGCCGGCATTGGATGTTTGGCCGCGTGGGGATGACGCAATTCAACAACCGGGCTTACGAAAGCAACCTTCCCACCATCGGGTTTCGGGCCAACACACGGAAACTGTACACCAGTGTTTTCTCTTACACCTGGACGATGCGGCCCACGTTGTTAAACGAGCTGCGGGCGGGCGCTATACGCGATAATCTTCCTGGCGGGGGCTCCAACAACGGGCTCGAGGTTTTGCGAGCCGCGGGCATCAGTTTTCCGGCGGATCTGCCGGCGCCTCCCGATGCCAGAGGTTTTCCGGTGATCCAGATTACGGGCCTGCAACCGTTGTCGCAGCAGAATACGGCCCGCACGATCGGGCAAGACTACCAGTTGACCGACACGCTGTCGTGGATCAAGGGAAAGCACACCTTCAAAGGCGGCCTAAACGTCTTCGCGGAACAGCCCACCACCGCGCGGATCCCTTCCGGCGCCCACGGCAATTTCCGGTTCCAGGGCACCTATAGCGGCGAAGCTTATGCGGATTTTCTGCTGGGGATCCCGGACCAGACGACAGTTACGCCCCCCAGCCCGAACTTCTATACGAGGAGCACGAACTACGGGTTGTTTTTCCAGGACGACTTCAAGATCCGGCCCAATCTGACCTTGAACCTCGGAATCCGATGGGACTACCAGGGTCCGATTTACAACAAGAACGACGCACTGTTCAACTTCGACCTGGCCACGGGAGGCCTGATCAAGGCCGCTTCCGGCACGCCGGTGAACGGCGCGTTTGCCCAGAGATATCCGCAGGTGCGAATTCTGGAGGCTTCAGCCGCGGGTCTGCCGGAGCGGAATCTGCATTTCGCGGACAAGAACAACTTCGCTCCGCGCCTCGGCTTCGCCTGGCGCCCCGGCAACTGGTCGTCGTTCGTGGTCCGTGGCGGATGGGGGAAGTTCACCGACATCGTTGGGCAGGGTGTGTTTGAGCTGTTTGCCACGGGCGGTTTCCTGAACCAGGGCGACCTGGTATTCGCCAATGCGAGAGCGGTACAGGGAATCCTGCCGGCGTCGGCGTTCAAGTTCCCGGATCCGTTCCCCGCCGTGCGCACCCGGGAAACGGCTGCGGGGCTCACGGCGGGCGGTTTCAATCCACGCCTGGCAAATCCCTACGTCCAGCAGTGGAACCTCACCCTGGAGAAATCGTTCCTCGACATCTCGCTTCGCGCGACTTATGTGGGAACCAAGAGCACCAATCTGATCTACCGGCGAGACGTCAACCAGCGCGTCATCGCCGGCGCCGACTCGTCGCGGCCATACCAGGCCAAGGGCTTTTCGAGCGGGATCCTGTACCTGGACAACGGCGGCAACCAGATCTACCACGGCCTGCAACTGAAGGCCACGCGGCGGTTGCGGAACGGCTTTATGTTCCAGACCGGCTACGTTTGGGGCAACAACATCTCCGACGTCATCGACGGCGGCGACCGGGACTATGCCGAGACCAGCACGGACGGCCGCTGCCGGTGCATCGACCGGGGCCGCGTCGGTTACGGCCGCACGCACAACTTCACGGCTTACGCGGTCTGGGAATTGCCGTTTGGCAAAGGACGCGCGGTCTTGGGCGGCATCCCGGTGTGGCTGGACCAAGTCGTGGGCGGCTGGCAGCTTTATCCGCAGCTTTACGCGGGGAGCGGCCAGTGGTTCTCGCCGCAGCGGCAGGGCTCGAATCCATTCACCGGGCTGAGCGGTGAGACTTCGCGCGCCGACCGTATCGGCGACGGCAATGACGGGCCGCGCCAGACCGGCTCCGCCGCTCTCAAGTGGTTCAACACGGCGGCGTTTGTTCAACCGCCCGCCGACCGCAACGGCAACGCCGGCCGCAACATACTGGCGGGGCCGGGCTTCTGGAGCACGCACCTTGGCCTGACCAAGAAGTTCCGGATCGCCGAGGGCAAGGAACTGTGGCTTGGCGTCACGGCGCAGAACCTTTTCAACCATATTGGAGAAGCCCCAGCACCTCCGGCGAGCTGAGTGTGGGGCAGGCCGCCTTTGGCAGCACATCCAGTCTGATCGCCTCGGACCGAGGCGCCTATGCCACCAGCCGCTGGATGATGCTGCGGACGCGCATCGTGTTCTGAAACGGCCCATGCTATCGAACCGGTGCCAACCGAACAGCCGCGTCCGCATAGCCGGGGAGGTCGCGCGCCGGCGCGGGCGGGAACACGCGCTCCGGTTTCACCGGCTTGCCAGGGAAGAGAACCTGGAGATCGCGGCGCCGTGCGACGTCGACGAGGCCGTCCTCGGCGAACAGGCCGCCGAGGACGAATAGGAATGCTCACGCGCACACTACCGGCCATTCTTGCATTCGGCGCGCTGCTGGCTGTGGAAGCGGCCGCCCAGCCCCAGGCGCGCTACGATGTCTATCGCGCTTCGTCACGCGTCGTGATCGACGCCCGGCTCGACGAAGCCGCCTGGCGGAATGTTCCGCCGGCCGGCGAGTTTCATTTCAACCGGTGGAAGGAGGGCGAGAAGGAGCAGACCGTCGTCCGGATGTTGTGGGACGACCGGAATCTCTACGTCGCCTATCTGTGCCACGACCGGCACATCTCGGCGCGTGTCACCGAACGCCACGGGCCGGTCTCTCAAGACGACTGCGTGGAGATCTTCTTGAGCCCCAACCCCGACCAGGTAAGCAACTATTACACTTTTGAGATTAACGCCATCGGGACCATTCTGAACCGGTGCCGGACGGACTGGTGGAAGGGCCCGCCCACCTGGGAGCCGGAAGGCGTGCGCTGCCGGACGTCGTTCCAAGGCCTGCCCCGGAAGGACGAATCGCCCGCCGACGACCACTGGATCGTGGAGCTGGCGATTCCATTTCGCAACTTCGTCCGGGATGCCGCCCACACCCCGCCGCGGGACGGCGACGTGTGGCGGCTGAACCTGAATCGAACCGGGGGAATCACCAACCGGCAAAGCAGCACCTGGTCGCCCCTGGCCCCGCCGGCGACGTCGTTCCACACCCCCACGTCGTTCGGCTGGGTGCGATTCGTGAACCGGCGCGCGAACCGCGGCGGTTTCTGAATCAGGCGCTTACTCCTGGTATAGCGACACCTCGCCGGCCCAGAACCTCAACTTGTCGGTGGTGTGCACGCCGCCGCGCAGGACCAGGATACGGCCGGGCACGAACTCGCTGGAAACCATGGCCGCGGGAACCATCGCGGCAACCTCCTCGTCGACCACCCGGAGCTGGAACACCGTGCCGGCCTCCTGCCGCTCCAGGCTCAGGATCGCCCCGCTCAGCTCAAGGTCCGGCCGGTACTCATAATCGGATTGCGAGCCCATGTTGAGGTCCGCCGGCCGGGCGCGTTGATCCGGGTCGCCGAGGATCAGCGGCGGCCCCATTTTCCACTGGCCGCCCTCCTGGAGGAAGCGCAAGAGGACCTCGGCGCGCTGGACCGGCGGGAGATTGTTTTCTTTCCAGACCTCTTCCGGCAGTTCGACCGTGACGACCAGTTCCACTTCCGCCTTTCGTCCCCCGTCGGAGAGGGCCAGCGAGCGTGTCTCATAGCTCACCGGCGCCGTGTACTTCGCCATGAGCAAGAACTCTTCTTTGTCCTCCGGAGTCTTGATCTCCTGGAGCATTTCCCCGGAAAGGAATGCCGCCACCTCCGGATAGCCGCCGGTCTTGACCGCCGCCAGGTAGGAATCGTAAATCTTTGTGAAGTCTTGAACGGTCTCCGCCATGAAAAAAACCGTAGCAGCATTCGCCGCCCCGGCGCAAGGCTGGAAAATGCGTCAGCCTGGTATGGCCCCTTTCTTGAAAAGGGGCCATACCAGGCTGACGCATTTTTCGTCTGCTAAAGTTCTCGTTTAGAACATCCGATAGTTAGGAAACCCGGTACCCGGAGGAACGCATGGAGCAAGGCGCATATTTTGTCGCTTTGGCGATGGGCGCGCTGTTTGGCGGCATCGTCTCGTGGCTCATTTTCCGCAACGACGCCAAGTTCGCTTACACTCAGGCGCGCTCGGACAACGAAACCGAGCGGGCCAAGCTCAACGAGCGCCTGGCGGCGCGGGACGAAGAGATCGCCTCGTCCAAGGCGGCCTCCGACGCGCAGGCCAAGCAGGTTGCGCGGCTGGGCGAGGAACTTCGCGCCGAAGCCGAACGCCGCGCCACGGCCGAGGAGCGGGCCGCGCGCATCGCGGAATTGCAGTCGGATCTCGAGGCACAGGGACTGCTGGTGGCGCAGCTCCAGGAAAGTAATTCGCGCCTTTACGCCGAAAAGGCGGAAGTCGAGGCCCGCGCGGTTGCCGCCACCCAGGCCACCGGGGAGAAACTGGAACTGCTGCGCCAGGCCCAGGAGGAGATGAAGACCGCCTTCCAGGCGCTGGCCGCCGAGGCGCTCAAGAGCAACAATCAAGCGTTTCTGGACCTGGCTCAGACCACTATGACGCCGGTTCGCGAATCGCTGGGCAAGTTCGACGAGCAGGTGCGCGAGGTCGAAAAATCCCGCGAGGGCGCCTACGCGGGGCTCAGCAAACAGGTGGAGGCTCTGCTGGGCGAACAGACCCGGCTGCGGGCCGAGACCGGCAACCTGGTGAAGGCACTGCGCGCGCCGCAGGTCCGCGGGCGATGGGGCGAGATCCAATTGCGGCGCGTGGTGGAGTTGGCCGGCATGGTCAACTTCTGCGACTTCACCGAGCAGGAGCAGGTCGAGGGCGAGGAGCGCCTCCTGCGTCCGGACATGATCATCAAGCTGCCCAACGACCGCGTAATTGTGGTCGACTCGAAGGTTTCGCTCAGCGCCTACCTGGAAGCGCTGGACGCGCCGGACGAGGACGGGCGCGTGCGGAAGTTACGGGAGCACGCCGGACAGGTGCGCAGCCACCTCACGCGCCTGGGCGGCAAGCGCTACTGGAGCCGGTTGACGCAGACGCCCGAGTTCGTGGTGGCTTTCCTTCCCGGTGAAACCTTTTTCAGCGCCGCGCTGGAGCAGGATCCGGGCCTGATCGAATTTGGCGTCGATCAGAAGGTGATTCTGGCGACCCCCACCACGCTGATCGCGCTGCTGAAGTCGGTGGCCTACGGCTGGCAGCAGAAGACGCTGGCCGAGAGCGCCGAGGCGATCAGCCGTCTGGGCAAGGAACTGTTCGAGCGGCTGTGCAGGTTCGGCGACCACTTTTCGGGAGTGGGCGAGAATCTCGGGCGCGCGGTGGATTGCTACAACAAGGCCGCCGGCTCGCTGGAAGCGCGGGTGCTGGTCTCGGCGCGCAGGTTCCAGGAACTGGGCGGCCCGTCGAACGCGGAACTCAAGCTGGTCGAGCGGGTGGAAGCGACGCCGCGCACGCTGCAACCGGCGGAGCTGGGCGCACTGGCCGAAGCCACCGTGGCCGGCGCGTAACCCGACGCCCGCCAACTCGCATAGAATAACGGCGAAAGGAGCTGTATGTCCCGAAGCCGCATCCTGTCGATTATCCCGATGGTCGCCCTGGTCTTCCCGGCCGGGGGCCAGCAAACCCAAAGCGCCGGCGCGCCGAAGATCAACTCGCACCCGGCTGCCTCCAGGCCCGGCATGAACCTGGATCCGACGGCCGACATCCATCCGTCCGTCATCCTCGAGGGCAAGGTCACCGTGGGCGCGTTCACTAAGATCGACTCCGGTACCATCCTCACCGGCAACATCACGATCGGACACCACACGCTGATCCGCTGCAATAGCGTGATTCGCGGCACCAACGTGATCGGCAGTTACACGCACATTTACGACAACGTGAACATCGAGGGCGGCCGCCCGGCCAAAGTCGGCGGATCGAAGGCCCAAACGCCCGACCGCTCGATCATCGGCGACGGCTGCTGGATCAACCACGGCGCGACCATGCACGGGACCCGGATCGCCGATGGCGGCGCGGTCGGCATCAACGGCGCCTGCGACTACAACACGAACATCGGTAAAGGCGCGATTCTGGCCAACGGCAGCGCCACGCACGTCGATCAGGTGATTCCGGACAACGCTTTCGCCCAGGGCGTCCCGGCCGTCGTGAAGAAGAAGAACATCACCGACAAGGACCGGCTCGACTACTTCGGCGTGCTTCCATCGGCCTGGACCCGCTACGAAGCCGCCAACATCGAGGCGAGCATTCGCAAGCGGCTGGGGCTCTAATTCTACTGTGTCATAAACAACAAAACTGTGCTAAAATGTTTTCGTGGCTGCCAAAACCCCAGCGCCAGCACCACAAGAGAAACGCCTCGCGGCATATTTGGACTGGCTGGCGCAAGCCGCGGGGCATGCTGACCGCA
>JAUYBU010000453.1 GCA_030693045.1 Bryobacterales bacterium | reverse complement strand
TGGACAATGGAAAAATCATGAGAGTCGCAGTGTTGACCAGCGGCGGCGACGCGCCGGGTATGAATGCAGCCATTCGCGCGGTGGTGCGCACGGGCGTGGAAAAGGGTTGGGAGATGTTCGGCGTGCGGCAGGGCTACTCGGGCCTGATCGCCGGCAGCTTCCGCCCCATGGGCGCGCGCGACGCCGGAGAGATCATGCAGCGCGGCGGTACCATTCTGGGCAGCGCGCGCTGTCCCGAATTTCAGACCGACGAGGGCCGCCTGAAGGCCCTGCGGGCGCTCAACCAGGACAGCATCGACGCCCTGGTGGTCATCGGCGGCAATGGCTCGCAGTCGGGCGCTGAGAAACTCTCGGGGCTGGGTTTCAAGGTGGTCGGCGTGGCCTCGACCATCGACAACGACCTGGTCGGCTCCGACATCACCATCGGCGTCGATACGGCCCTGAACATCGCGCTCGAGGCCATCGACCGGTTGAAGGTGACCGCCTCGTCGCACCAGCGCGCCTTGCTGGTGGAGGTGATGGGCCGCAATTGCGGTTACCTGGCGCTGATGTCGGGCATCGCGGGCGGCGCCGAGGCGATTGCCATCCCCGAGGTGGAGACGGACCCCGAAGAGATCGCGCACGAGATCCGGTCGGCCTACGAGCGGGGCAAGCCGCACGCCATCGTGGTGGTGGCCGAGGGCGCGCGCTACAACGCCGAAGGGCTGGCCAATTACTTCAAGCAGAACAGCGGCCGTCTCGGCTTCGCCGTGCGCACCACCGTGATCGGCCACGTGCAGCGCGGCGGTGCGCCCACGTACGCCGACCGCATGCTGGCCACGCGGCTGGGCGCGGCGGCGGTCGAGGAGCTTGCGGCCGGGCGTCACGGCGTGCTGGTGGGCATGTGCAAGGGCGAACTCTCGACCACGCCGCTGGGCGAGGTGGTCGCGGGCAAGAAGCCCCTGGACACGGCGCTGCTGCGGCTGTCCGGCATTCTGGCAAGGTAATTCGAGGAGGCCCGGCGGACGTGGCACGGAGTTGGGAAAAATCGCGGGCGCTGTTGGATCGCGCCAGCCGGTCGCTGGCCGGCGGCGTTTCGAGTCCGTTCCGGGCCCATGCGCCCGTGCCGCTGCACTTCGAGGACGGGCGCGGCGCGCGCCTGAAAGACGCCGACGGCAACTGGTACATCGACTACACGCTGGGCTGGGGTCCCAACATCCTCGGCTATCGTCACCCGGCCATCGTCGAGGCGGTGCGGCGCGCCGCCGAGGGACCGCACACCTACGGCGCGCAGCACGAACTCGAGTTCCTGGTCTCGGAGAAGATCCAGTCGCTGGTCCCCTGCGCCGAACGCGTGTCGTTCACATCCAGCGGCACCGAAGCGGTGCAGTTGGCCTGGCGTCTGTGCCGCGCCTTCACCGGGCGCAACCTGATCCTGAAGTTCGAAGGGCACTACCACGGTTGGATGGATTCGGCGCTGATCAGCTACCATCCGGCCGGGGACGAGGCCGGCCCGCGGGAATCGCCCACGCCGGTGACGCCGTCGAAAGGGCAGGTTCCCAACGCGGTCGAAAACGTCGCCGTTGCGGTGTGGAACTCGCTGGAAGCGGTCGAGCGGGTGATGGCGCGGCGCGGCGGCGAGATTGCCGCGGTGGTGATGGAGCCGGTGCTGTGCAATTCGGGCGGCATTCTTCCGCGCCCCGGCTATCTCGAGGGGGTCCGCGAAATCGCGCGCAAACACGGCGCGCTGCTGATGTTCGACGAAGTGATCACCGGCTTTCGCCTGGCGCTGGGCGGCGCGCAACAGCACTATGGCGTGGTTCCGGACATCTCGACGTTCGGCAAAGCCGTGGCTGGCGGGCTGGCGCTGAGCGGCGTCGCCGGGCGCGCCAAAATCCTCGAGCTGACCATCCACGGAGGCGTGGTCTTCGGCGGCAGCTTCAACGGCAATCCGATCGTGCTGGCCGGATCGCATGCCACGCTCGAGGTGCTTTCCGCCAATGATGGCGCGGCGCTGAATCGCGCGCACCGCGTGGGCCAGAGCATCATGGAAGGCATCCGCGAGGTGGCGCGCCGCCGCGGGTTGCCGCTTCTGGTCACCGGTTTCGGCACGGCATTCGCCGTCCACTTCACACGGAATCCCGAGCTGGTCGAGTACCGGGACACCTTGGCGGACGATGCGGAAATGCTACGGCGCCTGGTGATCTCGCTGCTCGAAGAGGGCGTCTACATCCTGCCCGACGGGCGTCTCTACGTCTCGGTGGTTCACTCCGACGAGGACGCGAAAGAAACCATCGCGGCGTTCGACCGCGCCTTCGCGCGGCTGACATAATCTCCCGGGGGCGACTACGAGTTCTGTTCACACCGCGGGAGCTTGCGCGCAATAACCAGGCACGGGCGCCCCGGGTCGGCGAGAAACTCGCCGATCTCGCCGGCGCGGTTACGGATCAGCATTTCAATCTCAACCGGTCTCACGTTGCCAACTCGCAGCCAGATCACTTTCGGCGGCGCTCCCTCGATCGCGCTCAACTCGCTGAAATCGGAGTCCTTGGAGAGAATCGAGAAACCGTTGGCCTTTGAGTACGCCCAAATCGCCGTATCGCTTGCCGCCCCCAGAGCACAGTCTTCCACATGCCTGCTGCCGGGGAATAAGTCGGAGAGATTCCTCGCCAGACGAGGCGGGAGGTTCTCATCCAGGAGGAGTCTCATGCAACCAGGATATCGAGATTCCGTTCGCGCTCCGCCGCGAAGGCGAGACAGGCCAGAATGTCTTCGTTGGTCAGATACGGGAAGTCCGCCAGAATCTCCTCATGGGTCATTCCCGCGGCCAGATAGCCCAGCACATCGTAAACCGCGATCCGCATACCTCGGATGCAGGGCTTGCCGCCACGCTTCCCAGGTTCGATTGTGATGATGCCTCGATAGTCCACGGGCCAGGATCCTTTCGATTCTATGACCACGTTACGCCACTTCGAGGAGGTTCCGCAAGGCGGCAGGGACCGAACCCCGGACAAGAAGCCACGGATGAACACCGATGAACGCCGAAATTAGCCCTTCGGCTTTCATCGGTGTTCATCCGTGGCTTCTTGTTCTGTCCGGCGGGTTTCTACAGGTGCGCGTCGATGGCTTTCTGGAGTTGTGTTCTGCCGACGGCGCCCACGATCTGTTCCACAATCTGCCCGTTCTTGAATACCAGCAGCGTGGGGATGCCCCGGATCTGGTAGCGCGCCGCGGTGCCGCCGTTGTCATCGACGTTCAGCTTGCCGACCTTCACCCGGCCGGCGTAGTCGGTGGCGATCGCGTCGACCGTCGGGCCGATCGTCTTGCACGGGCCGCACCATTCGGCCCAGAAATCCACCAGCACCGGAACGTCGGATTTCAGAACATCCTGGTCGAAGGTAGCATCAGTAAGAGTCAGAGTATTTGGTCCTGCCATTTAAGTCTCCACTAAGTAAGATGAAAAAACCGGGCGAAGGATTCAAGGCCGCCCCTCCAACATGCCGCGATACAGCGCCGAATACTCGGCCGCCGAAGCCTCCCAGGAGAAGTCCTTTTGCATGCCGGCGAGCATGATTTCACGCCAGGTTTTCTGGTTCTTCCAGGCCTCCAGCGCGCGGCGAACGGCGCTCAGCAGCGCCTCCGGGGAATACTCCTGGAACTTGAACCCGGTGCTTTCCTCGATCGTGTCGTCCAGCCCGCCGGTGGCGCGCACGATGGGCACGGCGCCGTAGCGCAGGCTGTAGATCTGATTCAGACCGCAGGGCTCGTACCGGCTCGGCATCAGGAACATGTCGGAGCCGGCTTCGATCTTGTGCGCCAGGCCCTCGTCGTAGGCGATGCGAACGGCGATGCGTCCCGGATGGGCCGCGGCCAGGTCGCGGAACAACTGCTCGTAGGCCTGGTCGCCCGTGCCCAGCGCCACCAGCGTCAGGTCCTCGCGCGCGATCTCCCCGGCCGCCTCGTCGATCAGATCGAAGCCCTTCTGGGAGGTGAATCGCGACACAATGCCGGCCACCGGGCGATCGAGGTTGTCGGCGGGCAGCCCGAATTCACCGAGCAGGTCGCGCTTGCACTCGAGCTTGCCGCTCAGATCGCGAGCCGAATAGCGCGCCGCGATGTGGGGGTCCGTCTCGGGGCTCCACTGGGAATAATCGACGCCGTTGAGGATGCCGGTGAGCTCGCCGGCGCGGGAACCCAGCACGCCGTCCAATCCGAGGCCGTACTCGGGCGTCTGGATCTCGCGCGCGTAAGTGCGGCTGACGGTGCTCAGATGGCCGGCCGTGAGGATGCCGCCTTTGAGCAGGTTCACCTGTCCCCAGTACTCGACCACCCCGGCCTTGTAGAGCGCCTCATCCAGACCGATCTCCGGGAGGATTCCGCGCGGAAAAAGTCCCTGGTAGCCCAGGTTGTGGATGGTCAGCAGGGTGCGGATGCCGTAGAAGGTCGGGTCGCCGGCGAACGGATGGCGCATCAGGATCGGCACCAGCGCCGCCTGCCAGTCGTGACAGTGGACGATATCGGGGCGGAACAGCCAGCGCATGACGGCCAGCACGGCGCGCGAGAAGACCGCGAAGCGGATGTGGTTATCGGGGTAGTCGGCGCCCCCGGCGCCGTACAGGGTTTCGCGGTCGAACAGAGCCGGGCAGTCGACCAGGTAGACCGGCACGCCGTCCTGGTCCACACAATAGAGATCCGCGCGCCACGAAGCCGGCCCGAACCAGATGCGCAGATCGTTGAAGGCGCGGCGCGCGCCGTCCAGCTTGATGTGGCCGTAGCGCGGCAGCACCAGGGCCACCTCCTCGCCCCGAGCTTTCAGAGCCCGCGGAAGCGCGCCCAGAACGTCCGCCAGGCCTCCGGTCTTGGCGAAGGGCGTCGCCTCGGAGGCGGCCATCAGTATTCGGCTCACTCTCCTATGCTATTCCAGTTTGACCGGTCATCGAGGCAGCCGCGGCATCCTGCGGGGGCGGCGGCGTCCTACTCCGCCTCCGGGGCGCCCCGCAATTCCTTCCGGATTCGCTCGGCCAGGAAGATCTTGAGAAGCGATTGGTAGGGCACGCCGCGCCGGTTGGCAAGCAACTTCAGCTCCTCGATCATCGAGACCGGCATGCGCAGGGAGATGGCCTTGAGCGACGACTTCAAGTTGACGTATTCAGACCTGTCATGGCGCGCCGGGAACTCCCGTTCGGCATCCTCGCCAGCCAATCGCGGAACCTTCTTCATGCCTGTTCGTAAACCTCCACTCCTTTGAGAGTATACAAGTTTTCCCAAAGGTGGTCCCGAAGCGCGGGCGGGTTCGCGCATGGTAATGTGAAACGAGAGCGCGGGCTTGTTCGAGATCCAGTGTACCCGCGCGCGCTGTTTAACGCGTCTGTTTTTCTTCGCCCCCATGCAGATTAAAGTGTGTCTATTCGTCGCGCTGCTGTCCAGCGCCGCTCTCCACGCTCAGAGCCCGGCTCCTCCGACTGCTCCGAGTGAGCCGCCGCGAGTGCTGAAGGAGAGCGCTTACGTTCGCCGTTTCTCCGTCGGTGCGACGCTGAGCGTTCTGATCCTCCCCTCGGTGCGCAACGGCAGCGCGAACGTCGTCACCACCAGTCCAACCGTTGACGGTCTGTACGCTACCACGGAGGCGTCCAAGCGAGTCGGTTTCGGGGCCATGGCCCAGGTGGCGATTACCGAGCGATTCGCGGTGGCCGGGAACGTGCTGATACGCAAGGTCGGATACAAGAAGAATAGCGATATCTACCAGGGCACCGACAACCCGCTGACCAGCAAGGACGAACGCACTTACACGGTCCTCAACGAAGACACCCGAGCCAGGCATCTCGACATTCCGGTAGTCGTTCGTTACTACACCAAAGATCGTCACATGTCGGGCCCGCGCGGTTTTATCGAGGCTGGCGCCGCCATCCGCCGAGTATCCAAGATAAGCACCGCGACCGACAAGAGCGTCAACTCCGGCGATACCGTTTGTTGTGACAACACGCCCGCCACGCCCGCCAGCCGAGCCGTGCGCGGCCTGGTTGGCGGCGCGGGCTTTCAGTTGATCGATGGGGTCGGCGTTCGGGTTGTGCCGGAGGTCCGTTACACCCGCTGGATGGGCGAGACGTTCAAGTCTCCCTCGACCGCCACGAATCGCAATCAGGTCGAGGCCATGATCTCGCTCACGTTCTAATTCCGGGGACACTCTCGAAAATCCAGAGACCCGGGGACACTCCGGGCTAATCTTACGCAACCCGTCGCCCGTCCAGAGACACAGGCGTGTCCCCCTTTTTCATCACCTTCGGTGAGCGCCACGCGATCATGACCACAGGCTACG
>JAUYBU010000361.1 GCA_030693045.1 Bryobacterales bacterium | reverse complement strand
CTCGGTTCGCCTGCCCGAAGTACTGCCCCATCTGGCGACTCGTGTAGTCACGCGCCACTCGCTGCCGTCACGACGACAACTCCCTTGATGCCAACGGCTTAGCCCCTGCGAGCGGCTGGCCGACAGGGGTAAACATCCGCTGGGAGAGTCCAACCCAGTACCCGTCAGAGACCTGGCTTTGGGACGGCACGGATTGGCGGCCACTGGCGGCAGCCACCATGCCGGCCGGCCGCCAAGGCCCCAGCCTGGCTTATGACCGTTCGCGCCGAACCCTCGTGATGTACGGAGGCGTGCTGGACCCTAACTCGACCATGGACCACCAGACCTGGACCATGGACGTTATCGACTTGCCGCGTCCGCCCGCTACCGCGTACCTCCGCGGTTCCACGAACCCTTCGACGCTCTTCCTGAGCTCGGCGCCGCCGGCGACGGCGATAGCGAAATACTCCGACTCCAGCGGCATCCGGTTCGCCGGCGGCAACGCCTGGACGGCCATCGGGACCTGGACTGCCGACCCCGTGCTCGCCTCAGGTTTGGTCACGACGCTGAAACCGCTCCAGACTTGGATCGGCCTCAAAAACAGCGACGATCAGGGCACGCGCTTCGATCTGAGGGCGGAGGTTTTCAAGAACGGAGCGCCGATCGGCGCGGGCGAGGCGCGCTGCATCGAGGGAGTCACTCGAAACGCCGACCTTGCCAAGGCGGTGAGCGTCGCGTTCACCCCGATTTCGCCGGTCTCCTTCAATGGCTCCACCGACGTCCTGTCGGTGCGGATTCTGACGCGCATCGGGACCGACACCGGGGGCAGCTTCTGCGGCGGCCACTCCAGCGCAGTCGGCCTGCGGCTGTACTACGACTCCACGCAGCGTAACTCGAATCTTGGGTTCTAATTCGGAGGATGAGAGAAACCCGGGACAGTATCCTCAATTACCGATTTCCGGGCGCGCGGAAATCGGTGATTGAGGATACTGTCCCGGGTTTCGAAACTTTCCCCGGGCGCGAGGGTTATATTATGTAATTCAATGCGTTACGCGCGCTGGTTGGTTTTAGTACTCGGCCTGGCCTGGGCGGCTTTCGGGGCGACGTTCGGCACCGTGGTTGCGCCCACGGGCGGCTACCTGGTGGGCGGCATCTCGGACATCGTGCTGGATGAGCCGCGCGGCCGGCTCTACCTGGTCAACAGCTCTCAGCAGCGCATTGAAATCTACTCGATCGCCCAGCGCCGGTTTCTCTCTTCCGTCCGCACCAGCACCTTCCCGATTTCGGCTGCCATCTCGCGCGACGGCCGCTTTCTCTATGTCACCTGCTACGATGCCAACGCGCTGAATGTGCTGGACCTGGAGAGGTCGGTTCTAACCCGGACCATCAGCCTTCCGGCCAAGCCCGAGGGCGTGGCCGTGGGCGCCGACGAGCGAGTGTTGATCACCACCATCGGCACGGGCCCGGGCAACGCCGCCAATACCCTCCTGATCTGGGACCCCAACGCCACCGACGTCAACGCGCTGGCGAACGTGGTGATCGCGCCGCCGGCGCCGATGCCGCCCCAGTTACCTCCCAATTCCGGCCGTCCGTTCCTGGCCGGGCGCAGCCAGTTGCTGGCCACCCGCGACGGCCTGCGCATCATCGGCGTCAATGCCCCAAACAACAATGCGCGCGCGGTTTTCGTGTACGAGGTGGCCTCCGGCACGGTAACTCGCAGCCGTACAGTAAGCGGGTTGTCGACGGTGCTCTCGGTCGCACCGGACGGCTCGAAATTCATGGCCGGCCTGACGCTGTTCGAGACCGACACGCTGATCGTGCTGGCGCAGCAAAACGCCGCCAACGCGCAGTTTCCGCTCAACACCAACCTGACCACGCAGGGCTTTAACCAGGTATCGTCGCAGTTCAATCTGCAGCAGAATCAGGGTGGCAGCGTGTTCGCGCCGGACGGCTCCGTGCTGTACGCCGCCTTCAACATCGCGCCGGTCCAAAACCCGCCCGCCCGGGCCAATATCAGCCAGCTTTACTTCGACGATCCCGACAACATGGCCATCCGTTCGGGGCTTCAACTGCCCGAAAACGTGGCCGGCAAGATGCTGATCAACTCCGAGGGATCGGCCATCTACGCGCTGTCGGAATCCGGTTTCCTGATCCTGCCGGTGGCCCAGGTGAATCAGAACCCGGTCGCGGCGCTGGACAACCGCATCCTGCTGCTGGGCAACGACCAGTGCGGGGTCACCGCGGGCATCCGCACCCAGAAGCTGACGGTTCGAAACGAGGGGCGGGGACGCCTGACCGCCTCGGCGATTCTCTTGCAGGCGCCGGTGCAGCAGCAGGTGCCGGGGTTGGGCGGCCCGGGCGGTCCCGGCGCCGGAGGCCCAGGCATCACCATCCCGATCGTGCTCCAGCCGTTGGTGGGCGCGCTGCCCGCCGGACAGACTCAGCAGCAGGCTCAGATCACCCAGACCGCTCCCCGCGTGCGCCCGCGCACCACCCCCGACGGCATCGAGATCGAGTTCGAGTTCAACCCCCTGGCGGCGCGCGCCACCGGCACCGTCGCGCCGCACGATTTCCTGATCCAGTCGCCGGAATCGGTCAACGTGATTACCAGCGTCCGGGTGTTCCAGAACAACCGGGATGCCGAAGCCCGCGCCGACATCGTTCCGATGCAGGTGGCCATCTCGCCCAACGAGGGACTGGTAGACATCGTTCCCGACAACAACCGGCGGCTGCTGTACATCTCCAACTCCGGGATGAACCGGATCGAGGTCTTCGACACGCGAACCAAGCGATTGCTGGCGCCCATCAAAGTCGGGCAACTGCCGCGCTCGATCTCGCTGGCGCCCGACGGCAACACGCTGTACGTCGGCAACACCGGCGCCGAGTACATCAGCGTGGTGGACTTGGACCAGATGGCGGAGACTGGCAAGATCCGCTTTCCGCCGCTTCCGTTCAACACCGGCCTGGGCGTCATCAACCCGAGCGTGGTCGCCGCCACCCAGCGCGGCCTTCAGATCGTCATGTCGAATGGCACGCTTTGGAAGACCGTCGGCGACGTCGCCGTGCCGCGCACCATCAGCCCCCTGGTGGGCTCCAGCACCGTGCCCGCGCCGCGCACGCTGGTCTCGACGCCCAACGGCGAATACGCGCTGTTGCTGGACGGCAACGGATACGCGTTGCTCTACGACTCGCTGGCGGATGAGTTCGTCCAGCGCCGCCAGGTGATCACGGCGCCGATTCAAGGCTACTACGGCGCGGTCGGCGCCGGTCCGCGCGGCAATTACTTCCTGGTCAATGGCATGGTGCTGAACCAGTCGCTGACCGCGACCGCCAACGCGGGTTCGACGCTGGTGACCGTGCCCGGCCGGGCAAATCAGCCGCCGCAGCAGTTCAACCGCCCGGTTTCGGCGGTCGCCGCGGCGGGCACAACCCTGTTTGCGCGCTTCATCCAGCCGGTGGTCGCTAATGCCAACGTGCTGGTGAGCGAGCCGCCGACGCTCGAGCTGGTGGACGTGAATACGGGTCAGACCACGCGGACGGCCTCGGTATTGGAGGGCCCGCTGTCGACCCAGGTCGGCACCCAGCGCGTGAACGTCGCCGGCCGGGCCTTGGCTGTCGACTCGTCGGGCAACACCGCGTACGCGCTGACTACCAGCGGTTTGAGCATCATTCCACTCGACGCGCCGGTTGCCGCCAACCGGCCGCAAGTAAACCGCGACGGCGTCGTCAATATCGCCAGCTTCGTTCCCGGACTTGCTCCCGGCAGTCTGGCGTCCATCTTCGGCCGCAACCTGGCCTCCGCCGCGACGGCCGACTCGAGTCCGCTGCCCACCGTGTTGGGTGGCGTCTGCGTGACTCTGGGCACCCGCCCCCTGCCGCTGATGATGACCTCACCGCAGCAGATCAACGCTCAGATTCCGCCGGAACTTGCCGCGGGCCGCTTCCAGATGGTGGTTCGCTCCATCGAGCGTCAGATCGCGGCGGCGCCGCAACAGCTCACGCTGGCCAAGTACGCTCCGGCGGTGTTCGTGGACCCGGTAAGCAAACAGGCCGCCATCTTCCACCAGGATGGCCGCCCGGTAAACAAGGCCGCGCCCGCCAACCGCGATCAGCGCCTGGTGATCTACGCCACCGGACTCGGCGCCACCAAGGGCGCCAAGATCGTCTCCGGCACGCCCACGCCCGCCGAACCGCTGGCGGTGACCGAGCCGGTGCAGGTCTTCTTCGGCGATCCCAACTATCGCGAGGCGGCGATGCAGGTGGACTGGAGCGGCTTGACCCCCGGCTCGATCGGCCTGTACCAGATCAATGTGTACGTGCCCTGGTACCGCATGAAGGGCGAACTGCCGGTGACCCTTCGAGTGGGCGGCGTCGAGACGCCGAAGCTGACCCCGGTGCCACCGGTCGTCGTCGTGGAGTAGGTAGTACGGCGCGGCATCGTCGCGCCGCTTAAAGAAACAAAGACTTTGTAGTACAGCCTTTAGTACCTATTTCACCGAATCCTGTCCGAAGTTGGCAGAATATTCTATTCAGCGAGCAGGGGCGGGCAACAGAGCCGGGATGATGTAGGGTTGCTTGAGCTTGAGTCCGAGGGCGACGACCTGTTTGCCAAGCCCGGTGACGTAGTATTTGAGACAGTGCCGGGCGATGCGCGATCAGCCGTCTTTGCGCAGGTCAAACTTCTCCATGCGGTGGATCAGGACCTTCCGGCTGATGTCGAGGTATTCCGCCGCCTTGGTCTGGTTCCAGTTGAACTTCTGAAGGGCGCGGAGGATAAGCTCCTTCTCGACGGCTTCCAGGCTGATCCCCTCCGGCGGCAGTTCGAGTCGGATCGCGTCGAGCGCCGGCTTCTCCTGGCGCAGGAATTCGGGCAGATCGTTCACCGTGATCTCCTCGCCCGGGGCAAGCACCACCAGCCGCTCGATCACGTTCTCCAGCTCCCGGACATTGCCCGGCCAGCGGTGCGTGGTGAAGTAGGGCAGCAGCGCGGGCGGGAACTTCAGATAAGCCTCCTTGATCCTTCCGAGTAGCTCCAGGCCGGAGAGCTCGGGCATCCGCAGATCGGTCAGCACCAGGTCTCTCGGATTGCGTTCCAGGAATGCCAATGCCTGGTTTCCATCGGCCACCGTCGCGACGTCTGTAGCCCGCCTGCTGGAGCCGAAGTTGCGTCACGCGGCGCAGGTTCTCCTCGTCATCCACAACCAGGATGCGTTTGCCGGCCATGCCGCTCCTGTGCCCGACTGCGGAAAGTAAAGCGAGAACGTCATCCCGCGATCCGGGTTCCGTCCCGCCGTGACGGAACCGCCGTGCTGGCTGACAATCTGGTGGACCACGGACAGCCCGAGCCCGGTGCCGGTGTCCTTCACTCTTCACCTCACCCAGCAAGCCATCCGCTCCGGTTCGAGCAGAGAGAACGACAAATGGGAAATGGGTGCCTGTTGTGGTACGGTATACGAAGACCCCGTGCGGTACCGTCTCCGAGACGAAATTCACGAAGATCGCCCGGCCGGGTTAGAGTTGCGCGAAAGGCACCCGCGCGTTCTCCCCGTGTGCGACCTCGACATCCGGCGTTGGATTCTCGTGGTGCGGACGACCGCCGAGCCACGGCATTCCGCTACCGATCGCGCCGGTTCATCTCCAGCCGATTGCGGCGGCGTTTCATGCGGACGTCTCCTCGAACGCCGTCAGTTCCAGCCTCAACTCGACAACCCTTGACGCGCCAGCCCCGGCAACCGCCGATTCCACCCGACGGATGGTCCTCAGCAGGGGATTCAACACGCCGATGGGCACATCGGCTTCCAGGCAACACTCCGGCTTCAGCACGCGCACCAGCGTTTCCTTGTCCTTGCCGGTAAGCAGCACGTGTAACGGCAGAAAGAGCCCCGCCCGCCCATCCGCCACCATCGACTCAAGCAGCAACACGGGCGAGTGAACGCCCAGCAACACCGCCGGGCAGAGTTCCACTTGCAGCTCCCGGCGAAGGCAGATTGACATTTCAAACTCGAAGGCTACGTGGAGTTCTTCACCTTCCAGGCCTTTACGAAGGCGCCGGACGGCGTCCCGGAGCGACATCTTCAGGCGGAATGTACTGGCGGTCTCCATGGTGGATTGATCGTCCGCAGAAGGTGGAGCCTGAGATCGCTTCCTTATATAAGCTCCTGGCGGGCGCCTTCGCTGAGATCGAGTGCAACCTTCGGCAGGTCGTGGCGACGGTACCAGTGGCGCTTCAGGTTGTCCACCCATGCAAACTGGCTGGCGACCCGGAAGACCTGAGGATGATCTAACAACACCCGAAAGACCCGCTCCACACTGGCCCGGCCCTTTCCGATCGTCGATACAAGATCCACACCGTGGCAGCGCCCCGCGTCGATGATGGTCTGGATGCCGCGCTTCGAGGTAAGGCCGAATACATGCTGGAAATCCACCGAGATTGCCTGACGCTCCGCCGCCGGTAGCGCCATCCAGGCGTCGTACAGGGAATCGACGCTGAAGCTGTCCCAATCGAAGTCCGTCAGCAACTGGCGCTGGTCGAAGTACTCCTGAAGCATCCGCGCCGGCACGACGCGAAGAATGTTCCTGGGGTTGCACTCCAGCTTCATGCTGACTCCTTCAGTTGTTTCGTGGACTCAATCTGAGCGCGAGGATGGCCCGGCGCGCCCGCGCGTCCTCGTGGGCCGCTTCCAGACGCCGATCACCTTGCCGACGATCCGGAAGTCGATTTCCGGACCCACTGGGATCGGCTTGTAGCGGGCATTCTCAGGCCGGAGCTCAACCTGGGCATCCCGAACAGACAGCCGCTTCACCGTGGCCCCGCCATCGAACAGCGCCACGACGATGTCGCCGTTGTCGGCGACCGGCTGCTGCCGAACAACCAGAAGGTCGTTCGCCATGATCCCGACGTCTTTCATGCTGTCGCCCTGAACTTCGAGGGCAAAGCACCGCCCCTGTCGGACGACCGTGCTGTCGACGAGGATCTCTCCGTTGACGTTCTCGTCCGCCAGCAGCGGCGGTCCGGCGACCACACTGCCAACGATGGGCACGGCCACGAGCTCGGCGACATTGCCCTCCGGCTCGCGCACGATGGCCATGCCGCGCGACTTGCCGCGCTCGCGCCGCAGATATCCCTTGCGAATCAGTTGAGCGATTTGTTCGTGAGCGCTGGCGTCTGAGATGCCGAGGATCGCGGCGAGTTCCTTGATTGTAGGGGGATACTCGTGCCCGGCGGCGAACGCTCGGATTTCATTCAGCGTTCGCATCTGGGTTGGAGTGATACCAATGGCTGGGGGACGTCCTGACAGAGATGCGGCTCCTGTTCAAATCCCCATCACCGCCGTGAAAGGACAATGAGACGGCATCGCGACGGGTACCGCCCCAAGCCCTTAATTCACACCCTGATTATTGTCAGGTCAAATCCATATGCGGCAGTCGCGGCCAGCATGCACCTCTCATCAGCGAACTGTGCCGTTCTGACCGTGGCTGTGCTGTGGCTGGTCTTGTTGCTGGCGCTCTCGCTCGCGAGTTTGGCCCGTGTCGCCATTGGGATCGCGTTTCCGCCGGACATCACCTTGGTCCCGGTTCTCCGGACCGCGGCCCGGCATACCGCTGCCGAACCCACGGATGCGGGGACCGGAGCGACCGCACATGCCACCGCCCATTCCACCCATGCCCTGTCGCGGACCGACGAATCCGGGGCCGCCGGAGCGCATGCCACCACCGCGCTGTGCAATCGCAGGGATGACGAGCAACCCCGCCAACAGGCCGGAAACCAGAATCAGTCGTTTCATATCGCTGCCTCCACCATTGGATTTCGTACTCACCCTGATTCAGGCAAGCCGCCTGCCATCGACGCGTGTTGACATCCAAGGAGTTGCGGGCGTGGGCGGGGGCGGCGACGTTTGATTTGGGCACGGCGGTGTGCCTTCTCTGCTTCCGCTACCTCCGGAACAAGCGAGAAAAGGGCCGCGAGAGATCGAAACCAACTCCAACTCTGACCGTCGTCAGCTCGTAGGGAACGCTGCGCGCCAAAGTCAGGTTCAACGTCACGCCGGGATGGAGTGACCACAACACCCAACCACTGACACCACGGTCGGCGAGGTCGTCGCCGGGCATGCTAACCTGCGAGCTACGTCCGTAGAAAGGAAGTCCGCCGGACGGCATCATTCCTGAGCCAGGCATTCCGGTTCCCGGACCGGGCTGCATGTTGCCGGGAGGCATTCCTCCTGGTGGCATGCCCTGGGTCGGCGGGCTTCCGGGTGTCACTCCGGTCATTCGGCTGATCACAGTGTGGGTGCCCATGGCGTGGAGCGCAAAGCCTCCAACGCCCGCAGTGAGCCGGCGATGGAGGCGATAGTCGAGTCCGCCAGAGGCGTACAGCGCGTTTCCGTTACTGATGAAGGGCCGCTGGTATCCGACGTTATTGAACACGGAATTCGTGAAGCCGCCGGTGACGAACAAGCGAATGCGCTCGAACCCCCTTTGCACGGTCCCGTTGAGGTCTACAGAGATTCGCCCCGCGCCGAATCCCTGGCTTCGGTCGCCCGTCGGGAAGCCGAGCGTCAGAGATGTCCCGAGATCGTATCGGCCCACCTGATGTCGCAGGAACCCGGCTACATACGCGTCCCCGATTCCGGTGACCTCGCGCTGCGTGGCTGAGATGCCGTACACAGGAATCCCGGCGACGAGAGCGAATCGCTCGGAATCCACGCCGACTTCGGGAGAGAGCGCCACAAAGGTGCCCGCCGAGTTGCGGTCGACGGTTGTTCCGACGTAGAGGAGCGGTTGGAAACCCTGTGGTGCTTGCTCCGAGTCAAAAACACCTTTCATGCGTTGCTCGAGCGAGCGGAGCTTCTTCAGAATCGTGTCGTCGTTGAATCCACCTGCACGAAGCTCTCTGACATAGATCTGCCCGAAGGTCTCTTCGCTCTGCTTCTTGAGAAGGATCAGGCGGTTTCGATGCGTGCCGAGGTCGACAGCCATCCTGTGCAGGAGCTGTAGCTTGGCGTCGGGGTCCGCGGCGAGACGATCTATTTGCGCGATCTGAGCTTCCAGATTCGTGGGAGACGTCTGTCCGGCAACAAACACCGGCACGGACGTCAGTAGCGCGACCAGCAGTGGAATGCTGCGCATCGTCACATCCTAGCGCGGCGGGTTTGTTCTGCCGCTCATGGGACCCATCCCTCGCGAGTTGCCCCTGTTTTCCATGCCTTGCGGCATATCGCCCGTCATCGCGCGGTTGCGCTCACCCATTCCAGAGCGCACGGGCACCAGATCAGCACGTTCCGAACGCCCTCGGAAGGCCTGCGCCTGTTGCGGAGGCTGGCCCGGCCGCACCCAGGTTCGTTGTCCGGCGTGGAGCAGCACTTCCTCGCCTGGAGATTGCAGGTTGGCCACACCGACCAACCCTTCATCGACCGCGACCAGCGTCGAGTCGGTATCATCGACGAAGACACTGAATGTCGTTCCCCGGACGGCGATCACGGCAGTCGGCGTTGTCAGCTTATGAGGGTTTGGCCTGCCGCTCAGTTTCTCGACGTGCACTTTGATCGAGCCGAGGAACAGGTGAAGAAGCTCACGGACGTCGGCAGAACGCTCGTTGAAGACGATGCGGGAATCGGGATAGATCGTGACGGTGCTGCCGTCGCTTGTGCGGATGATCGCCTGCGAGTTCTCGCCGGTGATCAGCTCGTCGCCGGGCTGCGCGGAGTCGTTAAGCCGAACCGGGCTGGCTTCCTGGCGGAACCGCTTCACCGTCAACGTGCCGGCCAGCGAGACCACCCGGGCTGCACCCAGATCCGGAACCTGGGAATAGGCCACAGGCAGACCCGCGAGCAGTGATGCCGCCAGCGTAACCCACCGGGGAAGACCGACGCAGCGCATAATGATTCCTCTCAGCGAAGTACAGAGCAATCTTAGTGCCATGTCCAAAAGTGCCGTGGAATCAGTTGGGAAACCGGCTTGAGCCGCCTAGCAACGCATTGGCTATTGGCTTGTTTCGGGCACACTGCTGTGCCCTCCCTGCTCGCGCTCAATACGAGCAAGCTTTTTGTAGAGCGTCCGGCGCTGAATGCCCAGAATTTCCGCCGCGCGCGTCTTGTTGCCCCCGGCCTGGTCGAGCGCGCGGAGGATCTGTTGGCGCTCAACGGCCTCGAGTTCCATCGGTTCCTCTTCTGGCGCCGGGCGGCTCGATTCTTCGAGCTGCCTCTTGAGAACCTCTTGCGAGACCGCGCCCGGCGGCTCCAGGGCGACCAGACGGCGGATCACGTTCTGAAGCTGGCGCACGTTGCCCGGCCAGTCACACTGTTCCAGCAGCCGCTCGGCTTCCGAGTCAAACCAGGTCTTCCTTCCGGATGACTCACACGCCTCCCCGAGGAAGCGCCTGACCAGGAATGGAATGTCGCTCCTCCGCTCGCGAAGCGGCGGTACTTCGATGCGAAGAACGTTCAAGCGATAGAGGAGGTCTTCGCGGAACTTCCCTTCGCGTGTCATCTCCTCCGGGTTCCGATTCGTTGCCGCGATCACGCGGACATCGGCTTTTCGGGGAGCACCAGCTCCCAAGGGCCGATATTCCTTCTCCTGAAGGAAGCGGAGGAGTTTGGCCTGGAACTCCAGCGGCACCTCGCCGATTTCGTCGAAGAAGACGGTACCGCCGCGTGCGGTCTCAATGATGCCCGGCCGGTCGCGATCGGCACCGGTGAAAGCTCCCCTCAGCGCACCGAAGACCTCAGATTCCCAGAGCGAACCGGAGACAGCACCCGAGTCCACGGCCACGAAGGGCTTTCCAGCGCGGGAGCTGTGATCGTGAATCGCCCGAGCCACGAGTTCTTTCCCAACGCCACTTTCCCCGAGAAGTAGCACCGTTTCGTCGGATCGCGCGGATCGTGCGATGCGTTTGTAGACTCCGATCATCTGAGGCGAGAACCCGATCATCCCGCCAAACTGCTCCAGGTCCTCCTGCGACTCTTCTTCGGGCTGTGCTTCGCGGCTTCGCTCCGCGCGCTCGATGACCTGAAGCAGGTCTCTAAGCTCGAAGGGCTTGGCGACGTAATCGAACGCTCCGCCCATCTCAGCCTCGACCGTCGTCCGAACGGATCCTCGAGCAGTCATCAGGATGACGCAGGTGTGCGGGTCACGCTCCTTTGCGTGACGGAGGACGTCGAGACCGGTGAGCCGGTCAATGTAGATGTCGCTCAGGACGACAGGGAATCTGGCGGTGTCGAGCAAGTCGAGCGCCTCCTCGCTGTCGTTGGCGACGGTCACGCGGTAGCCTTTGGCGGTGAGGAAACTGGACACCGTCGCGGTGATGGCCTCATCGTCGTCGATGACCAGGATCTCCGGTTTGGACATTCTTTACCCTTTCGGCAGCGCGATCGTGAACCGGGAGCCCGCGTTTGGCCTGCTCTCCACCGAGATGCGTCCGCCATGCTGCTGGACGATCTCTTTGACCAGGGCGAGGCCGATCCCGGTTCCTTCCTCGGCTCCCTTTTCGTCTCTCTTCAAACGATAGAACTTCTCGAAGATCTTTTCCCGATCCGCGGGCCCGATGCCGTATCCTTGGTCGGCGACCGAGACTCGCACTTCGGTTCCGTCGTCCTCGGCGCTCACCACGACCGTTGTGTTCCTTGGGCTGTACTTCACCCCATTGGTGACCAGGTTGTAGATGGCGAACGAGAGTAGATCGGGGTCGGCGAGCAGGTGAATCTCCGGAATCGCCGCGTCCACCCGGATGCGTTTACGGGCCGCGTAAAGGCGGCATCGTTCCACAACGTCTTCACAGAGAGCACCGAGATCCACCTCTTGTTTCTGAAGGCTCAAAGCGCCAGCCGCGAGCCGTTCCACGTTGAGAAAGGTCTGGATCAGACTCGTCAACCGCTTCGACTCTTTGTGGATCAGGCCGGCCATCTCAGCCCGTTGCCGTTCCGGCACCCAGCCTTCTGAGATCATCTCACTCGACCCCTGAATCGCAGTGAGCGGGGTCTTGATCTCGTGCGCAATGGCCTGCACCCGGAAGGCGTACTCCTTGCGCTTCGTCGTCTCACCAGCGAGGGCTCTGCTGACCAAGGCGTACTCACTCGTTCCAGCGGTTGCCGAGGCTAACAAGAAGACAGCCAGAAACGACCCGAGAGGGAGGACGTAGCCAACACGAAGCGCGAGGAAGCTGGCGGCGGCGATGGAAAGGCCGACGGCAAGCAGCGTGAGAAAGAGCCGCATCCCGCGGAGCCGGACAACCGCAACCACGGAAAGTCCGACAAGAAGAAGACTACCCGCGAACTCGCCGATCACTCCCAACGGAACCAGAAACGCGCGGTCGAGGATCGTGCGAGCCACGTTCGCATGAATCTCAATCCCACTCATTCCGATGCCGGTGGAGAAGGGAGTGAAGAACCTGTCACCGCTGCCCTGAGCCGTTGCTCCGAGAATCACGATCTTGTCCCGGAATGCGGCGAGGTTCGCGGTCCCGTCTAACAGGGCGCCGAAGCTCACGCGGGGAAAGGAGCCTTCCGGGCCTGCGTAGTGAATGGCCATCCACCGGCTGTCCCTCTCTGGAGCCGGGATGTGGATCGCTCCGAGTACGACCGAGCCGGAAGCTTCAAGCGGCCGATCGGAGGAGAGCGCCAGGCGAACCGCTTCCAGGCCGAGCGCCCAGAACCGCCGTCCCGCGCCTTCCTTCAGTAGGAGAACGGACCGCACGTCGCCATCCGCGTCCGGCGCGGCGTGGACATGGGCGACGGAGTGGCCGGCAACGAGGTGGGGCAACGGAAGGATCCAACGAGGCCTCTCTTCGGTGTCGCTCTCGAGCGCAGCGCCCAACACGACTTTCGGGAACTGGCGAACTGCACGAACGAGTCTTTCATCGGATTGCGGATCGCCGGGTTCGGCGATTAAGAGGTCCAACACCAACACCCGTGGATGCGCTTGCGCAAGTATCTCCAACCCTTCGGCCAGCCTACCGCGGTCCAACGGAAGGGGACCATAGCGGGCCGCTGTGCGGTCGTCAATCGCGGCCAGGACGACCTGCGCTATGGTCGGGCTGGCCAATGTGCCTCTTATTCGCACAATCAGGTCGTTCCAGTCGGTGCTGATCTGCTGGATGAATCCATTCCAGATGAGCAGAGGCAGGGCCGCCAGCACCACCAGCACGTACAACAATCGAAGGAGCACCGGTTTGAGGTTGGTGAGCGCCATTCGAGACATTGCCTTTCTTATTAGAACATTCCAGGCGCCACGGGCACAGGCAGTGTGCCCGAAGTAGCCATCGCACCCCTTGTGGTTGAGATTCAAATCCTTGAAAACAGTGACCGAGACTTTGGCGCGAAAACTGCCTTATGCGCAGACAGAAGATCATGCATGCCCGCAAACGGGAGGATGCTTTTGTATGCCTGGCTGGAACCGTAGACGCCTTTTGAAGACGGCCCTGGGGCTACCGGTCGTCTTCCGCGGACTGCCCCGATTGCGTGGGGCCGAGCCTGGTCCAATTGGTGGGCTGGTCGAGCTGGATCTGGAGGCGAAGCAGCAGTGGCTGGATGTTGCAGGTGGCAACGCCTATCTCTACGCCTTCAACGGACAGGTTCCGGGTCCCATCGTGGAAGCGCGCCCGGGCGACCGCATCCGCATCCGGTTTCGCAACGGCCTTTCGGAGCCGACCAACCTGCATTACCATGGGCTTCACATTCCACCGACCGGCAACGCCGACAACAGCTTCCTGATGATACCGCCGGGAGAGTCCCTCACTTACGAATTCACGCTGCCGGCGAACCATCCGGCCGGGACCTTTTGGTACCACCCCCACCTTCACCAATCGGCAGCAAGGCAGGTTTCACGGGGCTTGGCCGGGTTGTTCCTCGTGCGGGGCGAACTGGACGCGATTCCTGAGATTGCATCGGCACAGGAATACTCTCTCGTGCTTCAGGATTTCGACCTGGACAGCCGAGGCGTTCCGCGTGAACCCAACATGATGCAACGTATGCAGGGCAGAGAAGGAGACCTCATAACGATGAACGGACTCTCCAGTCCTGCTATTCCGATCCGCAAAGACGGCCAGATCAGGCTTCGCCTTCTCAATGCCTCCAGTTCGCGATTCTATCGCCTTCGCATCGAAGAGCACACGTTCCATCAGATCGCATCCGATGGTGGGGCGTTGCCCGTTCCGCTCGAACTCGCCGAGCTGTTGCTGGTGCCCGGTGAGAGAGCCGAAGTGATAGTGGAAGGCTCGCGCGCGCCGGACACATATCGGCTCGTGAACCTTCCCTACAACCGCGGTGGGATGGGGATGATGGGCGGCGGCCGTTTGCCGGTGGACACGCTCGCTACCCTTGTATATGAGGGGAAAGCTGAGCAGTCCGTTCGTTTGCCCGAGAGATTGGCGCCTGTGGAAACGCTGCCTCCGCCTGCTGCTGTGCGGACCTTCGTGCTCGGGCAAGGAATGGGTATGGGAATGATGGGAGGTGGCATGAACTTCACCATCAACGGCAGGACGTTCCGCGCCGATCGTGTCGACACGCGCGTCCGACTGGGAAGCGTCGAAGATTGGGAGTTCGTCAATCCGGCGACGATGGACCACCCGATGCACATCCATACGAACCCGTTCCAGGTCGTGAATCGCGACGGGTCCGCCGGTCCCGCGTGGAAAGATGTCGTACTGGTGCGGGCCGGAAGCCGCGTGCGTGTGCGAACAAGGTTTCAGGACTTCACCGGCAAGGCGATGTACCACTGCCACATCCTCGATCATGAGGATCTCGGAATGATGGGCGTTGTCGAAATCGTGGAGTAGTCGCGGGCGGTTCCGGAGATTAAGGAGCAAAGAGGGTGCGGATGCCCTCGCGTACCGCGTCTGCTTGGATTACGACGGTGTCTCCTTGGACGGAGTGCGCGATCGGCACCGGTGTGCAATCCGGTTCGGGCGGGATTGGCTCCCCCGGCCGCAACACCGGCATTGGGTCTCCACAATGACCACAGATCAGCCGGCCCCTGGAGAAGCGGCTGGACCTCCCAATAGCGCTAACAACGGCGACAAGAAGAACAACAACGAGAATCAAGCTGAGCCTTTCACGCCGGTTCATCTCCAGCCGATTGCGGCGGCGTTTCATGCGGACGTCTCCTCGATCGCCGTCAGTTCTGGCCTCGACTCGACAACCCTTGATGCGCCAGATCCGGCAACCGCCGATTCCACCCGGCGGATCGTCCTCAGCAGGGGAGTCAACACGCCGATGGGCACACCGGCTTCCATGCAACACTCCGGCCTCAGTACTCGCACCAGCGTTTCCTTGCCCTTGCCGGTGAGTAGCACGTGCAACGGCAGAAACAGCCCCGCCCGCCCATCCGCCACCATCGACTCAAGCAGCAGCACGGGCGAATGAACACCCAGCAGCACGGCCGGGCAGAGTTCCACCTGCAACTCCCGGCGAAGGCAGATTGACATTTCAAACTCAAAGGCTACCTGAAGTTCTTCGCCTTCCAAGCCTTTGCGAAGGCGCCGGACGGCGTCCCGGAGCGACATCTTCAGGCGGAATGTGCTGGCGGTCTCCATGGCAGATCGATCGTCCGCAGAAGGTAGAGCAATTCAGGGACCAGCGGGGGGAGCGAGGTTTCGCTTGATAGTCCAGTCT
Organism: Bryobacterales bacterium; assembly: GCA_030693045.1. Lineage (GTDB taxonomy): Bacteria > Acidobacteriota > Terriglobia > Bryobacterales > Bryobacteraceae > JACQZT01. Next base: position 8,449 of record JAUYBU010000361.1, on the reverse strand, counting down.
TGGATGGGACAATCGGTGGCTTATTTCGGACACTCTGAAAAGGAAACGGTGGGGCGCAGTCGCCCCACCGTCTTGCGCGCAGTGTGTGGGAGTAGGCTACCGCGGCGGGATGCCGGCTTGAGCCTGGCCGAGCTTCACCCTGAACTTGAGGCGCCCGTCAGGGCCGAACGCGTAAAGATCCCTTTCGCCGGCCGGAATCGAGTCGCGGTCGTCGGTGTTGCGTGAGCCCATCCCGGCCATCTCCATGCCGTATGCGTAGATGACGTAGTAATTGCCTGCCGTATCCGTAATGGCGATCTTCGGGGCGGACAAGACGTCGGAATCGACTTCCACGGTGTTTTGAATCTGAGCGGAGTTCGGACCCGCGATGACCGTGATCAGCTTCGCTTTGTTCGGGGTCGTCTGCGTTCCAGGATTCATCATGCCGCCAGGCTGGCCCTGCATGCCCATCGGCGTGTCGTCCACGGTTAGAAAGATCTTGCCGTCTCTGGCGACTGCGGGTTCGGAGATCCGGGCAGCCTGGATCCCCAATGTCCACCTGGGCTTCCCGTCGACCGGACTGATGGCGACAAGCTCATGCCGGATCTGGCTCTGCCCCTGTGGCATCATTTGGCCGGAAGTGGCCGGAGTGTCGGCGCGGCGAACGACGTAGGCGGTCCCGTCCGGGCCAACCGCGGGCCCATCCATCATCCCGCCGCCCATCCCCGGACCCATCATCTGCCCGGACATTCCACCTGGCCCCATGCTGCCGCCCTGTTGTCCTGGACCGTTGCCGCTCATGCCACTTCCCGACGAGCCCGGGCCCATCATCCCGCCACCCATCTGGGCAAAGATCACCTGAGCGGCAAGCAAGACGATGAAGCCGAGCTTGACGCACGAATCGATTCTGAATGACTTGGTGTTTCCCATTTCTTTTCTCCTTAGGATTCCTGATTTGCGTGTCACGCCCTTGTGGTAAGCATTTGCGGGTCCGTTCTGGCAAACCAATGAAATGAGGAGCTTGCACCGGCAGTCCGGCACGGGCGAGCGCGTGGAGGGCACACTTGCAGTGGCCCGCGCGCACCGCCAGGTGCGCTGGTTACTCCCGAACGCGCCGACAAAACCTCCGGATGGATGAAGGACAGGTCTGGAAGGGAAATTGCACTGGTGAGATAAGGAGGTGCATTGATGCGCGCAGTCGTCGTGATCTTCGGCAGTCCGTTCAGCGGCAAGACGCGGCTGGCAAGAATGTTGGCGGGAACTCTCGGCTATCGCTGTATCGAATCCCAGGTAGTGATCGAAAGAGCGGCCGCCTGGGGAGCTTCCCAGGACGATCTGCGGAACCGCCTATCGAAACCTCCCGGTTTCTCCGACCGGGTGTCGCACAAGAGACGAATCCACCTGACCTTGCTTCAAGCGGCCCTCGCCGAGGAGATCCGGGAGGGAAACGCGGTTTGCTACGGGAATCTCGGGGACTTTCTGCCGAATGGAGACCGATGGTTCCTTCGGGTTCAGGTTCTGGCGCCCCTGGAGTTTCGCATCAACGAGGCGCGGGAGCGGCTGAAACTCGGCAGGGCGGAAGCTCTCGACTGCATTCACCGGGTGGATAGGGACCGCGAAAAATGGTTGCGGCAGCTCCATGGCACGAACACCTCCGAGTCTTCCCGTTGCGACCTGATGATTAACCTGGAGAATGTGGATCTGGAAAGTGCATGCAGCACAGTCGCCGGGATCGTTAACGGGAATGTGGCTTCCCCATCTTGTCCGGCGTGGAGGCCCGCACTGGAAGCGCTGGCGCTTTCGAGCCGCGTCAAGGTTGCCCTGGCGCGGGCCCCCGCCACCGTTCACCTCGAGGTGGATGTGTCGGCGGAGGCAGGCTCGGTTTCGATCAGTGGGAAGGTGCCAAGTTACGATGATGTGCAGGAAGTCGAACGCGTCGCGCGGCAGGTTCCTGGAGTGACAGAAGTTGAAACCAGTGATATCAGGGTAAGTAACCCGGAAATGTCGCCGGCTTTCGCGGTTCCTCTGCGAATGCCACGGCTCTTCTGGGCCGGATGGTACGCGATGGGTTTTTCCCTGCTCGCCTTGATCGTTGCGACTACACTGTTCCTCTTCCGGGGAGACCGGGTTCAGACTTTCACCGGGGTGATCACGGACACGCGATGCGCGAATAGCCACATCGCGGCATCCGGGGCACGCGACAGCGAGTGCGTCAGGGCTTGCGTCAAGCGGGACAGCGCAGTCAAGTACGCCCTTTACGACGGCCAGCGGCTTTACATCCTCAGCGACCAGTTAATCGCCGAAGGGTTTGCCGCTGAGCGAGTCGAAGTCACCGGAGCGATCGATCATAAGAGCGGGCAACTCAGAGTCCAGTCCATCCGCCGGAGTTCGTGAGGTTTGCTCGCGGGGGCAGTCGGATTCGGGCGCGAGCGCTCCGTCGCGAATGTGGAGAGTGCGGTGTGCAAGCCTGGCGTTGGCCGGGTTGTGCGTCACCATGAAGATGGTCTGGCCCCGCGCGTTCAGATCCAGGAAGAGCTTCATAATCTCGCCGCCGGTTTTGGTGTCCAGCGTTCCGGTCGGCTCGTCCGCCAGGACCAGCGGAGGGTCGTTCACAATCGCTCGCGCAATCGCGAGCCGGCCCTGTTCGCCGCCGGAGAGTTGATTGGGAAGCCGCGAGGCCTTCCCGGCGAGTCCCACCTTTTCCAGCACGGCGAGGGCCCGGCGTCGCTTTTCGGCCGCGCCAAGCCGCAGGGTGGCAAGTGGCAGCATCGCGTTCTCGATCGCGTTCAGGTACGGCATGAGATGATGCTGCTGGAACACGAATCCGAGATACTCGGAGCGGAAGTCCGCGCGCCGTTCGTCCGAAAGAGCATACACGTCGATGCCGTCGATGACGACCTTGCCTTCGGACGGGTGGTTCATCGCTCCCAGGATCGTCAACAGGGTGCTCTTTCCCGATCCTGAAGGCCCCATCAGGCAGACGAACTCCCCTTCCCCAAGGCGGGCGCTGACGTTACGCAGCACCGTGGCCCCGGTTCGCGAACCCCGATCGCTGTACGTTTTGCCGACGTTCTCGACAACCACAAAAGACATTCCTTACCCCCTCAGGACTCGTCGGGAAATAACCGTTTCAGGCGGAAAACACCGCTTGCTGACGCGCGCGGCTCAGTAGAAGTTTCCGAGCCGCGGCTCAGTAGACGTTTCCGAGCCGCGACCGTCAGGAAGCGGGTGCCCTCAGACGTGGCGCACCGCTTCGGACGGATCCAGACGCGAGGCGCGGATCGCCGGGTACACGCTGCTGACCATGCCGGTCGAGAGCGCGACAGCCACGGCGAACAGCGCCAAAGAGGCGCGCACTTCGATTTGGGCTCCCGCCTCGGTGAAGTAGGGCAACGCCAGCCGGCTGGCCAAAAGACCCGCGGCCCATCCAAGAACTCCGCCGGCGACGCTGATCACCGCGACTTCGATCATGAGTCCCTTGATGATGTGCGTCCGCCGGAAACCGATAGCGCGAAGGACGCCAATCTCTCTCGTCCGCTCGACCACCGAACTCATCATCGTGGTGAAGACCATCAGCGCGCCGATGGCGAGCACCACCGCCGAGACGACCGCGGAAAATCGCGTGAGCCGGTCTACCGCCTCCGTGCGCGCCCGCACCGACTGCTGAATGGCCGATGCCCTCGCGTGGGGCAGTTCCTTGCGGATCTGGGCGACGATGTCTTCGATCGGACAGTCCTTGCAGAGCGCGCTGATCTCGATGACGCTTAACTGGCCCGGCTTGCCCAGCAGGTCCTGGACGTGGCCGAGCGACGCGAAGACCATGCGGTCCTCCGCGCCGCCGGTTTGGCCGATCACGCCGGCAATGCGGTGTTCCCGGCCCGCCACGATGAGTCGCTCCCTGGCGATGCGAAACCGTTCTTCGGAGGCGGGGTGATGCTCGCCGTTCGGCCTGCCCCGGCCGGCGGCGCCTGGCAGAGGTTCGATCGCGGAGACTGCCCGCGCGACATCGTAACCCAGAAGGACATCGTCAGCCGCTTCAGGTTTTCCGCCCGTGAGGCGCCACCAGCGTTTGAGCCGCAGTTCACTCGAAAAGTCCACTCCCGCCAAAAGAGTCTTTCGCCCTTCCACTTCGACGGCGCCAAGGAGCTTTGGGGCGATCACACTGAGCCGTTTGCGATACGGAATCCGCAGAACACCCGCGACGTCTTCGCCGGTGAGCCGGTGCTCGTCGAAGGCCACGCCGGCGACCGAGATCCCACCGTACTCCAGGGACAGGCTGTCGGAATGCGGCGTCACGACGATGTTGGCTCCGAAGCGGTCCAATTGCGAACCGATTTCTTCCCTCAGCGAGCCGCTCAGACTCAGCAACGCCACCGCGGTTCCAATTCCGATCCCGATGCCGGCGACCAGGAACAGGGCCTTGCCCTTGCGGCGCTTCAGGTTTGCGAAAGCGATGGTGCCGATGCGCATGGATGGTTGGTTAGAAGAAGGACTGTCCGGCCTCGAGGTCGTTCGCCGCAATAACCAGATGGCCGCCGGCAATCGTGCGCGGGATGCCTACCGGGTTGCACCCGCCCGAGACCTCGTTGATCTTGGCGGACGGGAATCGCCTGCTGCACTTCCGGCAGACCATCTCGTCCCCGCTTTGCGAGTATCCCATCTTGGCCTGGTAGCACACATCGCAGGTGTCCAGGGCCGCTCGATACACGCCGTCCGAACTCTTCATCACGAAGAAGCGCACGACCTTGTCCCCGGCGGTCTTGTAGTCGAAGAACTTGGCCTTTCCTGAGTCGATCTCGGCGATCGGAATCCGAACCGAGGCCGGGCCGGGTGACGCGGCAATTGGCTTGGCCGGGGTGGCTTGGCCGGTGGCATTGGCGCGCAGGTAGTACCCTCCGGCGACCACGGCGGCGAGGATCAATCCCAGAAGGACTTTCTTCCCGGTTCCGCCCGGGCGGCCCGACCCGAGGAATTGCGCGCGCTTGTGATCGCGGTTTGCGTTGGTGTGCACTCTGCTTGGATTCGACATAGTTCTCGTTGGGAGGTCAATGCGCGTGGCCGCCGTGGCCGGACTGCGACGGCTGCTGAGGCGACGCGGCCGGCGCGGGCAGCCGGATTTCGCGCGCCACGATCTCGCCCGAGGCTTGGGTTATGCCGACCACCGTGACCTTGGCGCCATTCCTAAGCGCCGCCAGCGAGATCTCGGCGTCGCCCATTGCGATCTTCGGCTTCCCGGTTAGCAGGACGGTGACAGTCCCTTTTTTGGTCTTCAGTTCCAGCCGGTCCCCGGCAACCGCGACTACCTCTCCGCTGGTCTTCTGTTCCTTGGGTTTCTTGGCGTCCTTTGCAAGTGAAAGGCCAGGCAGCAACATCGCGGCCAAGGCCAGTAGCGTAATGTGTCTTCTGTGTAAGCGTTTGAGGGCCATGCAGTGGTTAGAGCAAGCTGGAGGCCACTTGCGGAAATGAACGGATAGGAGCTTCGCCGGTGAGACCGGCTGCCCCAGATCGTCCAGCCAGTGTGCAATTTGAGGCAGTGCCGCCCCGAGCGGGATCAGCCGTCTTTGCGCAGGTCGAACTTCTCCATGCGGTAGATCAGGACCTTCCGGCTGATGTCGAGGTACTCGGCCGCCTTGGTCTGGTTCCAGTTGCACTTCTGGAGAGCGCGAAGGATAAGCTCCTTCTCGACCGCTTCCAGGCTGATCCCCTCGGGCGGCAGCTCGAGTTCGATCGCGTCGAGCGCCGGCTTCTCCCGGCGGAGGAATTCGGGCAGATCGTTCACCGTGATCTCCTCGTCTGGGGCAAGCACCACCAGCCGCTCGATCACGTTCTCCAGCTCCCGGACATTGCCCGGCCAGCGGTGCGTGGTGAAGTAGGGCAGCAGCGCGGGCGGGAGCTTCAGATCGGGGCGGTTCATCCGCTCCTGGAACTTCCGAAAAAACAGCGTCACCAGCTCCGGGATGTCCCCGGTGCGCTCGCGCAGCGGCGGCAAGCGCAGGGGAATCACCGCCAGGCGGTAATAGAGGTCTTCGCGAAACGCGCCGTCTTCCACCATCGCCTGCAGGTCGCGGTGCGTGGCCGCGATGATGCGCACGTCCACCTTGATGGGCTGCGGCGCGCCGATCTTTTCGATTTCGCGCTCCTGGAGCAAACGCAGCAGCTTCACCTGCAATTGGATGGGCATCTCGCCGATCTCGTCGAGAAACAGGCTTCCGCCGTCGGCCATCTCGATCTTGCCCTTCTTATTGGCCACCGCCCCGGTGAAGGAACCTTTCATGTGGCCGAACAACTCCGACTCGAGCAGTTCCCCGGGAATAGCCCCGCAGTTGATGACCATGAAGGGCTTGTCCCGGCGCGGGCTGTTGAAGTGGATGGCCTTGGCGAGCAGTTCTTTTCCCGTGCCGGTCTCGCCGCGGATCAGAACGGTGGAACCGCTCTCGGCGGCGCGCGCCGCGGCATCCAGCACCGCCAGCAGCGCCTTGGCCCGGCCGATGATGTTTTCGAAGCCGAATTTGCGGTCGATGGCACCGCGGAGATTGCGGACCTCTTCCTGGAGGCGGTGGTGCTCCAGCGCGCGGGAGAGGATGAGCTTGAGCGCTTCGGTGTTGACCGGTTTAATGACGTAGTCGTAGGCGCCGTGTTTCATCGCCTCGACGGCCGACTCGATGGTGCCGAAAGCAGTCACCAGGATCACGATGACCTCGGGGTAGGCCTCCTTGATCCTTCCCAGTAGCTCCAGGCCGGAGAGCCCGGGCATCCGTAGGTCGGTCAGGACCAGGTCTCTCGGATTGCGCTCCAGGAATGCCAAAGCCTGGTTCCCATCGGCCGCCGTCGCGACGTCGTAGCCCGCCTGCTGGAGCCGAAGCTGCGTCACGCGGCGCAGGTTCTCCTCGTCGTCCACCACTAGAATGCGATTGCCGGTCATGCCGCTCCCGTGTCCGCCCGCGGAAAGTAAAGCGAGAACGTCATCCCGCGATCCGGGTTCCGCTCCGCCGTGACCGAACCGCCGTGCTGGCCGACGATCTGGTGGACCACCGATAGCCCGAGCCCGGTGCCGGTGTCCTTGGTGGTGAAGAACGGGTCGAAGATCTTGTCCAAGTCTTCCGGCGCAATTCCGTGTCCTTCATCCTTCACCTGGACCAGCAAGACATCCGCACTTGTTCGGGCCGAGAGAACCACTTCTCCCCCCTCGGGCATCGCCTGGGCCGCGTTGATCGTCAGGTTGAGGATTACCTGGGCAATCTGTTCCCGATCGCACAACAGGAGCGGAAGGTCCGGCGCCGCCTCGCGGCGGAAGCGGACGTTCTTGCCCGCGGAGTGACTCACCAGCTCGACCACGGAATCGAGAACCTCCACCACGCCGACCTCTCGCCACTCGGGCCTGCGCGGCCGCGCAAAGTCGAGCAGATTGGTCAGCAGGCGGTTCAGGCGGGCGCATTCTTTCCGGATGATGCTCAAGGTCTCCTGTCGCAACTCCGCCTCGGCGCCGGCCTCCAGGACCTCCGCCGCGCCGTCGATGCTGGCCAGCGGATTGCGAATCTCGTGAGCCAGGCCGGCGGCGAGCTGGCCGATGCCCGAGAGCCGGTCGGCGCGCTTCACCTGCTCGAAGGTCGTTTGCAGTTCCTGGTAAACCTGGCCCAGGCGCTGGGCGGTCGCCTGGAGTTCCACGCGGCGGCGGCGTTCCCGGTCGGCCAGGATCCCGGTGAGGGTCCCGACCGCCAGGAACATGACGATTTCGGCGTATTGGCCCATCGCGAAATGGGGCATCGGCGCCCAGGTCATGACGATGTGCGGGATGTATAGCATGCCCGCCAGGACCGCGGCCGTCAGCCCGCCCTTCCAGCCGAACGAAATCGCGGCGTAGACGATCGGCAGGTAGTACAGGCGCTGAAAAATGCCGTGCCACAGAAGAAATTGCGGCGGAGTGAAGTAGTGCCCGGCGCTGGTGAGCGCAATTCCCCCCAGCACCAGGACCAGGTCTCTCCGGACGGCGCCGTGTGTGGTCGCGCTCATCTCCATTCCCTTGTACGTAGTGTAGTGCGTCGCAAGCGATGACCGCTCCCTGACGGTCGCGGCTCAGATCCGGCTTCTGAGCCGCGACCGTCAGGGAGCGGTCATTCCTTGCGACGCGTCGCAAGGAATGGAGAGCAAACCGGGGGCCACCCCACTAACCCTCTTAGGGAGAGCAGTTCCATGTCCGACTCGCCGCGGCCCTGCCGCATATCGCCCAACGGCTGTCCGAAATCGTCCAATCCCGAGTTGACGCCGGTGTTTGGCGAGCCGATGAATCCTGTCCTTTTTCAACGCGTTGCCACTTTTCGCCAGAGCTGGCAGGCGAAGTGCCTATACTGGAGCAGGATGACTTCCTCATCGATCGCAAGGCTGGCATTTACCTTTATCGTCTCCGGGCCGTTTGCGTTCTCGCTGGCGGCCGAGGAGGCGACGGGAGAACTCAAGGAACTGCTGGCGGAAG
>JAUYBU010000252.1 GCA_030693045.1 Bryobacterales bacterium | reverse complement strand
AGTTGTAGGACACCTCCCATTGCAATTGAACGCGGCCGTGTTCATTGCGACGAACGATGCTGATATCGACCTTGCCGGATTTCGACAGGTTGTGGATGGGCAACTTCGACAGAACCGTCTCGGTGCGAATGACGCTGATGGGTGTGGAATCGAGACCTTCGCCGAGTTCCACGGCGATCGCAATCGGGTTGGCTGGGATATCGGAGTGCATGTTTTGACGGTTGCTTTTGAGGCGCAACAACGCGCTCTGTTGTTGTCTAAATACTCTACTATAAGTCTAAACAAAGTCTAGGAAGAGTAAAGGGTTTTCTTTCAACATTTTACGAGGTGAATCGTCTCCCGTAAGTACGGGGGTCGTCTCCCGTAAGTACGTGGCGCGTCTCCCGAAAGTACGGGGGTCGTCTCTCGTAAGTACGGGCCCGAACCTGTTTGCACCGTGGCCTTGGTTGGCAGTCCGGCGCCAGGGTGCGATGGTACAGCGCCAGCGGGTTTCCGAAGATACCCGACAGGCCGCGGTTCAGGCGGCGCGCGATCAAAATTTGGCGAAGGCATGCCGGCTGTAGGGGGCATCGGAGTGGGGGCTGGAATGGCTGTGCCAGGTGAAACGGAAGCGGGGCGACCTTCGGGCCGTACTGGCAAACAATCATGCCGAGGGATAGACTGGTGAGGGGTTTCTTGGCCGCCCAGGCTGCTGCAGACGTCGCGGACGAAGCCCAAAACAAGCACGCGGAGCGGTCCGTGTGAAGGCATGTACATTCGAAGCCGGAGACCAGTGAAATGAGTGAGGATTATCATCGTGAAGAGCTAAAGATCGCGCTCGATCCCAGCCACCCAGCTCACATATTGCCACCTCCACTGCCCTGCTCCCGGAGAGTGCTCGACATCGGGTGCGGTGCAGGCCAAACGCTGATAGCCGCATATCCGGATCGAGTTTCCTTTGGTCTCGATGTTGATCTTGACGCTCTGAAGTTGGGGAGATCTTTTTCAGACCGTGTTTGCTTCGTCTGTGGCAAGGCCGAATCCCTGCCCTGGCCGAATGAGCAGTTTGACATGGTGATTGCGCGAGTGTCGCTGTGCCACACGGATATCAGCGCCAGCTTGAAAGAAATCCATCGAGTACTGAGCAAAGGCGGAGAACTCTGGATAACGCTGGTCCCTTTCTCATACTCGTGGAGGAAGGCAAAATCGAGCAATTATAGGGGTCGGATCTTCTTCGCCTATATCGCACTCAACAGCATCTGTTTTCACTTCACGCAAAAGCAATTTCCCTTCCTGGGCAGGTACGAATCGTTTCAGACCGAAAGAGGGATATCCCAAGCTCTTGTAAAGAATGGGTTTGAGGGCATCTCTATCAGCCGGGGAAAGCACTTTCTGGTAACCGCCAGATCTCGATAGCGCCGGCGGCGCCAGGGTTCGAATGGCGCGAGGCCGGCAGCGGGGTGCCATCGTCTCTCGAAAGTACGTGCCCCTGCTGTGTATACCGCTGGAAGGGAAAACGTCTATCTGTTATTCTGTATTGCTGTATAAACATCATGCTGGAAACACAGATTTACGCCATCGCGCAGCAGAAGGGCGGCGTGGGCAAAACCACCACTACCATCAACCTGAGCGTGGCCTTCGCCGAGCGCGGGCACCGGGTCCTGGTCGTGGATCTGGACCCGCAGGGCGCGCTTACCGCGGGTTTGGGCCTGAACCCGCTGGCTCTGTTGCGCACGGTTTACGACGTGTTGCGCGAGGAGCGCTTCGGATTCGCCGACATCGTGGCCGCCACCGGGGCGGGGGTGGATCTGGCGCCCGCCAATATCGACCTGGCGGCCGCCGAGATCGAGTTGAGCAGCGAACCGGGCAGGGAACGCATCCTGGCCGAGAAACTGGCGGCGCTGGACGGAATCTATCGCTATATTCTGATCGATTGCCCGCCCTCGCTCGGGCTGCTCACGTTGAACGCCTTGACCGCGGCCACCGATGTTTTGATTCCCGTGCAAACCCAGTACTTCGCCCTGCGCGGGCTGGACCTGCTGTTCGGCACCATCGAGAAGGTTAAGGCCCGCATCAACCCGGCGCTGGTGATTCGGGGCATTCTGCCCACCATGGTGGACAGCCGGACCATCCACTGCCGCGAGGCGTTGGAGGAACTGCGAAATACATATGCACAGCAAGTCTGCAAAACAGTAATACCGCAAACCATCAAATTCGCGGACGCGCAGGTGGCGGCGCAAGCCATTCAGAAGTTTGCCCCGTCGTCGCCGGCCGCCGAGGCGTACCGCCAGTTGGCGGCGGAATTGGAGGCGGCATGAGCCAGAAACGAGTTTCCCTGAGTGAGCGGCGGCTTCAGGACCGGCGCGGAATCGACGCGCTCATTCCGGATGTCGTCACCGCTCCGGCCAGGCGGGCCGGGAAACTGGCCAAGGTAACTCTTTATGTGCGCCCGGACCAAGTGACGGGTCTGGAAGAGATCCAGTTGGATCAGCGGCGCCGGACCGGCGCCAAACCCGACAAGTCGGACCTGGTACAGGAAGCCCTGGACCTGTTAATACATAAATACAGCAAAACAGTATAATGTGAAGCGGTTTAGGCGTACAAACATCAAAGCTTCCGGCTGTATTGCTGTCCGGTAAGTGTAAGTTGTTCAAAATAGTCGAGATCGTTTCCAATCGCAAGCCCCAGAGCCAGCAATTTCTCGAGCGCCTCGGGAACCGTCTCGAAACGCACGATGATCTCTCCCGGGGCCAGGCGCACTCCGGCGGGCAGGTCGCCGAGGCTTCGGCCGGCTAGCGCGGCCGGAGCCTCCACCAGCAGGTGCGGCCGCTGGCGCCAGGCCTGGTTCAATTCGGTTAGGGTACGCGCCAGGCGCAGGCGGCGGCGGCGTTCGTAGTAGCGGGCTTCGCCTTGGGCCAGGCGTTCCAGATGGGCAACCAGCGCGTCCCGATCGGCCACCACGCTCGAACCGATGCGGCGGCTGGAGCAGGAGGCGAGAATCTGCTGAGCGCGCCGGCGGCCGACCCCGAGCAACTCCTGGAGCGTTTGGCGATCGACCCAGGGGCAGGCAAGCTCGCGCAAGCGGGCGGCAATTCCCTCTAAGTCTCCGCACCAGGTGGGTTTATCGGGCATGACCGGCCGCGCACCAGGATATCACAGTCTGGAGCGATTGTGCGCGACTGCGTAAAATGAGGGCCATTGTGACATCTGATAAAAGAACATTATCAGATGTCAGATCGTGATATTCTGATTTCTCAATGCAGGGCAGGGAACTGGGTTCGCCGGCGCTGGTGGCGCTGGCCGTGCGGGCCCGCGAATTCATCGCCGCCGCCAAGGCCGGCAACACGCGTCGCGCTTACCAGGCCGACTGGAACCACTTCACGGCCTGGTGCGGCGCGTACGGCCTGGCGCCGCTTCCGGCCAGTCCGGAAACGGTGGCGCTGTATCTGACCGCCCTGGCCGCGACGCACAAGCCGGCCTCGCTTCGCCGCCGTCTGACGGTGATAGCCAAGGCGCATGAGGCGGCCGGATACGCTTCGCCGGCCAACATGCGGCAGGCGGTGGTGAGCGAGACGCTGAAGGGTATCCGCCGCAGCCTGGGAACGGCGCAAACGGCCAAGCAGCCGCTGCTGACCGCGCAGGTGCGCGCCGCCATCGAGGCCTTGCCGGCGACGCTCCAAGGCCGGCGCGACCGGGCGCTGCTGCTGGTGGGTTTCGCGGGTGGATTCCGGCGCTCGGAGCTGGCCGCGGTGACGGTGGAAGACGTGACGTTTTGCGAGGAAGGGCTGGTGATCCTGGTGCGGCGGTCGAAGACCGACCAGGAAGGGGAGGGAAGGCGTGTGGCCCTGCCCCGCGGTTCTCAGCCGTTAACCTGCCCGGCCGGCGCGTTGCGGGAGTGGCTCCAGACGTCGGGAATAGTTACGGGTCCGGTGTTCCGCCGCATTGACCGGCATGGCCGGATCGAGGTCCGGGCCTTGCACAAGGACTCCATCGGGTTGATCGTCAAGCGGGCGGTAGGGCGCATTGGGCTCGACCCGGCCCAATATGCCGGCCACAGTTTGCGGGCGGGCCTGGCGACGCAGTCCTATCTGAACGGCTCGACCGAACTGGCCATCATGCGCCAGACCGGACACCGCTCGCTGGCCACCGTGCGCCGCTACATCCGCGATGGTTCGTTGTTCGGCGACAACGCGGCCGGAAAACTGGGGCTGTGAGGCGGCGAGCGGCTTAGTTATCCTGGATTGAGATGCCGGACCGGTTGCGGGTGCTGCTCATGAGCTACTGTCTTGACGCCGGTGGCACGGAGCGGCAATTGGCCAACACGGCGATGGGGCTGGACCGGTCGCGGTTTGAGCCCCACGTGGGGACATTCCACGGCGGCGGGCCGCGCCACCAGGAGCTGCTCAACGCGGGTGTGCCGGTGACCGAGTTCCCGGTGCGGTCTTTCGCCTCTCCCTCCGTGTTGCGCGCGGCGCTCGAATTGCGGCGTTACCTGGAGCGGCACGCCATCGACATCCTGCACAGCTTCGATGTGCCGGCCAACCTGTTCGGCGTGCCCACGGCGGTGGCATGCCGGGTGCCCCTGGTGCTTTCCAGCCAGCGGGCCGGCCGCGGGCTGACTCCCGGCATTTACCATCATCTGCTTCGCATCACGGACCAGATGGTGGACGGCATTGTGGTGAACTCGCGCGCGTTGCGGCGGGAGCTGATCGAGCAAGACCGGGTTCCGCCCGGGCGCATCCATCTGTGTCCCAACGGCATCCGGACGGGCCAGTTTCATCCCCCGGCCGAGGGCCCAGGCGGCGGCCTCACCATCGGGACCCTGTGCGTGTTGCGGCCGGAAAAGTCGCTGGGCACGCTGCTGGAAGCCTGCGCCAGGCTGCGGCCGGTTTTTCCCGAGGTGCGCCTGGTGGTGGTGGGCAGCGGTCCCATGCTGGCGGAACTGGAGGCGCTGGCGGCGCGGCTGGGGGTGGCGGCGACGTGCCGTTTCGAGCCTGCCACCAGCCAGGTTGCCGAACGCCTGCGCGGTTTCGACATCTTCGTTCTCCCGTCGCTGTCCGAGGCGCTGTCGAACTCGCTGATGGAAGCCATGGCGTGCGGCTGCTGCGCGGTGGCCAGCGACGTGGGCGGCAACCCGGAGCTGGTCCGGCACGGCGAGACGGGCCTGCTGTTTCGTGCCGGCGACGCGGCGGAGCTGGCCGCCCGCCTGGGGCTGGTGCTGCGGGACGGGCAACTGCGCCGGAAGCTGGCCGAATCGGGCGCGCGGTTTATCCGGGAGAGTTTTTCCGTCGAGACGGCGGTGCGCCGCATGGAAGCCATCTATCTTCGGCTTTGGCGGGAACGCTGAGGCTCAGCTCAAGTGCCAGAGGGTCTCAGGTGGCTGGTGGGACGGCGGAGAGCGGAGAAAGCGGCTGCGGCTGGCAGATTACGTGAATCTCCCCGGGCCGGGTCCAGTCATCAATGACGAATGGCCTTCCTTCCAACGTGCTGATGGTGTAACCGTGGTCAGCGAGGATTTTCTGCACGCGGTGGGCGGCCTCCTGGCTGTGCAACTCGCAGCACAGTATCGGGCGTGTGCGGCTCAACAGGTTCGGGGCGCCTGCCAGCACACATCCCTCGGCGCCTTCAACGTCGATCTTGATGAAGGCTGGCGGCTCGTGCGCCTGCGCGAAGGCGTCGAGCGTGGTTACCTTCACAGTGATGGTGGGCCAGCGGGTCTCGCCTTCCACAATGCCGGACCCATAAGCGACGTCGGTCAGCCCGAAGGTGGCTTCGCCTTCGTAATCGCTGACCGCCTCTGGCACAATCGTGATGTTCTCCATGCGGTTGGCGCCGGCGTGCTTGCGGATCTCCTGGTTGGCGTGTGGCGCGGGCTCGAAGGCGTAGACCCTTTTCGCCTTCCGGGCCATCAACAGCGACAGGTAGCCGATGCTGGCTCCCAGGTCGTAGCAGACCATGCCCGGCTTGACCAGCCGGTCGATGGCCTGCAAGATAGCTTCCTCGTAGACGCCGCGCAGATGCGCGTGGGAGACATGATCGCTCGGCACCAGCAGCAACCCGGCCATGGGGCCTTCCTTAATAGCGACCGGTTCACCGCTCACCATCGAGCCAAAGATGCGCCGCGAGGCTCCATCCAGGGAGCGGCGCCTATGTATCCACTTTTTGACTGGCGCCGGGATTGAACGCGCCGCCCAGATCGCCGCCTTTCGGGTATAGGTCTTCAGGATACCCATTGCCTCCGAGAGTACCACGGGGGTACGCCATGCACGCCCACGCGGACAGACTTCGCGAAATCGCTACGGTGGAAGCGATGGCCACCAGATGCGCGGCTATGCTCACTCGCCGCTTGCTCCGGTCTCCGGCCGCGTGAGGCTCTTTTGTGCTGCTGGTGACTCTCTTTGCCGTCCTCCAATCGTTCTTTTGAAGCGCACGGTGGCCGGGAGCACAGTTACGCTGTCGAGTTGCGCAGAGCGTGGTCGCCGCGGCAGATGCAAAACCGGCGGCGGCGTCAAGGCCCCAGGCGTGCGATTCGATCCGGCAGCGTGTTCAGAGCGGCCAGCCCGCCGTCCGGCATTCCGGACGGCGGGCATTCCGGCGGCGAGACCAACGTGATGGGTCTGGCCCTGATGTCCCGTAACTTATGCGCGGCTGTATAGAAGCCTGCGCCCGGCTTTTCCCGAGGTGCGCCTGGTGGTGGTGGGCAGCGGTCCCATGCTGGCGGAAC
>JAUYBU010000243.1 GCA_030693045.1 Bryobacterales bacterium | reverse complement strand
CCAGCGGATAACCGGCCCAATCTGTCTGAACCTCAGTTTCAGCGTAAGCGCTTAAGAATCAGACAGATTGGCCGGTTATCTCTTAGTTGACCGGTCCAATCATTGGACGCTCCATTAACCTGCTGATTCCATTCGTGTTCGCTGCCTAAGCGGTCAAAGATTGGCCGGTCAACCACCAGAATTGGAGAAGTCCCATGGCCGTTGGTGTTATTGAACGGCCCGAGGGGCAATCTCCAACTCTCGGCGCCGTCGAAGCCATACGCAAGCACACCGAAGTCTCCGAAGAACACATACACCCGCTTGCCGTCCGTCACCGGACTCGGCGAAGCGGGCGAGTTGGTGGGCTGGTACGGTTCCACTCGCGGCCGAGGGGCCTCGCGCTTCCAGAGGATCTTCCCGGTTGGCCGATCGAGGCAGATGGTGTATAGCTTGCCACCGACGTCGATCATCTTGCCGAGTGCCGCGGGCTTTCGCTGACCAGGTTCGGCGGCGGTCAGGAAAATCCGGTCACCCCAAATCACCGGGGAGGAGTGCCCGGACGGCAATTCGGTTTTCCAGGCGACGCCCGCGGCGGGCCCGAACCGCACCGGCAGCCTCGCGGACGACTCTCCCACCCCCGAGCCGTTCGGCCCGCGAAATTGTGGCCATTGGGCGAGCAGCATGGTCGTGCAGAAGAGGAAGAGAAAAGCCGAGCGTACCATCATTGATTCATGATACGCGGTTCAGGGAGCGGCTCGACGCGCCGGTCTGCTGGGAGCAGAAGCGGCGCCTGATCGAAGTCCTCGTGGCCGGCGTCCGGGCCCTCGGCGAACCCTGCCAGCCAATACCCTCGGTTCCGCGGCAATCGTACAACACCGGCCGCGTTCTCCGGGTTCCCACGGAGCTGAACACCGTCGGGGATCACACCGGAGAAAGCGCCTCGATTTGAAGATGCTCCAGCCAGAGGTCGCGGAGCAAATCCGTGTGTGAGCCGAGCGTCTTCACCTGGGAGGCGAACGCGGTCAGCCCGGGTTTCCGCTCTGTGCCCGCGATCATCTGCTTCCTCGGCTACAACTCGCTGCCGCCGGCGACCGGATGGGGCGAGCGGCTGGTCCGGCACCGAACCAGCCTGGGAATGACGCAAGTGGAGGCAGCCAGGCGCGTTGAAGTCGACCCGAGCGCTCTGGCGAAGTGGGAGCGCGGAGAGAGGGAGCCGGCGGAGTCGTTGCTGGGGCGCGCGGAGCGTCCCGCCGCACCTCCACCTGGGTGGGGCCCTCGGCCGATTCCGAACGCCCGTAACTCAGATCGGTGGTGTAATAGAAATGGTGCCCGCCCTCGGTGGATACCTTGTTCCGGTAGAAGTCGGCGGCCCGGCGCATGGTGGTCAGCGCTTCCTGCTTGGTCGGAGCTTGCGCCGGCAACCAGGCCGGCAGTAAGAGAGTAACCGCCATCCATCGCATAGTCGGTTGGTTGCTTACCACTCCAGGCGAACTCCCATGCGGAAGTTACGCGAGCCGGCGGCGTCGAGGTCCTGCTCGCCGCCGGAGCCCGTGATGACTCCCGCGCCGGCCAGCGAGGTGATGCTGGTCCCCGGGTTGCTCCAATTGGGTGTGTTGAAGAAATTCGTGCCGGTGATCTCCCAGCGAAGGCGGAGGCGCTCGGCAATCCGGAACTGTTTGGCCAGGCCCACGTGGACGATCTCCGAACCGGGTCCCTTGATGACGCCCTTGGCGGAGGTGCCGTAGAAGCCCGGCGTCGGCGCCGCGAAAGCGGAAACGTCGAACCAGCGATCGGTGGAGCGCTGGCTGGCCGGGAGATTGGCGTCCCGCAGGTGATTGGGGCGAATGCTGACCTGCGCCGGCGTGCGGGAGGTGGTGTAGGCGGTGCCGGTCGTATCGGGCAGGCTCCACTGCGGAGTGAGGAACTCGCCGGAAAAGAAGCTGTAGATGGAGTTCCACTCCCAGCCCTGGATGAGGGCGCGATTGAGCCCGTGCGCGCTCTTGCCGAAGGGAAACTCGTAGGTGAGGTTGCCGGTGATCCGATGAGTCGGAATGTCGAGCCAGACCGAGCGTTCGCGCCGCCGGTCGTACGCATTCTCGGGCGTTTCGCCGCGCTCCAGGTCGCCGATGTCCCGCGCCCAGACCCAGGACAACTGGTAGCTGAGGCCGCGGTAGTAGCGCCGTTGAGCCTCCAGCGCAAGCGAGTTGTACTGGTGCCCCGCCCCGTTGGATTGGTAAGTGATCGCGGGGTAGCGCGGGAACCTTCGAGGCTTATCAATGTAGGCGCTGTTGTCCGGCAGGGGCTGGTTGATGTTATAGCCCCACTCCCCCTGGCGGGTATTGGTGCCGACGTAGGAGGCCCGGAAACCGGTGTTCCAGCGCTGGTGCTCGATGGTGATGTTGTATTGCATCGAGTAAGGGTCGCGCAGATCCCTGCGCACGGCGCCGGGCAGCGAGACGGTGGTCGGCCCGGCCACCGACGTCGGGAATACTACCGGCAGCACGATGGTGGGCACGGGCGTGGGATTGGTGAAGCCCGGCTCGTTGATCACAAACGGAGCGCCGCCGGCCGAAACCGTGCGGGGCACGACGTCATAGAAAAGTCCCCAGCCCGCGCGAAGCACCGTGTTCGGTCCCCTCGGCCGCCAGGCCAGCCCGATGCGCGGAGCGAAATTGTTGTACTCGTTGGTGATCAGGCGCGTGGGGTGGAAACCGAGCGAAGAGGCCTCCACCACGTCCACGTAACCGGGCGGGAGCAACGGGCTGACCTTGGAGAGCGAGCCGTCGGAAACCACGATCTTTCCCGAGGTGACATCGAAGTTGGCCTGCCGCCCCGAAGCCTCGCTCCATCCCGGATGAAGCTCGTAGCGCATCCCGAGATTCACGGTAAGCGTCGGGAGCGCCTTCCATTCATCGGTGACGAAGAAGTCCCAGTTCAATCGAGTGCGTTCCTGGAACAGGCTGGCGGCGGCGCGGGAGCTTGACGTGGGTATGCCGAGCAGGAAGTCGGCGTAAGGATGGCCGGTGAAGCGATTCGAGAAACTGGCGTTGCCGAAAAGGTTGGTCGGCATCTGCCAGTCCTGATACTTGGTGCGGCCGGCCATGACGCCGGCCTTGATGTTGTGGTGGCCGCGGAACCAGCTTAGATGCTCCTGGAACTGCTGGGCGAGGTTGAGGAAGCCGGGATGGCGCCACTGGGTTTGCGCGATGCCGGTGATGCCAAGACCGGAATACGACACCTGGAACACTCCGGCGACGTCGGGCAGATTCGGGGATAGGCCGGTCAGGCCCAGGTCCTTCACCACCTCTTGCCCCATCAGCGGGCCGTGACGCGGATTGTCGTTCCAGGCGAAGCCCCAGCGGAATTCGTTGATCAGATTCGTCCGGATGGTGAAAGTGTAAGAGAGTTGCACGGCGCGCGTGTTGCGGGTCTGCCAGCGCTGGCCGAAGGCTGGCAGCGCATTGTCGAAATCGCGCGAGTGCGAACGATTCCAGGTATAGCGGCCGAAGAGGAAATGCCTCTCGGTGAAGCGGTGGTCCAGCCGCGTGGTCCAATACGTGTTCGGGTCGAAGGCGCGCGGCATCTGGATACGGAAGTTCGAGGCCCGGAACGCCTCTGGGTCGGTCTGGTTCGGCAGCGGATAGAAGCGCGTCTGGATCTTCTGCGCCACCGGGTTGATGCGCGCCGCCGGGATGCGCTTGTCCGGGAACGGCGCGTTGTTGGCGAACGGGTCGCGTATGGCCGTGGTCTCGCGTCCGAAGTCGCCCGATCGCCACGAGGGGATCGGCACCGTCGAGTTGCGGTTCGACAAAACCTGCGAGCCGCGCGTGGTCTCGAACGAGAAGAAGAAGAAACTCTTGTCCCTGCCGTCATAGACCCTGGGCGCGTACATCGGGCCGCCGACGGAGAAGCCCGGGTTGTGGCGCACGCCCGTGCCGCGCTGCGCCGCAAACGGATTGCGGGCGCGGAAGAACGGCGTCCCATAGTAGTCGAACGCCGAGCCGCGCACCCGGTTCGATCCGCCCTTGGAGACGATGGTCACTTGTCCGATGCCGCCGAACTCGGCGGTGTTGTTGGCCATGTCGATGCGGATCTCCTCGAACGACTCGATCTGCGACACCAGCGGCGAAATCTGCGTGCCGTCGTACTGGTTCGACAGCGTGATGCCGTCGATCGAGGCGTCGGACTGGTTGGCGCGCGAACCGGCGAAGCGCCGCGTCGAGGAGTCGTTGCCCGCCTGCACCACGCCCGGCGAAAGCCCCACGAAATTCCACAGCGAACGCGTGTTGAGCGGCAACGCGGACAGTTGCCTGGCCGTCTTGGAGTCCGACAGGCGCGCCGTCTCGGTCTCGATCAGCGTCGCTCCGGCCGTGACCTCGATGCGGGTGTCGACCGAGCCCACCTCGAGACCGACATCGATGCGCCGCACGTCCATCGAGACAAGCTGAACGTCGCTGGCCAGAAACTCCTTGAACCCGGCCACCGAAACGCGCAACGTGTAAACGCCCTCCCGAAGCTGCGCCAGCGTGTACGCGCCCACGGCGTTGGATTCGGTCGCATGCCGGTAGTTGCTGTCCCGGTGTACCGCCACCACGGCGACGCCGGGGATCGGCGCGCCCGTGGGATCGGTCACGGTTCCAGTAATGGAAGCGAAGGTGGTCTGTCCCGCCGCCGGAACGACGGCAAGTAAGCTAATCGACACAAATGCGAGAAGAACGTGTCTGATCATGGAATCCCCCTTGAAGTAACAATCGGCAGTGCCCGGCCACTGGAGCCGTCTCGTCATCCGCTCACCCGAACTACTGTCACCCGCGGCAACGCGCCCCCCTTGGGTGCCCTGCCCTCCGAAACAGTATACATCCGGAGGCATGGGACCGTGCCTCTCGTGGATCCCGAACTGTCTGAGATTGAGGGGTCGCGCGGCCTTCGACAAATCGTTTGTTCCATGTTCGGAGTGCTGGCGCTGCTGGCTGCCGCTGGTTCCTCAGTGCTGAAATCGCGAGCTTCCCTTCAACTCGAGAATCTGGCCCTTCGCCGTCGGATCGGCGTCCCGCGGTGCTCAGCCAGGAAGCCGCCGAAGCTGGCCGCCGCGGGCTGGATCTTCTGGGCTTGGCTGTGCAGGGTTTGCAGCGGCTCGCGGTCGGCGTTGGCGATCGTCAAGCCGGAGACCGTCATCGCATGGCGCCGGAAGGGCCTTCGACTCTTCTGGACGCGGAAAGTCCGTCACGGCCAACCCGGGCGGCCGAGCGTTTCGAATGACGATTCCGAACTGATCCGCCAAGTGAGCTGGGACAACTCCATTTGGCCAAACAAATCGTCCGTCGTCCGATCGCGAGACGGTCAACATCGACCAGATCCCGCCGTTTGGCAGTCCTCTAACGTCTGCGGAGGGCGTCCTGCACGAGGCGCCGGACACCCGCGTTTGCGCCTGTGCCGCCCTACGGGCGCTCGTTTCCATGGGACTGGTCCTGGAGATGCCGAGGTTGAGCGCACCGCCGCGCAACGCGCGCCGATTCGCGAGGAATGGCCCTCCTTGCCGCGGGTGAACCGGAGCCCGTGGATGGCCGAGGCGTAGATAAGTCAACCGTCTTCTGTAGGCGTGTCTGCGGCAGTGGCGCCCTGATTCCGGACTCGGCACCCATACCAGCCACATGCCGCCAGCGCGGCTCGACTCGCTACCGCCGCGACATGGGCCTGTTGAGCAATAACACCACCTCGGCCGCCGAGGAGGAAGCCGGGAGGGTTCGCTCTTCCGTATCGACCCAGTCATCTCCGATCCTGTTGCCGTTCACAATTCTGTAGCTGGTCCACGCTCGCCCGCGGAACGAGTATTCGACACCGTTTAGCAGAGGAAATTCAACCGCGCCTGTCGCATCCGTTTTCGCGAGTTCCGCTATCGCGCCCCCCACTCTAGCGCTGACGTCTGTCGAGGCGGCCGGACGTCCGTCAGGCCATTGTACTCTGACCCTGACCGTTCGCACGCCCACACGAGGGCCCAGTTTGATGACAAGATCCTTCCTCTTCTCATTCGCTGCCAAACGGACGACTTGAGCCTTCGCGACATCCGTCACACCAGGCCAGTATGTGGGAGGAATTCCCTCGTCCGCCTGCGGCGGGGTGTCGATGTGCACACCGACCAGAAATTCTCCAGGCGGCACTTTGGAGAAATGAAACTGCCCTTCTTCGTTCGTCTTCATTGAACGCTCGCGGAACCGCGGATCGGCGATCTTCCCGTCCGCGTGAAAGTACTCGACGGCGAGGTTCCTGGCGGGGCTGCCATCCTGCTCGACGACCGTTCCTGTAATGGACCCGTCGCTGAACATGCCTATGTTTGCGACGCCGCATCCGTGCGCCGGGACGTCTATGGTGTATGACGGGCGAGCCGAGGTGAAACCCGCTGACTGGGCCGTGAGCACATATGTTCCGGGCGCCACGTTGGGGATTTCGTAGCGGCCGTTCAGGTCGGCTGCAGTGGTTCGGACTCCTCCAGGCCCGGTTATTCGTATCACTGCACTCGATAGGGGTGGATAGCGATCATCCCACAACCATTCGTAAGCGTGGATTCTAATAAAGCCGAAAACTCTTGAGGGCTGCGACCCTGTTCTATATTGCCGGACGAAACTGATGTCCTCCGCGACTTGCTCCACCGGGCGCGAACCACTGCATCCTCCCGTAACCACCACTGGCCCTATCGGTCGGGCCGCGCCTCGAACCGCGGGAAAACCGCCGACAGTGACAGCCGCCGCGTTCTGAGCAGCCAGGGTGTCGCCATAGCTCGATATCAAATAGCGCCTGCCTGTTGTGAACCGCTCTTGACAACTCGTCCCACTCGCAGGATCGACGATCACCTCCTTGACTCCAGTCTCGATGCCTTTGAATGGCTCCTGTACCGTGAATCGGTACCATATGCCGCTTTTGATAAACCCATCGTGGTTGTCGTTGGTCTCGACCGCCGTTCCGATGAACAAGACTTTCACTTTCTCAATCCGTTGGCAAAGAGGTGAATAGGCTTCCGGGCCGCAGCTACAACCCACGGCTATGCGCGCGACAGCGATGAACACGAGTAGAGTACGCATAACTGATCGATTGGACACCATTTTCTCCTGTCAAGTTCCCGCACTGGCGACATCCGCCTGCCCTGCATCAAGCATCGAGATCCCACGCCGCAGGCCCGGAAGGATCAATCATTGGCACCAAGTCCGACCAACTCGGGTTGTTGAAGCAGTGGGCCGATCTGGCGCGAGCTCGGGGTCCGGACGGGTTCGTTTCCCCGTCCGGGAAGACTACGAGCCCGCTCTCGCTCGACAATCTCTGGCGGCGGTACATGCTGCCGAGGCTGGAAAAGACCGGGCTGGGGTGGGCCACGTTCCGGGTGCTGCGGAAAGCCAACG
Source organism: Bryobacterales bacterium (assembly GCA_030693045.1). Lineage (GTDB taxonomy): Bacteria > Acidobacteriota > Terriglobia > Bryobacterales > Bryobacteraceae > JACQZT01. The sequence continues at coordinate 3,302 of JAUYBU010000243.1, read as the reverse complement.
CCAGCTTGTCGAAGAAGGCGGGCGTCGATCCGAAGGTTGCCTCCGGCCAGAGGGGCCACGGCCTCGACGTCAGTCTGGAGGTCTACACCAGTTCCGACCTGGAGCAGAGGCGAGCCCGCCCTCAAGAAACTCGACGCCGCCGTGCTTCGAAAACCGTAACCCCAGCCGTCAGAATTGGCAATGTCGGCTTAATGGAGTGAAATGAGTAACGGGGAATTGGTGGGTCTTCATAAGTGTTCGAAAACTTGGAGCGGGAGACGGGACTCGAACCCGCGACGTCCAGCTCGGGAATCAGAGCCTGGATTGAGAATACGGAATTCCGCGTCTGCGGTGTGGATCGGAAGCGGTAGCAAGCATCCCTGTTTCAGCAGGTTGGCTTCGAGACACTCCTAAAAAGCGGCCAATGATGATCATCTGGAATCCGGCCAACGGAACTGTGATCTGGACAAGCATTCCTCTGGGTTCTCGGGCCACTCGGAGAGACTGCACGATGGGGGTGCCCATTCTGGCGAGAAAGCGTTAAACCACAGGGGAATGGGGAAGGCGTCCCCATGTTCATCAACGGCCATCCACGCCGTCGTGGCTAGAGCACGTTCTCCCAGATCGGCGTGAGGAAGCCGCCGCCGGTCGAGCGCACCTGGGAGACCGAGTACTGCTTGTCTTTCTTCACGATCTCCATGAGAAAGCCGGCGTTGCCGTCGATTGACGACACCACGTTGCCGCTCACCTCGGTTACGACGAAATGGTGGTTCCGGGTTGCGGGCTCGTTAATTCCGATGTCGCCCGGCCGAACCTGCTCTCCGGGCTGGAGAATACGTAGCTGGTCGCCCGCCTTGGGCCTGCCGATGGAGTACTTGAGAGGCCACGGCGACATCCTCAACCCGGCCATCTTGTGGCAGTAAAGCGCGAAGATCCCGCACCAGGAGACGATGTCCGTGTTGTTTCGCTCCTGCGCCGTGTAAACGCCGCGGGCGTACATGGCCTCGGCCTGCGGGCTGAGCGTCAGGCAACGGCTGGCGCCCGGCGCGCCCGTAACGGTAAATATGTCGTAGATGTGACTCCCCCCCTGGCGCTTCCGCGAGGCCGCATCGGCGCAACGCATCCCGGCGACACGCGGGTTCGACACGCCAAACGTGGTGTTGGTGTGCCAGCCGAACTCCTGGCATTCCCTCCGGGCCAAGGCGACGACGGCGTCCCGCGCCGACTGCTCTCCGGGCGGGACGGCCGGGGGCGATGCGGGTCCCGGCGGCGTGGCCCCGGGTGGCGGCGCTCCCGACGCGGGAGGAGCGGAGGCGCCGGGGCCGGCCTGCGACTGCCCTTCCAGCGCCGCCCACGTAATCGGGCCGACGATGCCGTCCGGCGCCAGCCCCTTCGACATCTGGAACTCGACCACCCGGGCGCGAGTCAGCGGCCCGAACGAGCCGTCAGCCCGGAGCTTCGGGAAGTTCGACGACCCTCGGTTAAGGAGGGTTTGCAGTTGGACGACCGCGGCTCCGCTAGAGCCGATGTACAGAGTAGGACGCATGTCATTCCTCCGCCAGTGGGATGCCAACCCAACAAGAGCATACCCAGGATTTCCGTTTTCGCCTCCTGGCCGCTACCAATTGTATACCCAACCGCCCCCGTTGGGCCGCTTTTCTCGTACTTTCCATCTCGACCGCCCCACCCCGCGCACCTCGACCGGCGGCACCGCCCAGGACACCCCGCCCTCGCCCTGCCTCAATTATGCCAGCGGGTTGTGAGCAGGCCGGACGCCCTCTGGGCTCATCCCTGCCCCCAGCCGCCTCCCGGCGCGTCCTGGGGCCACCTATTGCGCGCCCCGCCGGACTGCTGGTCCCCCGGCGGGTCAGCCCTCTCTGGCCAAGATCCCGTGGCCGGTCTCAGCAGGCGGCGGCATTGACACTGGCAGCCGGGCGGCGGTGATGCTGCATGCCGCGACGGCCAACCCGGAAACTCCACAGTTCCTGAATGATTTCTTGGGCGCCGGCCCGGACACTTTCCCGACTTTCCGCGTATATAGTTAACAGCACTCCCCACCGGACAGCGCGTCGACCGCCAGGCGGAGATCGTTGTGGGTGTCGAACAGGACACGACCATGCGAGACCGCCGACAGCTTGGATTGAACATGGACGCGCAACCCGTAAAAGCGGCCGATCGCGCGGCTCCGGTGGCGCGGCATTTCACACCGTCCGAACTCGATCTGGATGCACTTGCGGAGGCGATCCGGCTTCTTCTGGGCCCCGATAGCGGGCCGCGGATCGGGTCGAACAGCCGGCCAGATGCGCACTTGCTTTCGGTCGCCCCCAGAGGGACTCATAGGGTGGAGGCGACCCAAGCAACCTGATGGCCGTAGCCGTTTACGCCCGCGTCAGCACCGAAGAGCAGCGCGAGCGCCAATCCATCCGGACGCAGATCGAGTTCGGGGAACGATACTGCCAGTTGCACAACCTAGCCGCGTACCGCGTCTACTCCGACGACGGCGTTTCCGGTACCATCCCCTTGGAGCGCCGGCCGGAAGGCAGCCAGATCCTCAGGGACGCCCGGCACGGCAAGTTCGATCAACTCCTCATCTACAAGCTCGACCGGCTCGGGCGGGAAACTCGGCTGATCTTGAACGCTGTGGCCGAGTTGGAAAAACTTGGCGTTCGCGTTCGCTCCATGACCGAGGAGTTCGACACCGGCACTTCCACCGGCAGGCTCATGTTGACCATGCTGTCGGGCTTCGCCTCTCACGAGCGCGATGTCATCCGGGAGCGCTCCGTCGCCGGCGCCATCCGGGTCGCCGCAGCCGGCGCCTGGCTTGGCGGCATCGTGCCTTATGGCTACCGGAAGGTCGGCGAGAAGCGCGACGCCCACCTCGTCATCTCCGAAGACCCGATTCCGGGTCTGGCGATGTCGGAGGCGGATGTGATTCGCGAGGTCTTTCGCCTGGCCGCGGTCGAGCAAAAATCCTGCCGGGTCATTGCCGTCCGATTGAACGACCTCCGCGTCCCGTGCGCCTACGTTCGAGATGACCGTCTATGCTTGCACGGTAAACGGAAACAAAGAACCTCCGGAGTGTGGCGTCCCGGCCGGATTCGAGGGCTGATCACCAACAAGACCTACATGGGGACTCACGAGTTCGGCAAACGGACGGCCAGCGGGCGGCCGGTCGTCTCGCGTCCGGTCCCCGCCATTGTCGCCGAGGCGACCTGGGAGAAGGCCCGGAAGACTCTCCACGACAACTTCCTGTTCGGCAAACGGAGCGCCCGGAATCAATACTTGCTGCGGGGGTTGATCAAGTGCGGCCTGTGCGGTCTGAC
>JAUYBU010000142.1 GCA_030693045.1 Bryobacterales bacterium | reverse complement strand
ATGAGGTTGCCCCCCCTCGAAACCACCTGATCGCGCCTGCGGCGCGGATGACGACGCTTCCCCTCCGCGTTCTCAATCCTGTTCCCAGCAAGGGTAACTTTAGCCGAGCGTTACCGGGTAACTTTTGGCGAGCGCCGAAGGATATGTCGGTCCCCAACGCCGCCGCCGCGATTCTTCTCGGCGCATTCATGGTCAGTTTCATACTGGGGATCGTGCTATCCCTCCGAAACCCCCGGAAGCCGATTCCGGACCGCATCCTTCTGGCGATCCTGCCTGTGTGCGGAACCATCGCCTTCCTGCTCGCGGTGCGGCACATCGTGTACACGCTGTTCCCGAGTTGGAGCGGGGCCCGCCTTGCGTTCGTTGCGGCGATCCGATACGGCTATTCCTACTATTACCCGCCCGACACCGGGCCGAGTTATGCTTTCCCATACCCCCCGCTTCACCCCCTTTCCTATCTCCCCGTCACGTTTTTGTTCTCCTCTCCAACCGCTCTCGTTCTAGCCGGATCCAGCCTCGGTTTTCTCTATGCGCTCGCGCCCCAGATCTGGCTCTACTTCCGGCGCGAGCCCGGTTCCGCGAAGGACCCGATTGGCAACTCCGCCAGGTTGGTTTGTTTCGCGTTGTTCGCCGGGACCCTGTTCTCGCTCTCTTACGCGATCTTTCCGATCCGCAGCGAAGCCCCCATGCTCGCCTTCTGCGCTTTTGCCGCCGTACCGCTTCTCCGCCGGGGCGATCTTTCCTGGTCCGGAGCGTTTTTGTCGGCGACGCTGCTGGTGCTTGCAATCTGGGCTAAACAGACGGCTCTCCCCGCCGCCATCGCCATGTCGCTATACCTTTTGCTCGCCGATGGCGCAAGATCCGCTTTTCGCTTTGTGGGCGCCTTCATCCTTGCGGCCGTGCCCATCTCCTCGCTGTTTGTGCTTGGTTTTGGGGGGAAGGTTCTGTTCTTCAACCTGGTTCAATACCCTTCCCAGCACAACTGGTTTCGCTACACCTGCTTTGTGGAGACGGAAGGAAAAAACGATTGCTCCATCGCCACAACCTTCCTCCAACGTCTCATCAGCATGACCTGGATGGCCCAGCATTATCTCAATGAATACTCAACCGTTCTGCTGACCGCCTGTCTCGTCGCCGGCGTGTCGCTCCTGTTCGCCGTGCATGGAAATCCGGTGTCGTTGCGGGAATGGTTTGCGACTCGCCGATGGCTCATCTTCTTTTGCATGTCGGCGGCCATGGCCCCCATGGGGATCGCCAACCGGGTCAAAGTGGGAGGCGAAGACAGCGCGTTCGCGGGCTGTCTGTATTTCCTGACCACCGGACTTCTGCTCGGCCTGAAGGACTGGTCCTGCCTTCCGTATTACGGCGAACGCCTCGCAAAGGGAGTCCTCCTCTTGCTGTTGCTCCTGTATTCGGGGATGGCGCTCTCCAAGTTCGCGTCGTTCCCCGGATTGCTTGCGAATCTCCCCCACAACCCGCAACAGTCGGCATACGACTACCTCAAGGCCCATCCCGGCCGTGCGTTCTTTCCCTGGACCCCTTTGGCGGCGTTACTGGTGGAAGGAGCGTGGTATCACTTCGATTTTGGCGTTGAGGAACACAGGAACTCCGGCTACCCCGTTTCACCCGACCATTTCCGGAAACATATCCCGCCGCGGTTCGAATTCATCGCCTTCCCGCCGCTTTTCGGCGACTATCAACCCAGGACTGTCTTGAAATACCTGCCGGAGTTTTCCGAAACCGTTGCCTTGCCCGAACTCCCGAATTGGACGGTGTTTCGCAAACCCCGGAACCCCTCGCCGTAGATCGCAAATGGCCGGCAACCCGTCCGCCCACCCCGTGTCATACTGTTTTCTGTGACCCAACCGGCTTCCTCCCCCCCCGCTTCCGCCCGCGTGATTGTCGCTGGACTGGGGTACGTGGGCTGCGTGACCGCCACCTGCCTGGCGCAGTTGGGGCACCGCGTCCTGGGCATCGACACCGACCCGCACAAGGTCTCCAGCGTGCTCGACGGCCGCGCTCCGTTCTATGAGCCCGGTCTGGAGGACCTGGTGCGGGACAACGTCGCCGCGGGGCGTCTTTCGGCGGCCATATCTCTCCAAGGCGCGCTGGCCGACGCCGATGTCGTCCTCATCTGCGTGGGCACGCCCTCGGAGCGCAACGGCAACCTGGGCCTGGCCCAACTCAGCCGCGTGGCGGGGGAAATCGGCGATGAACTCCGCGGGGGCGTCCGGCCGCGGCCGCTGGTGGTGGCGGTGCGCAGCACCGTGTTTCCGGGCACCTGCGAAGAAGTGGTCTTCCCGGCCCTGGAGGGCGCCGCCGCCCAGGTGGTCTCCAATCCCGAATTTCTGCGCGAAGGCTGCGCGGTGGACGATTTTCTGCGGCCGTCGTTGCTGGTGGTCGGCGGGACCGACCCGCAAGCGGTGGGCGCCGTGGCCGGCCTGTACACCGCTCTCGACGTCCGGCCGTGCCTGGTCTCGCTGCGCACGGCCGAGATGATCAAGTACGCCTGCAACAGCTTCCACGCGGTCAAGATCGCCTTCGCCAACGAGATCGGAGCCTTGTGCGGCCCGCTGGGAGTGCCCGCGGGCGAGGTCATGCAGACCCTTTGCCGGGACGTCAAACTGAATCTCTCGGCCGCCTACCTCAAACCCGGTTTCGCCTTCGGCGGCTCCTGCCTGCCGAAAGATCTCCGCGCCCTGAACTACCGCGCCACGCGCCTGGATCTCACGCTGCCGTTGTTGGAGTCGGTCATGCTCAGCAACCAGCGCCAACTGCAACGCGCCATCCAAACCGTGCTCGACCTGCCCGCGGGCCCCATCGGCCTGTTCGGCCTGGCCTTCAAGGAAAACACCGACGACTTGCGCGAAAGCCCGGTGGTCGAGATGATCGAACAGTTGCTCGGCAAGGGCCGCGACGTGCGCATCTTCGACCCGCACATCCAGCTCGATCTCATCTATGGCAGCAACCGGAACTTCCTGCTGTCGGCCCTGCCGCACGTCTCCCGCTGGCTGGCCGGCTCGCTCGAGGAGATGCTGGGCTGGGCGCGCTACGTGGTGCTCACGCAGAAACCTTCCCCGGACGCCGCCCGGCTCATCCGCTCGAGCGGCCTGCCGATCATCGATCTGGTGAACGCCCTGACGTCCTGACCGGCCGCACCCGGGTGGGTTTCCATAACCGGCCCCCGGCGACGAACCAGACCGAAACGGCGCACGCCGCCGCCGCCATCAGAACCACGAAGGTGCGCGCCGGCGAGCTGATCCGCTTGAGCGCGCCGCCTTCCGGGGCCCACACGTCCGCCGCCGCCAGCGCGTAAAACACCGCCTGCAGCCCCACCGCCGCCACCGCCCACGGCCGCGGCAGAAAGAAGCCGGAAACCGCCGCCGCCAGCAGCGCCCAGGGCAGCAGAAGCCGCGCCAGTTTATAAGAGACGAAATGAATCCACATGCGATTGGCCGGGCCAAGCAGCGCCGGGTAAGCCCCCATCACCTGGTACACGCCGGCCAGCGTCCGCACCTTGCGCCGGAATTCGCTGTCGAGCGCGGTCGGATAATCGAAGGCCTTCGCGCCGGGGTCGAACACCAGGCGGTAGCCGGCGAAGAACGCAGCCAGCGGCAGATGCATGTCGTCGAGCAGGGTCCCGGCGGGCATCGGCGCGGCCAGTTCCCGCCGCATCGCCCAAATGCAGCCGGTGGCGCCGAAAACCGAATCGATCCGGCTCAATTGGCCGCGGATCCAATTCTCATAGCGGCGGTAGAGACCGACGCTGGCTTCCTCCTCGGTGGCCCCTTCCAGGATCACCACTTCCCCGCTCACCACGCCCACCTCGGGATCCGCAAAATTATTCACCAGTTCCGACAAACTGGCCGGATCGAGCTTTTGCCGCACGTCGGTGAAGAAGAGGATTTCGCCCCGCGCCAGTTCCACCGCGCGATTGATGGCCAGGCCTTTGTCGGCGGCCTCCAGCCGCAGCAGTTGGACGCCGCGCGAGGCAAACCCGGCGGCAATCTCGGCGCTGCGGTCGCGGCAGCCGTTGGCCACTACCAGAATTTCGACCAGCTCGCGCGGATAATCCAGCGCCAGAATCGATTCCAGTTTGCCGGCGATCCAGCGCTCGCCGCCGGCCACCGGCAGGATGACGGAGACGGTTTTGCGAATTGGCTGTTTTCTCACCGGCCGCGGCGCCAGCCACCTCAGCAGCAACGGATATCCGGCTACCACGTACACGATAAACAGCGCCGCGCCGACAAACAGCCAGGCCATACCGTCAGTCTCCGGGGGGCACACCCTGGAGGGTGTGCCACACCTGTGGCACATCAGGGGCGCCAACCGCTTGCTCGAAGCAGCGCGCCACCTGTTCCCAGGAAAAACGCGAGGCCACCAACTCCTGCGCGGCCGCGCCGATCCGCTCGCGTTCGCCGGCATTCTCGAGCAACTCCAGGCAGGCCTCGGCGAATGCTTCCGGCGTATCGGCCAGCCGGATCTGGTCCGGGGGCCGGCATTCCAGCCCTTCGGCCCCCACGCTGGTCGCCACCACCGGGACCCGCGCCGCCATCGACTCGTAGATCTTCAACCGCGTGCCGCCGCCGATCCGCAGCGGGACCACCGACACCAGCGACCTCCACAGGTACGGACGAACGTCCGGCACCGTGCCGGTGACCTGAATCCCCGGCCCCCGGCGCGCCAGGGCAAGGATTTCCGGCGCTGGGTTGCGGCCCACGATGGCCATGCTGGTGGCCGGCCGCCGCCGCCGGATCAACGGCATAATCTCGCGCAGCATGTAGTTGACGGCGTCGATGTTCGGAAGCCAATCCATCGAGCCCACGAACACCAGATCGGCCACCCGGGCGGCCGGGGCGCCGGGCGGCGCGAACCAATCCACGTCCACCCCGGTCGGCACGGTCGCCACATTCGACACCCCGAACCGCGCCCGCATCAGCTCGGCGTCGGCTTCGGAAACCGCAACCACTCGCTCCACCCGGCGGCAAACCTCGCGCTCATAGGCCAGCATCTTGCCGGCCTGGAGCCGGAAATAGAGACGCCGCGCGGGGTCCGTGGCAGTCTGCCAGTGCCGCTCCCAGATGAGCGTTTCCACGTTGTGCTGGAACAGCACGCACTCTTCCAGCCGCTCCAGGTTCGGCGCCGGAGCCAGAAAATCGCAAACCACCAGGTCGAACTTCTCCGCCGCCCTGAGCTTGTCGACGGTGCGCCGCATTCCGTCCGAGTGGTAACGGCTCAGAGCCACCGGGAGCCGCGCGAACAGCCCCGCCGCAAGCTGCCAGGCAAAGGCCGGCGAGTTTTTCCCAACCACGCGGTGCGGGATGGGATAGGCCCGCGAACAATACTCGGAGGCGCGGCGAACCCCCTCCTCGTTTTTGCCGTCGTCCAAGGCGACGTAGTGGATCTCGTGCCGAGCGTGCAGCCGCCGCAGCATCTCCAGAGTCCGGATCTGTCCTCCGCGAGTGGTGGGGTGCAGAAAATCGGTCTTGACCCAGAGAATTTTCATGGCACCCGCGCACCGGCCGGCCCAGAGGGCACCCCTCCGGTTTCCATTTTCTCGCGACGGCCGGTCAGGAAGATCTCGCCCCACAGTTGCAGGTTCAACAGGCGCCAGATACGGTCGGTGGCGTCTTCGGCGCCCGATTGATGACGGCCGATGAGATTCTCCAGCGCCCGCCGGTCCACATAGGCCGCCAGCAATCCATCCGGCGCGCGCAGCAGGTCGAACAACGGCGCCGCGGCCGCCTCGCCCAGCCAGCTCCGCAGCGGCGTCGGAAAGCCCATCTTGCGGCGGTACAAAATCTCGCGCGGGACCAGCCCTTCGGCGGCTTTCTTGAAGATGTACTTGCCGGTGGTCCCGCGCAGTTTCATCTCCCCGGGCAGGCGCGCCGCGAATTCCACCAGCGGATGATCGAGCAACGGCACGCGGCTTTCAATCGACGTCGCCATGCTCATCTGGTCCTGTTTCATGAGCAGCTCGACCAGGTATGTTTTCTGGTCCGCGTACAGCAGCCGCTCGAGCAGGGAACCGTCACCGGCGTCGAAGTAGCGGCGGAAATTCGCATACGCAGTGGCACAGCCTTCAGGCTGTGTGGCGGTCAGCAACTCCTGTTGCGCGGCCGGGGAAAAGGCGCAGTAGAAATTGTCCAGGTACAACGATTCCAGGCTCCCGCCGCAACCCAGAAAGGTGTGGCCCAGCTTGCGGCGCGTGCCGGCGCCCAGCAGCGACGAACCGGCGATCCATTGCCGGATCCGCTTTCTGAGCGCCGCCGGCAA
>JAUYBU010000124.1 GCA_030693045.1 Bryobacterales bacterium | reverse complement strand
CGGCCCAAGCCGGTGGCCATGGCGTCGAGTAACCCGCTGCGGTCGGCGTCGAACACCCTGGGCGCGCCGTCGCGGTCCACGAACATCGCCGGAGACGCGTCGCGAAGCGGAACTCCCAAGGTCCGGCGTCCGCCGGCGTGCGCCGCGGCCCCCCGCGGCAGGGCCGGCAGCCGGCGCACGGGAAGATTCGGAAGGGTATCGTTCAGCCCGCTCCAGGTGGCGCCGCCGTCGAGCGACCGCCCAAGGCCGTTCCGCCCTGTCACCCAGACTGGACGTCGCCGGCAGAGAAGAATGTAAATTGTCTGACGCGCGCCGGCGACAGGTGATCGGTTGCCCTAATACCGGCACATGACAATTTTTGTAGAATTTTGCCACGCTTATAGAGGACGCACCTGTCGTTGGACTGGAACACACCGAAACCACAGCCTGTTCAGTCGGTCGAACTGGAACGCGTTATCGCCGTTCCGCAGGTTTGCGTTCGGCCTTCGGGCTCGCGCAACTCCGCGCCAATCGGCCTCAACACGCAAGTCCCGCTGACCGTAGAAATGCCGGAAGTGGTCCCCTCCTGCGCCATTCCAGCGCTTCCCTTTAACTCGACCTTTGACGCTATAAAATAAGCCCGCCTTATTTTATTGGTTCGAATTTTTTGCTTGACTAATATTGAAAAGCTGTTATATTGGACTAACCCTCCACGTAGAGGTTCCCTTTGTAAGCCAAGATGCAACCCTCTAGCTACAGGTGTATCTCCACGGCGACCGCTGATGGCCGCGGCGGGAAGGCCCCCGCTGCCGTCACGATCTTCGTGTGTGCCAACTGCGCCCGCCCGGCCCAGGCGCCCACCTCGGCGGGCCGGCCCCGGCCGACGGTCCCCGACTTCAGTTGGCCCTGGCCGGTGAGGGAGATACTGGTGCCCTGCACGGGGCGGCTTCAGCCGGAACACATCCTGAAGGCATTTGAATCGGGCGCCGGACTGGTTTGCGCCGTCGCCTGTGGGGAGGACAACTGCCACCATTTGGAAGGCAGCAAGCGATGCGCCCGCCGGGTCGACTACCTCCGCTCGATTTTGCGGGAAATCGGACTCGGCGGCGAGCGTTTGATGCTCTTCAACCTGCCGGGCACGGCGGCCGAAGACATGGCCTTAGCCGCCGGCAGGCCGGCGCATGCGCGCGAAGATCTCGACGCCCAACTCGCCGCCGTCCGCGATCACGTGATGCGGGCCCTCGAAGATCTGCCCCCCAATCCTTTGCACAAAGCTCCAACGGACGAGGCGATCGTGAATTCCAGCCAGGAAGACGACAATGACGAAGACTAAGCTGGCGCGGACATTGGCGTCCGGCCGGCTGGCCATCACAGCCGAATGCCGGCCGCCGCGCAGCGGGGATGCCGCCGCAATCAAGAAGCTGTCGGCCGCGCTGCCGCCCGGCCTGGACGCGGTGGTCGTGGCGGACAATCACGCCGAGATTCACGGCTCGGCTCTGGCCTGCGCCGCCATTCTGGCTGCCGAAGGGCACGCCGCGGTACTGTCCATGGTGACGCGCGACCGCAACCGCATCGCGCTGGAGAGCGACGCGTTGGGCGCGCTGGCCTTGGGTGTCGATGCGATCCTCTGCCTGAGCGGCGACCATCAGTCCCTGGGCGCTTGTCCGCGGGCGGCCGGCGTCTTTGACATCGACTCGGTCCAATTCGCCCAAGCGTTGAACCGCATGCGGCGCGAGGGCCTGGACTTCAATGGCCGAAAGGTGGATCCGCTGCCGGAATGGCTGGTGGGAGCGGCCGCGCACCCGAACTTGCAGCCGATTGAATTGAACCTGCTCCGCCTTAAGAAGAAGGTTGCGGCCGGGGCGGATTTCGTTTTGACGCAAGCGGTGACCGACTTGGCCAGCTTCACGCGGTGGATGGATGCGGTTAGGGAAGCCGGACTGGACCAGCATGTGGCGATTATCGCCGGCGTGCCGGTAGTCGGAGGCGGGGAGATGGCGGCCCAGCTCAAGTCCGTCCCCGGCGTGCGCGGCATTCATGTTTTCAACGGAGGGTGCGAATCGCTGGCTGCCGGCGTGATCCAGCAGGCGGGATTGGCTTAAGGCGAGACCCGAGATGCCCGATCGCTACCACATCCACACCCTGCCGGTCGCAGCGCGGTTCCGTCGCGTGGGCAAGTTCGGCAGCGTCGATTGGCGCGAGGACTGTTCCCGTTGCACGAATTGCGTCAAGCACCGCTGCTGCTACGACGTATACAAGAACGAATCGGCCTACAATCGCGACCCGCTGGCGCCGGTGGAGACGCTGAATGGGTGCAGGGCGTGTTTGTCCTGCGTGCAGGGCTGCACCAAGGGACTGCTGAACGTTTCAGTGAACCCGGAGTTCCTGGACATCGGCGACGACTACTGGAAGCCCGACATCCTCCTGACCACGTGGAACCAGTCCGACAGCGGCAGGATTCCGGTCTCCGGGGCCGGCTACCGCGGGCGATTCCACGGCCCGGGGTTCGACTCCATGTGGACCGACATGTCGGAGATTGTCCGCCCCACGCGCGACGGCATTCACGGACGCGAGTACATCTCCACCAGCGTGGACATCGGCCCGAAACCAATGCGCCTGACGTTTACGCCGGACGGCCGGATGCTCACACCGCCCTCGCGGCTTCTCGAACTCCAGGTTCCCGCGATTCTGGACATGCCCACCTGGCCGGTGGGGGGCGACCACCTGACCCATGCCCGCGCGGCGGCGGCAAAGGAACTCATGACTCTGGCGGTGATGCCCGCCGCAGATGCTGCCGGGCTGGCGCCCGAACTGCTGCCGTTCGTGACGCCCGTGGTGGACGGAGACGACATCGAGCGGAGCGCGGATCTCCTCCAGGCCGTGGGGATGGCTCAAGTTCGGGAATCTCCGGATGTGGCGGAACTGGCCGGCAAGTTGCAGTCGGCCCACCCGCGGCTGATTGTGTCCGCCCGCCTGCAACTTCGCCCCGTGACAGCCGGCCGCGTCGTCGAGTTGGCACGCGCGGGCATCAAGGTCTTCCACCTGTGCGCCGACCTGCACGGACGCGAGCGGCTGGATGACGGCCGCCCCGGCCGGCACATCAAGGACGTCCTTCGCGAAGTCCACGGGCGCCTGGTGAAAGAAGGGCTGCGGGACGAAATCACGTTAATCGTCTCGGGCGGAATCGCCCTGGCCGAGCACATGGCCAAGGCGATCATCTGCGGGGCCGACCTGGTGGCGGTCGACACCCCGCTGCTGGTGGCTCTGGGCTGCCGCGTCTGCCGCAACGGGCAGGCGATGTGTTCCGACGACTCCTGCCCGGCGGAGATTGGCCCAACCGACCGTGGTTACGCCGCCCAGCGCATGGTCAACCTGATGGGCGCCTGGCACGACCAGCTCATCGAAGTGCTGGGAGCCATGGGCATTCGCGAGGTCCGCCGCCTGCGCGGCGAGGTGGGACGGGCCATTTTCATGGAAGACATCGAGAAGGAGGCGTTCGGCGACATCGTCCGAGTGCCTCAAGCACAGGTGGGCATATGAAGACAATCAGCTCCGATATACATGTTCGAGTCCGGATTCAGACGCCGGCGGTCGAGAAGGTCCCCGCTCGCGAGGTTCGCGCGACGCCCGAGCGCTATCGCAACGCCCTGGGCAAGTACAAGGTCGACCGCCTGGCTTCGTGCGCCTCTTGCGGCCTGTGCGCCGAGACCTGTGGATTCGGCGTACACGTCAAGCCCGAGGGCTACGCATTCACTCTGCGGCCGAAGGACCACCTGTGCATCGGCCCGGATTGTTCCGAGAGCGCCTACTCTTGCGTGGCCCAGTGTCCGCAAAAGGCGCTGGTGGTGCGGCGCAACCCCAGCGCCGACTGCATGGGCGATCCGCGATGGACCAGCGACCTGATTCTGTCCACCTGGCACCAGGCCGCCACCGGGCACCTTCCGCCGGCGCATCTGGAGTACCGCCACGGCGCCTCGGGCGGGGGATTCGACAAGCTTCGTTTCAACTTCGAGTGTGAATTGCCCTCCGAGCCGCGACCGTCAGGGAGCGGCAGGATCGACACGGGTCTGGACCTGAACCACCGCGACGACGGCCGGCCGCAGGTCCACATCGACATCCCAGTCTACGGCGGCGGGATGAGCTTCGGGTCGGTGAGCATCCACACCATCCTGGCCAAGGCCCGCACGGCGGTAGCGTGGAACAGCTTCACCTGCACCGGAGAGGGCGGGTTTCCCGACCGCCTGACGCCCTATGCCGACCATGTGATCACGCAAGTGGCCACGGGCCTGTTCGGCGTGCGCGAGGAAACCATCCAGCGCGTGCGAATGGTCGAATTCAAGTATGCCCAGGGCGCCAAGCCGGGTCTGGGCGGGCACCTGCTGGGAGACAAGAACACCCCGGCTGTGGCCCGCATGAGGGAAGCCGTGGCCGGCAACGCTTTGTTCAGCCCGTTCCCGTTCCACAGCGTCTACAGCGTGGAGGACCACAAGAAGCACCTGGACTGGATCAAGGAAATCAACCCCACCTGCCTGGTGAGCGTGAAGGTCTCGACGCCTACGGATGTGGACATGGTGGCCGTGGGCAGCTACTACGCGGGCGCCCACATCATCCATCTGGACGGCAGCTACGGCGGCACCGGCGCCGCGCCGGACATTGCCAAGAAGAACATCGCGATGCCCATCGAGTACGCCGTCCCGAAGGTGCATAAGTTCCTTTGCGCCGAGGGCATCCGGGAGAAGATCACGTTGATCGCCTCGGGCGGCATCCGCACGGCCTACGACATACTCAAAGCGATCGCCTTGGGCGCCGACGGCGTGGTGGTGGGCACGGCCGAAATGGTAGCGCTGGGCTGCGTGCGATGCGCCTGCTGCGAGAGCGGCCGGGGCTGCCCGCGCGGCATCGCCTCCACCGACCCCGAATTGTCGATGCTCATGAACCTGGACTGGGCGACCCAGCGTCTGATCAACCTCCAGAACGCCTGGCGCGAGCAGATGATCGATGTGCTGTCGCGGCTGGGGATGAGATCCATTCGCGAGCTGCGCGGACGCAGCGACGTTCTGCGCTACATCGGCGACGAGGCGCCCCAGTGAGCGATTTTGCCGAGCGGTTGCTGGCCGGCCGGTCGCGGGTATACTCGGAAACCAGGCCGCCTGTCCTCGCCGAGCAGGCCGAAGAAGGCGGCTGCGGCGTCACCGGATTCGCCTGCACCGTGCCCGTGGGCGGGCGGTTCATTTACGAGCCCTCCATCCAGATGCAGAACCGCGGCAACGGCAAGGGCGGCGGCATCGCGGCGGTCGGGCTGGTCCCCGAGCAGATCGGCGTTTCCCGCGAGGTGCTCGACAGTCACTACCTGCTCCAGATCGCGTTGCTCGATCCCACTTGCCATGCCGAACTCGAGCGGCAGTTCATCCTGCCCCACTTCGACATAGCCGTTTCCACTCGGCAGGCGCACATCGACGACCACCGCGACATCCCCGGCTTGGAGGTCCGTCCGCCGGACGTCCACCGCTATGTGACCCGCGTGAAGCCGGATGTACTGAAGGCCTTCGCCAAGACGGCCGAGTTGGAGGGGCCTGCGCTCCGCGAGTTGGAAGATGAGTTCGTCTGGAGGAACTCCTGCCTGCTCAACGATGCGTTTTACGCCTCCCTGGGCGAGAAGCGCGCGTTCGTTCTCTCCCACGGCAGGAACCTGCTGATCTTCAAGCTGGTGGGGTTTGCCGAGCAGAACGTCGAGTACTACCAGCTTCAGGATTTCAAGGCCCACGCGTGGATCGCCCACCAGCGCGATCCCACCAAGGGCCGCGTCTGGCACCCCGGCGGCGCGCACCCGTTCATCGGCCTGAACGAGGCGTTGGTGCATAACGGAGACTTCGCCAACTACCACTCCGTGTGCGAGTATCTGCGGCAGCGCAACATCCGCCAGCAGTTCCTCACCGACACGGAGGTATCCGTCCAGCTCTTCGACTTGTGGAGCCGGGTCTACAAATATCCTTTGGAATACATCATCGAGGCTCTGGCTCCCACCACCGAATTGGATTTCGATCAGTTACCCGCTGAAAAGCAAATCATCTACCGGCAGATTCAGGCCACCCACATTCACGCCTCGCCGGACGGACCGTGGTTCTTCATCATCGCCCGCAGCCAGCAGGATCGGATCCAATTGCTCGGCATCACGGACACTTCGATGTTGCGCCCGCAGGTGTTCGCCCTCTCCGACAGCGGCGACGTCCAGATCGGCCTGATCTGCTCCGAAAAGCAAGCTATCGACGCCACCCTGCGCAGCCTGGCCAAAGAGGACCCCCGGTTCTGCCCCGTGGCCGACAAGTATTGGAACGCTCGCGGCGGCTCCAGCACCGACGGCGGCGCTTTCATCTTCACCGTGGCATCCAACGGAAACGGCAAGAAGCAACTCTCCTGCACCGACAAATTCGGCCGGGCGGTCACGCTGGACTCTGGCACCGTTCGCTGTGACCAGGAGAGCGTGGAGATCCACCGGACGGAATGGCACGACGGCGTCAGGGACAGGCTGCAGAGAGGCGACGTAGAGGGCCTCTTCGCGTACGCGCAGGAGCTGCCCTCGTGGTCCGCCGGCCAGCTCCGGCAGTTCTGCCAGGCGGTGCGTCAGGGAGCGGACGCGCCTAAGTCGCGCGCCGCGGCCATCGAGCTGCTGACGCTGCTTCGCGACCGCCGGTTCTACACCGGCGACAAGCGCCGCGCCACGGTCATTCAGGTGATTGAGGAGACGCTGGAGCAACTCTTCGACACCGCGCCGCTGTTTGGCGAACCGGCGTCGCGACTCTGGCGGCGGGTCACTTGGGCAACGCGCCATGGACTCGCCGCGCCGCAACCCGGCGAGGAGCTCCTGGTCGTCGATTCCCAAGGCTTCCCGCCCGAGGGAGACGACTGCGACGCCGTACTGCTGCGCAAAGCCTGCCAGGCGGGTTGGAAGCGGTTCATCGTCTATCGCCTCCGCGGCCAGAGGTTCCACGGAGCGGGCCTGGGCGCGGCGACCGACGGCGTCCGCATCGATCTCTACGGCTCGAACGGCGACTACGTCGCCAGCGGCCTGGACGGCCTGGAGCTTCACATCCACGGCAACGCGCAGGACCAGGTGGCCCAGATCGCCAAGCGCGGCAAGCTGGTCATCCACGGCGACGTGGGACAGACGTTCATGTACGGGGCCAAGGGCGGCGAGGTGTACGTGCTGGGCAACGCCGCGGGCAGGCCGCTGATCAACGCGGTGGGACGCCCTCGCGTGGTCATCAACGGCACGTGCCTGGATTTTCTGGCGGAGTCGTTCATGGCCGGCGATCCGCTCGCCGGCGGCGGTTTCGTCATTCTCAACGGCATCGAGTTCGACGGGCGCGGCCGCATGATTCCGCAGGCCGTGCCGTATCCCGGCAGCAACCTCTTTTCGCTGGCCAGCGGCGGGGCGATCTATATCCGCGACCCGCGCCAGCAGGTGGTCGAGCGCCAGCTCAACGGCGGAGGGTTCTCCCCCCTGGACGACAAGGACTGGCGGCTGATCCGCGGCTACCTGGAAGAGAATGAGCGGCTGTTCGGCATCAAGGTCCAGGACCTGTTGACAGTGGATGGGCAGGTCGGAAGCCCGCAGGAGGTCTACCGAAAGGTGAGTGCGGTGAAGCTATCGGTGCTGGCCGGCTCGGAGAAGAAGAAATGATCGCGGCAACCATCGAGATCGGCGGCGTCGGCGGCGCCCTGGCCAGTGAGGTGAAGGCCCGCAGCGGGGCCTCGCCCATGAGCTGTCTGCAGTGCTTGAAATGCTCCAGCGGCTGCCCCGTCGCTTCCAGAGCCGACCTCAAGCCGCATGAGTTAGTTCGCATGGTGCAAATGGATCAGCGCGAGGTGGTCCTGGCCAGCCGCTTCATCTGGGAGTGTACGTCTTGCCAGACCTGCATCACTCGCTGCCCGCAACAGGTGAACATCGCGGCGATGAACGACGCCCTGAGGGTCATGAGCCGGGCCGCCGGCAAAGTCGCTCCCGAGACGACAGTGCCGGTGTTCAACGATGTCTTCCTCTCGATCGTCCGTAATCGCGGGCGAGTGTACGAACTGGGGTTGATGGCCTCTTACAAGCTGCGTACCGGACGTCTTCTGGAGGACGCCGACAAGGCTCCGATGATGTTCTCAAAGGGCAAGCTTCCGCTGCTGGGGCCGCGAGTTCGAGGGCGGGATCAGCGCCGGGAGATGTTCCGCCGGGCAGCCGAGGGAGGTAACAAGTGAGCTACCTTTTCTTTCCGGGCTGCTCGCTGGATGGCACGGCCAAGGACTTCCACCGCTCCACGCTGGCGGTGGCGGCGAAGCTGGGCCTGGAACTGCCCGAGCTGAAGGACTGGATCTGCTGCGGCTCGACGGCCGCTCACGGCACCGATCCTCTGCTCGCCGACGCGCTGCCGGCCAAGAGCCTGTCGGCCGCCGGCGGCAACACCGTGGCGGTGGCCTGCTCCGCCTGCTACAGCCGGCTGAAGACGGCCAACCATCACATCGCCGGGGACGCCGCCCTGCGCGCCAGAGTCGCCCAGGTTGTGGGTGTCGACTACGACGGCGGGACGCCCGTACTGCACCTGCTGGAAATCCTCTGCCGCGACATCGGGCGCGCGCGAATCGCCCAGACAATCACCCGGCCACTGGCCGGATTGAGAGTCGCCTGCTACTACGGCTGTCTGCTGGCGCGGCCGCCCGAGATCACCAACTTCGACGACGCCGAGAATCCCACGCTGATGGACCAGCTTATGGAGACGGCCGGGGCCACAGCCATTGGCTGGCCGCACAAGACCGAATGCTGCGGGGCGAGCTTCTCGATCACCGAGGCGAGCATCGTCCTGGAGCTGACGAACGAGATCCTCTCGATGGCCAAGGCGGCCGGGGCCGATTGCATCGCCACCGCTTGCCCATTGTGCCAGCTCAACCTGGACATGCGGCAGCGGGACGTCGAGCGCCGGTTCGGCCGCCGGTACAACCTGCCGGTGTTCTACTTCACGCAATTGCTGGGCCTGGCCATGGGCTGCTCGTCGAGCGAACTGTCGCTGGCGAGCCTGGTTGTCGAGCCGCAAGGGCTGCTGGAATCCAAGGGAATCGGGCGCTGAGATGAATGTGATCCCAGACAACGGACAAGCACCGCTTGCTGACGCGCGCGGCTCAGCACAGGTTTCCGAGCCGCGACCGTCAGGGAGCGGTCATTTCACGACAATCCCGAAGGCCCCCGAGGCCGTCGGCGCGGTGCTGGTGTGCGGGGCCGGCATCACCGGCATTCAGGCTTCCCTGGACCTGGCCGAGAGCGGATTCAAGGTGTACCTGCTGGACTCCTCGCCCGCGATTGGCGGGCGCATGGCCCAGCTCGACAAGACCTTCCCCACCGGCGACTGCGCCATGTGCATTCTCTCGCCCAAGCTGGTGGAGTGCGCGCGGAACAAGAACATCGAGATCGTCACGCTCTCCGACGTTCAGGGCATTTCCGGCGAGCCGGGCAACTTCAAGGTCAAGATCCGGCAGAACCCGCGCTACGTGGACACCCGCAAGTGCAACGCCTGCGGCGACTGCATCGAAGCCTGCCCCGTCGATCTGCCGAACGAGTTCGACCGCCGCCTGGGCACGCGCAAGGCGATCTTCCGGCCGTATCCGCAGGCAATTCCGAATGTCTTCGGAATCTCGAAAGCCGCCGGGCGCTCACCGTGCAGGGCTGAATGTCCCGCCGGTGTGAACGCTCAGGGCTACGTGGCTCTCACCGCCGCGGGAAAGTTCAAGGAAGCCTACGAGCTGATCCGCGAGCGCTGCCCTCTTCCCGCCGCTTGCGGGCGAGTGTGCCAGCACCCTTGCCAGGACCACTGCAACCGCGGCGAGGTGGACCAGGCGGTGAACATCCGCGACCTCAAACGGTTCGTCGCCGACTACATCCACGCCAACCCCGAGCAGTATCCGGCCGCCAAGCCGGCGGCCGCAAAGCTGGAATCGAAGGTGGCCATCATCGGCGGCGGGCCCGCCGGGCTGACGGCGGCCTCGGACCTGGCACTGGCGGGCCACGGTGTGACTCTCTTCGATGCGCAACCGCGCCTGGGCGGCATGCTGCGCTACGGCATTCCGCGGTATCGCCTCCCCGAAGATGTCCTGGACAAGGAGATTCAGTACATCCTCGACCTGGGCGTCGAAGCCAGGACCAACACGCGAGTTGCCGACCCGAAGAGTTTGCTGGAGTCCGGGTTCAACGCCGTTTTCATAGCCCCCGGCGCGTGGGTCAGCCGCAAGCTGAGCATTCCCGGAGAGGACGCCCCGGGCGTGTGGGCCGGTCTGGAGTTCTTGCGCCAGGTCAACGGCGGCGAGACGCCGGCCATCGGCCCCAAGGTGGTGGTCATCGGTGGCGGCGACGTGGCCATGGATGCGGCCCGCTGCGCCCTGCGCCTGCCGGGCGTAAGCTTGGTACACTTGGCGTGTCTTGAAAGCCGCGAGGAGATGCCGGCGCACGCCTGGGAGGCGGCCGAGGCCCTGGAAGAAGGCGTCGTCTTCCACAACCGCCTGGGGCCCACCAGGATCGAGAATGGCGCCGTCGCATTCCGCGCCTGCACCAGCGTCTTCGACGAGAACAAGAAGTTCAATCCCCGGTTCGATGACTCAAAGACAACGGTCCTGAAGGCCGACACCGTCATCGTCACCATCGGCCAGGGAATCGATTCCGCCCAGCTTGGCATCGCGACCGGCCCGGGCGGGCGGATCGTCGCCGACAGGGACACCCTGGCGACGAGCGTCGCCGGCATCTTCGCCGGAGGTGATGCGGTGTTGGGCCCGGCGTCCATGGTGGACGCCATGGCGCAAGGCCACCGGGCGGCCCAGGCCATCGACGCATTTCTCAGGGGCGTCAAGCCGGCCTACGCCGCAGTTACCGCGCCGGAGGAACTGGCCCCGAACCCCCGGCCCGACGCCCCGCGCCAGGACCGCGTCAAGATGCCGCAGGCCAGCCTGGGCGAGCGACTCCGTAGTTTCACGGAAATCGATTTGGGCTACCACGTGGAGCAGGCCATCGCCGAAGCCAAGCGCTGCCTGGCCTGCGGACTTTGCAGTGAGTGCATGCAGTGCGTCAAGGCCTGCTCGGCCGGAGCCGTCTGCCACGACCAGCAGCCCGCCGACGTGCAGATCGATGTCGGCAGCGTAATCCTGACGCCCGGCTTCGAGGAGTTCCAGGCCTCGCTGCGCGGCGAGTTCGGCCACGGGCGTTACGCCAACGTGCTGTCGAGCGTGCAGTTCGAGCGGATGCTCTCGGCCGCGGGTCCCACCGGCGGTCACGTTGAGCGGCCCTCGGATGGCGGCGAAGTCGGGAAGATCGCTTTCATCCAATGCGTGGGCAGCCGCGACGCCGCCCGCGGCAACGGCTACTGCTCCTCGATCTGCTGCATGAGCGCCACCAAGGAGGCCATGGTCGCCCTGGAGCACGCCCGCGGACGGGATCTCGATGTCACAATCTTCTGCATGGACGTGCGGGCGTTCGGCAAGGAGTTCGACAGCTACGTCAACCGGGCGCGCGACGAGCACGGCGTGAAATACATCCGCGCCATCCCCTCTCGCGTTGTGGAAATGCCGGGCACGAAGACCCCGCGGGTTCGCTATTTCGACCACAGCGGCGCCGAGCAGCAGCAGGAGTTCGACCTTGTGGTGCTCAGCGTGGGGCTGCGGGTTCCCGCCACGGCAAGGGATATGGCGACGCGGCTGGGCCTGAAGCTCAACCAGTTCGGCTTTGCGCAAACCGAGAGGCTCGCTCCCCAGGCCACTTCAAGGCCCGGCATCTACGTCGCCGGAGCGTTTCAGGAGCCCAAGGATATTCCCGAATCGGTGGCCCAGGCTTCGGCGGCCGCCGGGTGCGCCATGGAGCAACTTGCCTCGGCCCGAGGCACAATGATCCAGCGCCGCGAATACCCCTGGGAGCGGGACGTCACCGACGAATCGCCGCGGGTGGGCGTCTTCATCTGCCACTGCGGCCACAACATCGCTTCGGTCATCGACGTCGAGCAGGTCGCCCAGCGCGCGGCCGGAATGCGGAACGTGTGCCACGCCGAAGCCAGCATGTACACTTGCTCGGACACCAACCAGCAGCACATCAAGGATATGATCCGGAAGCACCGGCTCAACCGGCTGGTGGTGGCCTCTTGCTCGCCCAGAACTCACGAGATCCTCTTCCAGGAGACGCTTAGGGATAGCGGTCTGAATCAGTACCTGTTCGCGATGACCAACATCCGCGACCAGTGCTCCTGGGTCCACAAGGACGAACCGGCCGCGGCCACCGCCAAGGCGGTGGAGCTAATGTCGATGGCCGTCGCCAGGGCGCGGCATCTCAAGCCCCTTCAGACCGGCCAACTGCCGGTGACGGCATCGGCTCTGGTCATCGGCGGCGGCCTGGCGGGGATGACGGCGGCGCTGGGCATCGCCGACCAGGGCTTCGCGGTACACCTGGTGGAAAAGGAGCCGGCCTTGGGCGGCCTGCTCGGCAACATCCATCACACCCTGGAGCGGGCGGACGTTCAAGGCTACCTCAGGGAACTGGTGGCCAAGGTTGAGACCAACCCCAGGATCAACGTGTACCTGAAGTCCACGCCGGCCTCGATCGGCGGCCACGTGGGCAACTTCAAGAGCGTCCTGAGCATCGACGGGCAGCCGAAGCCCATCTCCCACGGCGTGGTGATCGTCGCCACCGGCGGCCAGGAAAGGCCGACCGGGTTGTACCTCCACGGCAAGAATCCGCACGTGACCACGCAGAGTAAACTGGAAGCCGCCCTGGCCGGGGGCGCGCTGCCGAAAGAATTGGCTGGCCGGCCGGACCCGACCGTGGTCATGATTCAGTGCGTCGAGAGCCGCAACGAGCAGAACCCTCATTGCAGCCGGGTCTGCTGCTCCGAGGCGGTCAAGAACGCTTTGGAAATCAAGCGCCGCCTGCCGCGCGCCAACGTCATCGTGCTCGGCCGCGACATCCGGACCTACGGATTCCGCGAACTGTTCTTCCAGGAGGCCCGTGAGAAAAGCGTCCTCTTCGTGCGGCATCCCGACAAGATGGACCCGGTGGCCGTCGAGGAAGGCGGCCGGCTTAAGGTCACGGTCCACGACTCCTCCAGCAATCGCGGCCTGGTCCTGCGCCCGGACCTGCTGGTGCTCTCCACCGGCATCGCTCCGGCGGCGGGCAATCCGGCGCTTTCGGGCCTGCTGCGTAGCGCCCTGACGACGGATGGCTTCTTCCTGGAGGCCCACCCCAAGCTGCGCCCGGTGGACTTGGCTAACGAAGGCGAGTTCCTGTGCGGGCTGGCGCACTCGCCGCGATTCATCGACGAGACGATCGCCCAGGCCCAGGCCACGGTTGGGCGGGCCACCACCGTGCTGTCGAAGATTCACCTGGAGATTCCCGGCCAGATCGCCAAGGTCGACCCGGCGAGCTGCGTGGCCTGCGCCACCTGTGTGAAGGTCTGCCCCTACGGCGCTCCGATGATCAACGATCTCCACAAAGCTGAAATCCAGGGCGCCAAGTGCATGGGGTGCGGAAGCTGCGCCGCCGCCTGCCCCGCGCGGACCATCACCCTCCAGCACCAGGAGGACCAGGCGCTGGTGGCGATGCTCGACGAGTTGCTCGTCGGCGGAGGTGGGGCATGATTGAGTCCGGCCAATGGGAGCCGAAGATCATCGCCTTCTGCTGCAACTACTGCGCCTATGCGGCGGCGGACCTGGCGGGCTCCAAGCGCATGCAGTATCCCGCCAGCGTGCGCATCATCCATTCGCCCTGCACCGGCAAGATCGAGATGGAGCATATCCTGGAGGCCTTCGAGAAGGGCATCGACGGGATTCTGGTGGCCGGGTGCCTGGAAGGCGGCTGCCACTTCCTGGAGGGCAACCTGCGGGCCCGCAAACGTACCGATCGCATCCGCGAGATTCTCGACCAGATCGGCGTGGGCGGTGAGCGGCTCAAGATGGTCAACCTCTCGGCCGCCATGGCCCCGACATTTGTCGAGCGCGTGCGGGAGATCGTCGAGGCGGTCAGGGCGCTGGGCCCGAATCCGCTCAAAAAAAGTGTAGGAGCGCCATGATTGTTGCATCCCCGAAACCTGTCACCGAACTGAAGAAGCTCATCGCGCGCCACGACAAGGTCCTTTTCGTGGGCTGTGGGACGTGCGTCACGGTGTGTCTGGCCGGCGGCGAGCGCGAGGTGGGCATCGCCTCTTACGCCATGCGCATGGCTCGCAAGATCGAGGGCCAGCCGCTGGAACTCACCCAGATCACCATCGAGCGGCAGTGCGAGAACGAGTTCATCAAGGACCTGGCCGAGCCCGCGTCCAAGACCGACGCCATCGTCTCGTTCGGCTGCGGCGCCGGTGTGCAGGCGATCGCCGAGCGATTCCCCCACAAGCCGGTCTACGCCGCGCTCAACACGCAGTTTCTGGGCATTCTGGAAGAGCAGGCGGTCTGGACCGAGAAGTGCTTGGGCTGCGGCGACTGCATGCTGGCCGAGTTCGGCGGCATCTGCCCGGTGACGCGCTGCGCCAAGCGCATGTTGAACGGCCCCTGCGGCGGCTCAACCGAACAGCGTTGCGAGGTGGATGCCGACCGCCCCTGCGCCTGGCAGCTCATCTACACCCGCCTCAAGAACATCAACCAGCTCGACCGCCTGGACACCATCGTTCCGCCCAAGGACTGGCGCCCCTCCTGGCACGCCGGAGCCCGCAAGATCGTGCGCCCAGAGCACCGGGTGTGAAAATCGGCAACTAGGCTCAGCCCCGGGGGTTGGAGGCGGTTACGGCTGCAGGTAGATGCGGACGCGGTTGCTGGGCTGGCCGCCGGCTTCCATGTAGAGTTCGGCCGGGCCGGCGTTGACGAGTAGCCGATGTAGCCGGGGGCGAGCGTGGCGCGCGGTCCAGGTAGACCTTCACCGGGGCCACCACGCGGGGGGGAGATTCCAGCGGCGCAGCCAGGCCGGTGGGCCATTCCGGTTTCACGCGGCCCAAGCCGGTGGCCAGGGCGATCGCGAAGCGGAACTCCCAAGGTCTGGCGTCCGCCGGCGGTCTCGAGCGCGATCGCCAGGGCCGTGGCCGCGAACACGCCGTATCGGTCCAGGGCCGCGTAGATCCGGTTGCCGGGCTCGTTCAGATGGACGTCGATGACCGGGGCGCGCGGCAGGGAGGCGCGCAGAGCGGTCCACACCGGGGCCGGGGCCGCCGCGCCCGGAGGCGTGATGGCAAAGAAGAGGCCTTTCCCGCTGAGGTCGTACCAGAACAGGCCGCCGTCCATGGTTCGCGGCAGGCGCGGGCCATGGCGCGCCGCCAGCGCCCGGCGCGGATCGCCGCTGTCCACCCAGATGGCCTCGACCGACGCTCCGGCTACCGGGCGCGGTTCGAGCCAGTTGCGGCCGTCGTAGCCCGCGCTCGGCGACCAGGCGGTGATCGAGACGCCCAGGGTTTGCGACAGGGCGCGCAGCCGGCGCACGGGAAGATTCGGAAGGGTATCGTTCAGCCCGCTCCAGGTGGCGCCGCCGTCGAGCGACCGCCAGATTCCGAAGCCGTTGGCGATGAGCACTTCAAGGCGGCGCCACCGTGCCACCCAAGCAGTCCACAGGGACCGAAGGCCGCGCCACTCTTGTGACGGGGGAGCATCTGGCTGGGAAACCCGGCGCTGGGTTGTCGGCGGGTTCTGGTGGGTTTCCGGTGGGTTCTGGTGGGTTCTTCCCGGGTTCTGCCCGGGTTGTCCGCGGGATGGCGAAGGCGGAGGCTTTTTGGAGTTCACAGGCTGAAATCCGAGGAACGAAGATGTGTGGCGGGAGGCGCATGGATTAAGGCTCCGGCGCACAGTGCGCCCCGCCGGTTGGCCCTGAGTGCGCCTCACCTTAGGCCTGCCCCACGAGGGGGGGTTGGCCGAAACTTTTTGCGCCTCGATCCTACGCGGTGTCTCGATACGAGCGAGGGAGGGCCGAGTGACATCGCCGCGGGGATGGGCTGAGCATTCGAGGTCGATGGCATTGCGTTCGATGGCCCGGAGGCGGTAGAGACGCCAGGTGGCGGAGCGGGTTTCCTCGACTGCGTCCTGCTCGACGTAGTTGCGCGGGGCGATGCACAGCATGTGCTGGCGGACCAGTCCCTGGAAGCCTTTGAGCGACTCCTTTATGACGGCGATGATTTTGGCGAGCAGACTTAGAGAGCGCGCATGCATGGAGGAGCGGGGCTCGCGTTCCCCGGTTTTGGGGCCGCAAGAGGCGGTTGGTTGAGCGGGAGTTCGCATGGGGTGCATCTCCGATTACATTCTATAGGTCGTGAGAACCGGGATTCTGGCAGACCCTGGCTAGGGTGTTGATAAGAAACGAAAGAAATAGACGCCGTCGGAGTGAACGTCTACGGGCGCAAGGCCAGGAGAATGGCCACGGATGAACGAGGATGGACGCGGATTGGGACGGGAAGCGACGGGAGAGGCAGCTCACCGCGCAGCACGTCCAGTTCGACCCACCGCTGAAACACCGGGTAGCAGAACATGTGCACGAACTGCCACTGCAAAGCATCGATGTACTTGCGGAACTTAATCAGCCCAACCCGCGCCGAAGAGTAGCTGGTGTCGGACAGGTCGCCGCTCAAGATGTTGTAGGGCAAACCGAGGCCGCTGGCGATCAAGCGGGTCGGAGAGCTCCAACGACTCACCGGGCGAAAGGCGCTGAATGGTTCCCGGCTCCAGGCTCGCAGTCCACGTGCCGTCATCCGCTTTTGCCGCGCCCAGCGGATTCTCGTTGGGCGTCGTGATGAACCCCGTGAGCAGGGCGCCTGTCTTCTGCTTCACCAGCGTGGCGCGGTCAAATTGATCGAGGTCGTTCAACTTCTGCATGATGGGCAGAAGCGCCGAGACGCCCCGGACCTGGCCGGGAATTGCCGGGCGGAAGATCTGCAAGACTTCGGTCGACGGCACGCGGTTGCTTTGCGGGAGCCGGAGCAGGTTGCCGGGGTGCCACTCACAAATGCAGAAGGCGGTGCGGCGGCCGACCGGGTCGAACTCGACTCCGGCGATCACGTTGTCCCTGGTGATGGTCGTGTCGATGAACTCGGCCGGCAACAGTTGCAGTCGGAGCGAGCCGGCGGCGTCGGTGGTGAACCGGACGAACACCTCGCCATCGATGAACATCATCCTGGCAGCGAGGGCCTGGAGTCCGTAGAAGTTGAGCAGGCCATCAACGTCGGCAACATCGGTCCAGGCATTCCAGGTGTCGAGCAGCACGGCTTTCAAATTCTGGCTGCTGACCTTCGGTAACAGCGTGATGCCCGGCCCGACCACGTTATCGACGAATGCCTGCGCGGCCCGCGCGGCAACGGCGCTGTTGGCCACCAGGTAGCGGGCGCGGTTCTGGATCATCGCGTTGGGCGCGGTGCGACTGTAGTCCGGTACACGCTCGTTCCACATGC
Source organism: Bryobacterales bacterium (assembly GCA_030693045.1). Taxonomy (GTDB): domain Bacteria; phylum Acidobacteriota; class Terriglobia; order Bryobacterales; family Bryobacteraceae; genus JACQZT01. The sequence goes on along the minus strand of JAUYBU010000124.1, from coordinate 1,692 downwards.
CGATGTTGCGGCGATCTCGCACCAGGTCGGCGGCCGAACGGACCACATCCCTCCGCTCGGCCGAGCGGTTTTTGAAAATCCAGTTGAGCATGAGGATTACTTCTCGATGAAAATGGTGATGATCGAGCCGCGACGGCCCGTCTTGGCCCTTACCGGCTGCGGAATCCAGGTCTTGGCGCCGCGCTCGCTGTGGTTGCTCTGGACTGGCGGCTTCCTGGGATACTCCGTCATCAATTGACGGATGTCCCATTTGGTAGCGAACGGCTGTGCTCCGTCCATGGCGGCGGGCTTCAGGAATTCGATGACGCCGTTTTTCCCGAAGCCCGTGTACGGCCTCTCCATAATGAAATCGGCCGCATACCGCGCGCTGATTCCACACCTCTCCCGCCCGTCATCATCAACAAGACGGACGCTATGGACCTGCCGCCGCAGAATCGATTGCAGTTTTTGACCTTCGATTTTCACTTGAGCGTACTTCACCCCTGGGCGCCTTTCGGCGCTCCCTAGTTTGGCCCCTCGGGTTGACGGGTGTTCGGTGGTTACGCCAGCGGCTGTACTTCTCGCGGCGCGCCCGCCATGTAGTCGGAGATGCGCTCATCCACGCAGGCGAGCACGGAGGTGATGTTCAGAATATGGAAGACCGCTATGCCGGACTGCACGTCGTGGTGATTCTCGGGGAGGTACGGCTGACCGGCTTTGAGAAACTCGCGCGCTTCCTGGGGAGTGGACCGGCCAAGAGTCTGGACATCACGCTGAAAATTCACAGCGCGCTGCGGCACTTCGTCCCAACCGTCGGCCATCGTAATCAACGGTTCGGGGTAGTCATCCGGGTACGAAAAAAGCATCAACTGCGGGCGGGTGACATCCCGTTTCCCAAGGGCGCCAGGCCGAATCCAAAGATCCGGATCGGCTTCGATGCAGGCGAGGTTGCGTGCCTCATCGGAGAGTTCCATCTTTGGATGGTCGCGGAGGTACAGCGCCAGGGATACCCGGATCTGGTTATCGAACAGGACCCGTACCACCTGCGAGGAGGCGGCCTGGGTCAAGCCATTGCGCTCCAATTCATCAATGAGCGCGATTTCGTAGATGCCGGCGACGGTAAAGCGGCGTTCCGCTCCGGCCAAGGGCCGTTGGCCGATATAATGCAATAGGTTGCGAGCAATCCGGGTGCGGAGAGCAGCCACGGTCGTGTCGGCAACCCGGGCCGCGGCGGTCAGATTGAAGCTGGTGGGCCAGCCGTCAGAGTCTTTCAGGATCATTATTCAACCTCTTGGTTGAGTCTAAACCAGTATGTTCTTCCGTGTCAAGTCAGTTGCATCAAAACCCCGCAGGTTGCGAATCGGAGCTTTCTAGGTTATTGAAACAAAGCAACTTTCGGATCAGGGATCGGCCTGGGAGCAACCTCGTCCACGCAGGCGTGTAGTGCTGGAACTATGGGGTTGGGCTAGCCGTCGGCGCCGACCGTACCGCATTCACCCGGTCCGCTGAGGAGCGCCGCGCGGCTCCAGCCCGTGGGGACCTTGGTCAGATCGGTGTCGGCCATGTGGGTGTGCGACATAGAAGTGGAACTCAAGCCCTCCGGGCCTCCCAGTAATCCTCGAAGCGACCGTTGAACTGGCAGCAGCGTAAAGCCAGGATGGCGTTCGCCCCGCGCACCGTCCAGAACATGCCCGACTGCTTGCAGCGGGAACC
>JAUYBU010000104.1 GCA_030693045.1 Bryobacterales bacterium | reverse complement strand
ACGCTTTGCGGAATGCCGCGTCACGCCCGGCGCGAGCGTATATGGTTTCCCGAAACTCCCGTGTCAGTGCCATTTGCTTGCCCTGTTCCCTTCAGGTCCAAAGGTGTTCGCCATCCCTGCCGAAATAGACCCGGTTGCCGGGACCGAAGTCGATCCTGCATTCACACACTCCAGCGCTATAGCAACCGCTCCCTCACGGTCGCGGCTCGGAATTGTATTCTGAGCCGCGACCGTCAGGGTGTGGTCATGCCGAACTGGCATCGTTGTCGTTTGAAATGTTGCCTTGCTCGAGTCGGTATAAGGCAACCGTCACTCGCGCGGCGGCCTCCGCATTGAGGGCGTTGAACCAGCGTGCAAAGGGGGATTCACCCGACGGATCCAGGCATTCCCGAATCGAAAAGGTGCTTCCCGGCACATCTCGATGGTAACACAAACGTTACCATAGTGCTTTCGATATGCCGCGACCGCCGCTCAGAACGTGTAGAAACATTCTGGGGACACGCCTGTGTCCCGGGGTCAAGCGATAGTTTCCGTAAGATCAGCCCGGAGTGTCCCCGGATGTTCTTCCACGTTCTCACTCGGCGTAGGAGATTTCCAGGCGGCGGGCCTTGAGGGCGGCCAGGGCGATCAGCGCGGCTGTAACCAGCAGCAGTCCCGGAATCGCCATCCAGGCCGGCACGGGGTCGGGCGTCACTGCCAGGATGGCCAGCGCGCCTTTCGGCGGGGCCGGCACCGGGCAGAGGTTAGTCAGGTAGAAAACCACGCTGACCTTCTGCGCGGCCGAGGGTAGCAGCCAGTTGTTGGTTTCCCAGACCATCACCAGTCCGGCCGGGATTATCGGGTTGCGGAACAGCAGTCCCATCAGCAGGAAAACCCCGCCGTAGCCGATCACGGCGAGCGTCGTGACGGCGACGTACCAGCCCAGATGATCGAGCCCCGGCCCCTGGAACAGGAAGTCCCGGTAGGCCGGTCCGAAATGCGACGGCAGCAGCAGGCAGGACGCCGCCGTACTAAGTCCGAAGTAAGTCACTCCGGCAATCAAACCCGCCAGGTACTTACCCAGGACCAGTAACTCGCGCCGGATGGGAGTCAGCAAGTAGTAATGCAGAGTCTTCTCGAGCACTTCGCCGCGGAACAGGTGCATAAAGATGCCGACGCAGCCGAAAAAAATGCTCAGCCGCAGATAGAAGATGTGATAGATTGCGGCGAAGGCGATGTTATCTTCGGCCACGCTGTGCCAGGCGCGCTGCTGCATCCACATGACCACCGAATGCGCGCCGCACAGCACCACCGGCGCCGCCGCCAGCAGGTAAATCCACCAGGCGCGGCGCGAGAAGAGCGTCCTCTTCAATTCCAACCGCAGCACCGCGCCGACTTGCCGCGCCCACAGCCGCCAGTTCATGTCGCGCTCCCTTCCGATCCGATCAGGTACTGATAGACCGAGTTCACATCGTCGTCGGCCGGCTCCACCTTTTCCACTTCGAGGCCCAGCTCGACCACCAGGGAATTGAGCAGCAGATACAGGCTGTCGGCGTCGCGGGTGCGCACCAGCAGGCCGCGTCCGTCTTCTTCAAGGCGCGCTTCGACCACGTGGTTTCGCTCGAACAGCCGCGCGGCCAGCAACTGCGGCTGGCTCGAGCGGATGAGGATCTGCGCCGGCTGTTCCTTCACCTCGCTGCGCACGCCCTGGATCTGCCCTTCGGCGACCACGTAGCCGTGGCTCAGCAAAATCACCTGGTCCGAGATGCGGTCCACCTCGTGCAGGATGTGGCTGGAGACGATGACGTGCATGCCCTGTTCGCCGAGCGAGCGGAACAGCGCGATGGTCTCGGCGCGGGCCATGGGGTCCAGGCCGTTCAGCGGTTCGTCGAGCACCAGCACCTGGGGAGAGTGGGCGATGGCCTGGGCCAGTTTGACGCGCTGGCGCATGCCCTTGCTGTAGCCGGCCACCACGCGTCCGGCCGCCTCGGTCAGGCCGGCGCGCTCCAGCGCCTGCCACGCGCGCTGGTCGGCGTCGGCGCGCGAGAACCCGTGCACGCGCAGGTACGAGTAAATGAACTGATAGCCGCTCAACCCTTTGGGGAAGGCGTCGAACTGCGCGCAGTAGCCCGCCACGCGGAACAGTCTTTCGGGATCGTCGGGCCGGATTCCGAGCACGCGAATCTCGCCGCGCGTCGGCCGCAGCAGGCCGGTCATGAGGTTCATGAGCGTGGTCTTGCCGCTGCCGTTGGGCCCCACCAGGCTGGTGACGCCGGGCGGAATGGTCAGGTTGACGCGGTTGATGCCGAGCACCTCGCCATAGAAGCGCGAGACGTTGTCGAAGACGATCGCGCCCCCGCTCATCGCACCACCTCCACGCCGCGGATCTTCTTGTTGAGCATCCAGGCGCAGAAGACGCAGACGACGCCCAGGGCGGTCCAGGCCGCCCAGACCGGAATCTCCTCGCCGGACTTGACCCGGAAGAACACAGCGCCGGGCCCGCGGCGCAACTTTTCCTCGAACAACTCAGTCCAGACGGTGCCGATCAGGTAGCTGATGTTGATCAGGTGACCCCACTTGGTGCGCAGAACCTGGTTGATGGCCACGCCGAACCCGGCGGCGACGAAGAAGACGCCGAACAGCAGAGCGCCGGCCACCGGCCGCCATTTCACCCAAGCCGAAAGCGCCAGCGCCAGGAACGACAGAATCAGAATGTAAACCATCGAGCCGGCGAACAACGCCGAAGCGATGCGCGTATTCTGGCCGGCCCAATCGTTGCCCTCCAGATACGCCTGGAACCCGAACAGCGCAAGGCCGGGCAGCCAAGTCATCGCCGAGAGCAGAATCACCAGCACCGACATCTTGCCGGCGACGTACTCGACGCGCGAGAAGGGGCGGGCGAGGTACAGCGGCACGGCGTTGTTGGCCAGATCCGGCGAGACCAGCCCAGGCCCGACAAACGCGGTCATGAAGAACGCCAGCATGGACTGGAAGCCGAGATAGGTCTGAAAGAAGAGCACGTCGATGGAGATGAACTTCCCGGCCGGGATGTTCAGCAGCTTGAGTGCGCTGAGGTTGTGGCCCAGCCAGATGAAGGCCGCGCACAGCACGGGCCAGATCAGGCTTCCCAGGAAAAACAGCGTCAGGAAGCGCGAGCGGTTCAGGTCCTCGAAGGTGTAGCGCACCGGGACCAGGAACCGTGACCAGGCGGAGGTGAGCGGCCCCTGGTAGCCGCGATAGTGCTTCTTATAGACGGCCATTCGCGTCTCCCATGGCCTTCAGGAAAATGTCCTCGAGCGAATCGCGCTTGTGCTGAAGCCGGCGGATTTGCACGTTCCTGGCCGCGGCCAGCTCGTAAAGCTGGCGGACTTCGACGCCTTCCGGCAACACCAGTTTGAGCCGTTCGCCGACGCCGACGGCGACTTCGCAGCCAAGCTGTTCCAGGCCCGAAGTGAACGTGCCGTTGGCGCCGCGAGTTTCCAGTTCCAGAAAACTCCGGTTCGAGCGCCGTTCGTCTTCCAGGTCGCAGTAGGCGGCAATTTGGCCGTCTTTGAGAATCAGCACCTGGTCGCAGGTTTCCTCGACATCGCGCAGAAGATGCGAGGAAAGGATCATGTGGATGTCGCCCTGGTCCCGAATCTCTTGAATCAGCCGGATCATGCGCTGGCGCGCCGAGGGGTCCAGGCCGTTGGTTGGTTCGTCCAGGAACAGCAACTTGGGCCCGTGGACGATGGCTTGCGCCAGCTTGGCCATCTGCTTCATGCCTAGCGAGTAGGTGCCCAGGTTGCGGTAGCGCGCCTCGCCCAAGCCGACGTAGACGAACGCTTCGTGCGCCTGTTCGAGCGCCTGCTGCTTTGGCAACCCGGCCAGTTCCGCCATCAGCCGCACCAGCCGCACGCCGCTCATCGTAGCGATGAAGGAGTCGTTTTCGGGCATGTAGCCGGTGAGCGAGCGGACCGCGCGGGTCTGCTTCCGAATGTCGTGTCCGAGCACGCGCGCCGTGCCGGAGGCGGGTTTGTGGAAGCCGAGCAGGGTGTTGATCAGCGTCGATTTGCCCGCGCCGTTGGGTCCCAACAAACCGATGGCCCGGCCCGAAAAGCGGCCGCTCAATCGCTTGAGGATGACCCGTTTTCCGAACCGGACCTCGAGGTTCTCTAACTCAATGACGGGCGTCATTACCCATCAATACGCAGCCTTCTTCTTCAGTGTTCCCTTCTTCTGGCCGAACAGCTCCATCATCGCCAGCGGGCCGGACAGCCCCGCCAGCCGTGCCGGGCTCAGGCCCAGCAGGCTGGAGGTGGAGGCGACGGTGATGCGGTCGCTCTCTCCGTAAACCGTCACCAGCATCGGTTTCAGCTCGGAGGCGAACTGCCGCACCGCCTGCTTCTGTTCCGGCTTGATCCGGGCGCCGGCGGCGAACATTTCGGCCAGTGGTCCGAGCGTGGGGCCCATGTTGTGATACAACATGCCGGAAAAGTTGGTGTGGCTGTCGCGCGGTGCAAGCGCGGCAAACTCGGTCGAGCGCGTCAGGGTGTAACCGCTGGAGCGGTACTGCAGGGCGCGGTCGACCAGCGCGCGGCTGGCCGCGGCCACGAAGTATCCGTCCACGAAGGTGTAGGCCGCTTCGCCGAATTGGCTGGCTTCGACCAGCGACAGCAGATAATAGGTGCGGCCGTTGGCGGCTTCCTGGCGAGCCTTGATGCCCTGGCGGCCCTGCTTTTGCGCCTCCTGGTTGGCTTGGGCGACAAGGCGTTCGATGGTCGCCTGCATGCGGATGGGATCGTACACCTCGGCGGCGATCTTCCAGGTCATGAGCGGAAATCCGGGGCCGTCGAAAGCGAAGGCGAATTCGCCGCCCAGCGACGCGGCCAGATCGCGGATCTCGGGCGGGATTTTCTGGTTGGAAGCGGCCAGTTCGTCGAGCGCACGAGCCGGATTCTTCATCACGAACCCCGCCGCCATGCTGGCCTCGGGTGAAACGAACTCGAGCGCGCCGATCGGCGCCGGCGCTCCCAGCCACGCTGCCGGACCTTTCGCGGCGTCGCGGAAGAACACGGTCGCGTGCGTGTCGGTCTTGCCGTCGAGCATCTTCTGCTCGATGACCGCGTGTCTGAGCTGGATGTCGGCCGGGCCGGAGCCCTTGGGCAGGCGCTCCAGATCGACCGCCACCAGAATCCCCGCGCCGTCGTGGTAGGCCTCGCTCAAGCGGGCAAACAGGGGCGTGCCAGCGAACCCGCCGCCGGCGCGGTTGTCGAGCGCCCCGGGTCCCGGCGACAGGATCACGATGTTGTCGCGAACCGACAAGGGGATGTCCTGCTTTACGCCGGACTGGCGCAAGCGGCCGCGCAGAAATTCTTCGAATCCGGGTTTCTTCGTTTCCGCCAGAATCACCGGGGCTGTCATTTTGCCTTTGGCGTCGGTTGAGGCGGCGATCAGGATCTCCTCGCCCAGATACTCGGAGGCCGCGCTCAGCAATTCGACCGACTTGGAAAGCTCGCCTTTGCCGCTGGCGCCCTCGAACCACTCCTTGAGCGCCGGGCTTTGCGCGGCCTGCTGCTCGATCAACCGCCGGCTCTCGGCGACCGCGTTGCCAACGTTCGGGATACTGACCACCAGCACCGTGTCGGCCGGCAGCAGCGAAAGCAGGCGGCTCGAGTAACGCAGGTCGGGCAGCCGCACCGTCTCGAGCTTCTTTTCAAGCGCCGCGAACTCCTTCAGCAGTGCCGCGTACTTTTCGGGATTCTTGCTCCAGGCGATTTCGTCGCGGATCGCGACCGGCGTCATGCTCGAATCGGTCGAATACTGGTCGCCGGCTTTGAGCGTCTTCTGCTCGTCGCCGCGGGCCACCTTCACTTCGCCTTCAATCACCGCCACGCGCGAGCCCTTGACGCCGGCGTTCACGCTGAAGACGGTCCCGGTGACCGCTACGGTGCAGTCGCGCGTGGCGACGTACAGGTGGCCGAAGCGCCGTTTGGCCGCCTGCACGATGACCGCGCCGCGGGTGAGGTGGATGGTGGTGTCGCCGCCCGAATTCGAGACCGTGAACGAGGAGCGTTCGCGCACTTCCACCGTCGAGCCGTCGCCCAGCCGGACCACGGCGCCGGAGTCCTTCCCGGTGCGAACCTCGCCGCCGGCGGCGACTTCGGCCCCGGAAGCGACCGGCGCGACCACGTTGCGCGCCACCTGGTACATCGAGCCGCTCAGAGACTCGATGGTGATGCGGCCGCTGGAGGGCCGCAGCGCGAACCAGGACGAAGCCACCGCCACCACGGCCACGCCGGCGGCAATGGCCCAGCGCGAGCGCCAAAAGGGTTTCGGCGCGGTGCGCAGAGGCATCACCGCTACCCGGCCTTCGACCGCCTTTCGGCACGTCACGCATTCGCGCAGATGGTCCTCGACCAGCAATGTTTTGGCCGGAGAGAGTTTGCCGGCGCGGCAGCCGGCCGCCAGCGCCTGGAAATCGGCGCAGCCGCGAATCGGCCCTTCCTGAATCCGCTGCAAAACGCGCGCGGCCGCCGCTTCCACGACCTCGTCGCTCACCGCTTCGGTCCGGATTGCTTCCAGTTCCTTGTCCAATCTGTCGTCAGCCATGATGATCTTCTCCTGTCCAGGCGCGGAACTCCTGTTCGATGCGTTCTCGCGAGCGGTGCAACGTCACCGCCACGGTGGCCGGCGTGGCGCCGACCAACTGCGCGATCTCGCCGTTGTCCTTGTCTTCAAAAAACCGAAGAGCGAAGATTTCGGCCGCCTGCGCGCTGAGCCGGGCCACGGCCTCGCGAAGCCATCCGCGAACCTCGGCCGAAGCCGCCAGGCGTTCCGGCGCGCCGGCCGGGCTTTGCGAGGCCAGCGGCGCCGCGGCGTCCAGCGGCGTCCAACGCCTGCTGGCTCGCGCCCGAATCACGTCCAGCGCGCCGTTCACCGCCGCGCGCCGCAGGTAGGCTTCCGCGTTGTCCATCACCGTGTCCGTCTCGCCCCGGCCGAGCAACCGCAGAAATACGTTCTGCAGGACGTCTTCGGCGTCCGCCGTGTTCCCGGTGACACGGTACGCCGCCCGGAACACCATCGCGTGATGCACCCGAAAAACCTGCTCGAACCCTTCATTCATAAAGACGGCTCCTGAGGCCCCATTCTAAACAACCTATTTCGGGGACAGGCTACGAAACCCCGAAATTAGTTTCGGGATTTCGTAGCCTGTCCCCGAAATAGGAGAAACGGGTTTTTGGGGGGCGAGGTTCCGCTGGTGTAGCGTGGAGGATGGAGGATGGGGACAGAGGTACCTCTGTCCCCGTTTCTATTACCGAGCGTGCGCCTTGTTCACGGAGAACTCGGCGTTCGTTCCGTGACACACCGAGCAGCTTTCGCCCAGCGCCGTGGTGTTCGCCAGAGCGTGCGAATAGACGGAGTCCTGGGTATGGCAGCCGGTACAGGCGGCGGTGATCGCGCCGACCGGGTTGAATGGCGCGCGCGGGTTGTTCACCTTGGATACGTAGTCCGGCAGCGGCAGTTGTTCGGACCCATTGACGTGGCACTTGGCGCAGTTGCGCCGGTCGCCCGGGAAGCGTACATCGCTGAAGTCGAACTTTCTGCCGCTGC
>JAUYBU010000089.1 GCA_030693045.1 Bryobacterales bacterium | reverse complement strand
ATGAGGTTGCCCCCCCTCGAAACCACCTGATCGCGCCTGCGGCGCGGATGACGACGCTTCCCCTCCGCGTTCTCAATCCTGTTCCCAGCAAGGGTAACTTTAGCCGAGCGTTACCGGGTAACTTTTGGCGAGCGCCGAAGTGTCTGGCGACCATGCGGGAGTTTGGCGCTTCTTTGCCGTCGCATCGCCGCGGCTGATTCCGGCTAGGATGATGCCCCCGCCGCGCTGGCTTTTCCGCGACGCCGCGTTCGCAGGGCCACTCGGGCGGCGTCCGCGTAGCTGGCCGCAAGCTCCGGGCTGATGCGTTCCAGCGCGGCAACCTCGCCGCGCGCGGCCACGCCGGCCCAACTCTTCCCACCGCCTTTCAGATAAGCGCGCAGCGTCCGCGCGCCCAGGCGCTCGATCAACTGGGCCGCCAGTCGCGAGTTCAGGCCGGCGGAGCGGAAACAGTCGTTGGCGGCGGCGAGCAGCGGAGCCGAAAGGGCGGTGAGAAAAGTGATCCCGGCAAGGTACGTGGCCTTGGTGTGACGGCGAAGTTCCACCAGCCGGACATCCCCGTGCGCCAACAGGCGGCGCGCGGCCAGCAGGGCCGCCGGGTCGCCCTCGATCAGAAGCTGTTTTTCGTCGAAGCCTTCCAGCGGCGCCAGCGATGCCGTCGCCGCCCCGCGGGCCGCCAGAGACGCCAGAACGGCGCTGTCGCGTTCGCCGTCGCAAAGAATGACCGCCTTGCGGGGCCAGTCGAGGGGCGCCGCGGCGAGTTCCGACACGACACGAAACAGGTACCGGGCCGGCAGGGAGACCAAGACCACACGGGAGCGGTCGAGATCCTTGTAGCCTGCTACCGGAAAACCGGAACGCAGGGCGTTGGCGATCCGGCTGGCCAGCCGGAACGAGAGGCTCATCACCGGACCCAGATGCTCTGCCACGGCGGGCAGGCGCGCCAGGAAGGAGCGGCTAACCGGCCCGGCTCCCACCAACGCCAATGATCGGGCTTTTCTCATACAGGGAGACCATCCTTAGCGTTTTTATGCGATCGCGGAACTGGGCTGCCCGTTCGAATTCGAACTGGCGGGCGGCGTCGCGCATGGCCTGCTCGAGCTCGCCGATGAGCCGCTGGCGCTCTTCGGGCGCCAGTTCCGCGGCGGGCTCTTCGACGTCGATCGGCACCGTCACATAATCGGCCTCCGCGATCGCCACCAGGCTCATGTCGATCGGTTTGACAATCGATTGCGGCGTGATGCCGTGCTCCAAATTGTAAGCGTGCTGGACCGCGCGCCGGCGAGTGGTTTCGCCGATGGCCCGGCGCATGCTGTCGGTCATCACCTCAGCATAAAGGATCGCGCGCCCGTTGAGATGGCGCGCCGCGCGGCCCATGGTCTGGATCAGCGCCCCGCTGGAGCGCAGAAATCCTTCCTTGTCGGCGTCCAGAATCGCCACCAGCGAGACTTCGGGCAGGTCCAGCCCTTCCCGCAGCAGGTTCACGCCGATCAGCGCGTCGAACTCGCCGCGGCGCAGGTCGCGCAGGATCTTCACGCGATCCAGCGTGCTCACCTCCGAATGCAGGTAGCGGCAGCGCACGCCGACCTCGGAGTAATACTCGCTCAGGTCCTCGGCCATGCGCTTGGTGAGCGTGGTCACCAGCACGCGCTCGTTCAACTGTTCGCGCTTGCGGATCTCGGCCAGCAGATCGTCCACCTGGCCCTTGATGGGCCGGACCTCGACCTCCGGGTCGAGCAACCCCGTGGGCCGCAGGATCTGCTCGACCATCGCGCCGGAGGTCTTGGTCAGCTCGTACGGTCCGGGCGTCGCCGAGACGTAGATTACCTGGGTGACGCGGTTCTCGAACTCCTCGAACGTCAGCGGACGGTTGTCGAGAGCGCTAGGCAGGCGGAAGCCGAAGGAGACCAGCGTCTCCTTGCGCGAGCGGTCCCCATGATACATTCCCCGCAACTGCGGCGCCGTCTGGTGGCTTTCATCGAGGAATACCAAGGCATCGTGCGGCAGGTAGTCGAGCAGCGTCGGCGGCGCCTCGCCCGGCAAGCGTCCCGAAAAGTGGCGCGAGTAGTTCTCGATGCCGTGGCAGTAGCCGATCTCCCGGATCATCTCGAGGTCGAACATGGTCCGCTGCCACAGCCGCTGCGCCTCGATCGGCTTGCCCTGCTTTTCGAGCTCCCCGTGCCACCACTGCAATTCGTTTTCGATCGACCGGAGCGCCTGCTCGCGCGTCTCGGCGCTCATGACGTAGTGCGATTTGGGATAGATCGGCAACCGCTGGTAGGTCTGGCGGACCTGGCCGGTCAGCGCGTCGATCTGCGAGAGGCTGTCGATCTGGTCGCCCCACAACTCGACGCGGTACGCGTGATCGTCGTAGGTCGGGTAGACCTCGATCACGTCGCCGCGCACGCGAAACGTGCCGCGGCGGAAGTCCGCATCGCTCCGTTCGTAGAGGATTTCGACCAGGCGCTTCAGGATCTGCCCGCGCTCGATCTTCTGGCCCTTTTCGAGCATCAGCAACATGCCGTAGTAAGCTTCCGGCGAACCCAGGCCGTAGATGCAGCTTACGCTCGCCACGATGACGCAGTCGCGCCGTTCGAACAGGCTGCGGGTGGCCGCCATGCGCAGCTTGTCGAGCTCTTCGTTGACCGTGGCTTCCTTCTCGATGTAGACGTCGCCGGAAGGGATGTAGGCTTCCGGCTGGTAGTAGTCGTAGTAGCTGACGAAGTACTCGACGGCGTTGGACGGGAAGAAGTTCCGGAACTCGTGGTAAAGCTGGGCGGCGAGCGTCTTATTGTGCGCCATCACCAGGGTGGGACGATCCGCCTGCTCGATGACCTTCGCCATGGTGAAGGTCTTGCCCGAGCCGGTCACGCCCATCAGGACCTGATGGCGGTCGCCGTCGCGGACGCCGCGCGCCAGTTGCTCGATGGCCGAAGCCTGGTCTCCTTGCGGCGAATAGCTGACGGCCAGCCGGAAGCTCACCCCTTCAGTGTAAGGAAACGTGGGGACAGACGGGACGTTCCCGGGGAACGTCCCGTCTGTCCCCTCTGTCCCCGTTTCAGAGGGCGGCGGCGCGTGGAAACAGCACGTTGTTCTCCAGATGGATGTGCATGTGCAGGTCCGCCTCGAGTTCCTCCAGGCTGGCCATGACGGCGCGATAGGTGTTGCAGACCCCTTCCGGAACCTCGAAGTGGTTGGTGGCGGCGCGCAGTTGGCGCAGCGCGTTCCCGGCGCTGTCGTGCTCCAACTCCATCATTCGGATCGGGTCGCGCACCTCTTCCAGCCGTTGGATGCGGGGGAACAGAACCATTTCCTCTTTGAGCAAGTGCTGGTCCAGTTCCGCCTTCAGGCCCAGAAAGATTTCGAGCGCCGGCGCCAGATGGTGGTAGCGCTTGTTGACGATCTTGGTGAGCAATTGGTCCAGGCGCGGCAGTTCTTCTTTCAGGAAGGAGTGGTGCGTCGCCAGGATGTGGGAGATCAGTTGACCCAGCGTCGCCTTGCTCCAGTCGCGCGAATGGTCCACCGGCGCGGCGATGGCGTCCAGGCCCGCGCGAATCTCATCCAACGAAATCCCCTTCTCCGCGCAGGCTTCGCCCACCGGGCGCTTGCCGCCGCAGC
>JAUYBU010000062.1 GCA_030693045.1 Bryobacterales bacterium | reverse complement strand
ATCTGGGCCTGCCAGGCGGGCAAGGATGTGTATGTCGAAAAGCCTTGCTCCTACAACATGTTCGAGGCGCAGCAGATTGTGGCGGCCTCGCGCAAATACAACCGCATCGTCCAGCACGGCACCAACGGCGGCTCGCAGGCCATCGACGAGGCCGTGGACAAACTGCGGGAAGGCGTGATTGGAGATGTGTACATGGCTCGCGGCCTGGTCTTCAACTGGCGCGATACCATTGGGCGCGCGGTGGAAGAACCCGTGCCGCCCGGCGTGCACTACGACCTGTGGATGGGGCCCGCCCCGGCCAAGCCATTCACCAGGAACCGGCTCCACTACAACTGGCATTGGCAGTGGGACTACGGCAACGGGGACATCGGCAACCAGGGGATTCACCAGATGCATGCGGCGCGCCGCGGCCTGGGGGTCAAGTACCCCACCAAGGTCAGCGCCATGGGCGGCCACTTCATGTTCGACGACGACCAGCAGACGCCCAACGTCCTTTCCTCCTTGTTTGAATTCAACGAGGGCGGCAAGAAGAAGATGCTGGAGTTCGAGGTGCGCCACTGGATCAGCAATCACGAAGCCGGCATTGGCGAAGCCGCCCTGAGCCGCCGCGCGGAAACCAACACCGTGGGCGATGTATTCTACGGCAGCAAGGGGTATCTGGCGATTGGCCGGGGAGGGTTCCAGACTTATTTGGGAAAGGAACAGGCGCCCGGTCCGAAGAACCAGCGCCCGGCCGGAAATCTCTTCGCCAATTTCCTCGACGTGATGCGCAGCCGCAAGCGCTCGGACCAGATTGCGGAAATCGAAGAAGGCGCCATTTCCACCATGCTGGTGCACTTGGCCAACATCTCCTACCGTGTGGGCCGCACGCTTTATTTCGACCCCGAGACCTACACCTGCAAGGGCGACGCGGAAGCCAATGCCATGTTCACGCGCACGCGCTACCGCGCGCCGTATGTCGTGCCGAAACTGGCTTAAGAACCGCCGTACCGCCAGGAACCGAACTATGAAAACGCCGATTTTGATTGCGGTCGCCTGCCTGTCGGCATGGGCTGCCGATAATACTCTCACTCCAGCCGAGAAGCAGGCCGGATACAAACTCCTGTTCGACGGCCATACCATGAACGGCTGGCGCAACCCCGCCAGCGAGAAGCCGCCGGGAGATTCCTGGGCGATCGAGGACGGGTGTTTGATAACAACTCCTAAGCCGCGGATCTCCGAAGACCTGATCACCAGCGAGTCCTACGGCGACTTCGAACTGAAATTCGACTGGCGCATCTCGGCTCGCGGGAATACCGGTGTGAAATACCGGCTTCAGCGGACCATCTTCATGGATAATTCGAAGGTGGACCGGAAGGCCGGCTTCGAAGCCACGCTCGAGCGCGAGGTGACCGCGCCGGTTTCCGACCGCGCGAAAATGGCCCCCAACGCGACCGGGCAGGCGTACAGCGTCTCGTATGAGTTCCAGTTGATCGACGATTCGAGTGGCATGGGCGGGCGCGACGGGGGAGTTCACGACGTTGGCGCGCTGTACGCGATGATTCCGCCGCGGACCAAGGCGTCCCGCCCGCCCGGCGAGTGGAACAGCGGGCGAGTGGTGGTAAAAGGCGACCACTTCGAGCACTGGATCAACGGCGTCATGGTGCTGGAGGGTTCGCTGAATTCGGACCAGGCCCACGCGGGCACGGCCAAACGGTGGGCCAACGCTCCTACAATCCGGGACATACTCATCCACGCCAAGCCGGCCGGCCCCGTATCGCTGCAGCACCATGGGGCCGCGGTGTGGTTCAAGAATCTGAAGATTCGGGCGCTGTAAGATTCCGGCGGGCTGACGCCCGAGGCGCCTGGACAAGCCGGAGACCTGTCCCACCTGGGGCATGTCTCAGCGTGCCCTAAGAGGCAGGCGAAAGCGCCTGCCCCACGTTACTTGACGCCGCGGGCGGCCAGGTGCTTCGGCATGGCGGCTTTGGCAGCCGGAAAATACCGCATGGCATTCTGATAGTAAATCTTACGGATTACGGGATCCGGAACCAGACTGCCGTAGATCTTCCAGCGGCCGTGCAGGGGCGCGCCCTGCGGCGATAGCAATTGCGCCGGATGGTCGAAATACTCGTCTTGGGTTTCGAAATACCGCCAGTGCGGTCTCCAGAAACCGTCCAGGTCGTTCATACGGCCCGCGCCGCCGTCGCTGCCGTAGAACACCCGGTCCTGATACTGAATGAGGAATTTGCGGGCCGTGTGCGGCTGCCGCCCGAGTTCCTGGATGGCGGCCGAGACATCGACGTTGAAGTTCGGGTATTTGTCCAGCATGGCGCCCACCCGCTTCAGGTCGAACCCCAAGTGGGCGATATGGGCGACGATAAACACAGTTTTCGCGTGCTTGGCGAACATGGCTTCGCGGTGCTTGTTGATCTCCTCGAAACTCGGCTGGCCGGTTTGGTAGTAATTCTCACTCGCGTTATCTCTCCACAAGCCGGCCTCATAGCGCTCGTTCTCCGGGCCGATGGGCAGAAAGCGGTCAACCTGGTCGTTCACGTGGTGTACCACCGGCTTGTTGTACTTCGCGCACAAGGCCCAGATGGCATCCAGCCGCGGATCGTCGCACTGCAAGTAGCTGCCATCCTTGTTCCTCAGGTCGAGCCCTAGTTCCTTGGAGATCTTCAGTCCCCCGGCCCCGGCCCGGAAGCAGCGTTCCAGCTCCGCCGTCATCTTCTCGGTCCAGCCCGGGTCGTTGACGCCGGTGTAGTTCAGCCGGGCCATGGTAATGATGCGGTCCTTGTAGGGTTCGCTACTCTTCAGGTATTGGTCGAAGGCTTCTCCCGACGCTCCGTCCAGATTCACCAGCATGGCCACGCCCACCTGGTCCATGATCGAGATCAGCTTCTGGTAGTCGGCCGGCGCGCGCAGGAACCCGCCATGGAAGTGAACTTCAACGGCCGGGAACTTAGCCTTCTGAAGTTTATGCTCTTCGACCTTGAGCGAAGTCTTGGGCATGGCGGTCTGAAGCGGAGTCGGCTTCCAGCCCGGATGCTCATAAGTAGGCCGCGGTCTTCTTGGCGGCGGCTGCGTGCCCCCTTTCGGGGTTTGGGCGCTAGCTGCCACACATACCGCCGTTAACGTCAACAACAAACGAAAACGCATGATTCTCCTCCTTCGATTATTCCAACGTGGCGATCTCCGATTGAATGTACTTGAAAGACTCCCGTGCGATCTTGCCGGCGCCCGCGCTGAAGTCGAAGACCTCCAGCGAAAGCCAACCTTGGTAGCCCCGGCGGCGCAGGACGCTCAACACGGGCTTGTAGCGGTAGGAACCCGTACCCGGATACGGGCCCCCCTTTTCCGTAATATGCACATGCTCGATGAGATCGAAGTAGCGGTCCACCAAGGTGGCATGCGGCTCCGCTTCGTCCGATTCGTTGTTGCAGTCGAACATCATCCGAATACCGGGACTGTCAATCTGGCGGACGATTGCGCAGGCATCGGCCAGCATGATGGCAACGTCGTCGCGGCGAGAGCTGAAAGTCTCGACGGCCACCTTGACGCCACGCTCGACGGCCCGCGGCGCGATCCCGGCCAGACCGTCCGTGAAGTTCTTGGCGGCCTCCGCCTTGCTCAACCCTCCCGTGACCGCGCGTTGCTGGGGAGATCCCAAAACCATGATCCCGTCCGGCCCCAGGTCGGCACAGAAGTCGATCAGGTTCCGCATATGCAGCCAGCTTCGCTCGCGCAGGGCTTTGTCGGGGGCGGTCACGTGCAGGCCCTTCGGCGTCAGCAGGAGCCAGTGGAGACCGGCAAATGTCAGCCCCTCCGACCTGATGATGGAAGCATATTCGCGGCGCTTGGCCGCCGGTATTGCGATCGGGTCGTCGGAAAGGGTGAAGGGAGCGACTTCGATGCCTGTATAGCCGGCTTTGCGGATGGCCTGACAGGTTTCCGCAAAAGATTGTTTTTCCTTCTCGGAGGCGAATGCCTCGTTGCACATTGCCAGGCGGAACGGCGGGCCGGCCGGCCGTTGCTGGCCGTGTGGCAGCGTCCCGCCGGGAAGGGCCGCGGATCCCAGTGAAGCGGCGCCGCGCAGAAAAGACCTCCGGCTCAACCCGTTCGTGGATGTTTCGCGGTCAGCCATGGATTGCATGCCTCACTTGACAGGACTGCCGGCGAACCGTTTCATGACCTCGCGGCGCCGAGCGCCGGACACCGGCGCTTCCACGCCGGCGGCGGCCGCCGAGCCCAGCGCCGCAAGGCCCGCACCGGCCTGAATGCCACCGGGTATGAATCCGCACCGGGTTGATGAATTCAAGCAGTCCGATCCTCGCATGGTCCCGGAGACCGAAGATTACACCATTGCGCCGTATATTGCAAGGTATTAAGAGTTTGAGACCTTTATCTCCACTACGGCCGCACGCGCCGCGGTGGGGCCGAGGTTCTTCCGTGTGGGTGTGCTCGATCGCCGCGGGTTCGGCCGAATCCGCTACCGCGAGCGAGGTCCACGGCGGGCCACGCGGGGAGCGCCGGCATCGCGGCGCCGTGCCGTGAGTCCAGGCTTTTGGAACGTGGCGGCTGCTCCCGAAGCTATCGGATCCGCCCATGGAGGCCAGAAACCTCTTTCTCCTCCCGGAAGCAGCCACGCAATGTTTGGGAATATGCGGGCATTGGCCGTGTGGCGAGGACAACTCCCGCGCGGTGAACAGCACGAGTCGAATGCCAGACATAGGCGCATTGGTCTCTCAGGTTGTGGCTACGGTAAGTCGAAGAATACTCCTGAAAGGCGGCAACAGGGCTGATTTCTCGCGGGGATGGCGGCCTGATTCCGGCACAATTTGCCGCCGGCCGGCGACGAACGATCCAAGCGCAGCCCAACATCGCCCACCGGCGTCCGCGAAACCGACTACAATCGATGAGTGCCAAACCGGCGCCCACGCTCCGGATCTCGCTCCGCAGGAGGCAGCCATTGTTGACAGGACGAAGGGATTTTCTTTCCGCGGCGTTGATCGGTGCCGGCCAGACTGGGCGCGCACCGAAGCCCGCGCCAGACAAACTGGGCATTCCAGGACCGTTCCCTGGGAGGGTCGTCGCGGTCCATCATCCCGGGTGCATCATTTCCGATAAGTACCAACAGGGCCCGGTGCGGCAGATGATCCAGCGTGGAATGCTCGAGCTGACCGGCGCTCCGGGCTGGGTGGACGCCTGGCGCGTGTTCGTCGAACCCGGCGACGTCGTCGGGATCAAGCTGAACCCCAACGGCATGCCGCGCGTGATTTCCGCGCCGGAGGTTCTGCACGCGGTCATCGACGGGCTCAGGCAGGCGGGGGTGAAAGCGCGCGACATCGTGGTGTTCGACCGCAACCGCTCTTTTATCGTGCGGGCGGGCTACGACAAGTGGCTCCCGGAAGGCGTGCGCTGGGCGTGGGCTTCGGAGACCTACGAGCCGATTCAGCTCGATATGGGCGGCTACGACCCCGACTGCTATGCGGAGCTGCCGGTCGTGCAGCCCGGACAGAATCCCAACGACCGGCACTTCCGCAGATCGTACGCAGCCAAGTTCGTGACGAAGGAGATCAACAAGCTCATCAACATTCCCGTGCTGAAGCACCACCAGTCGGCCGGCGTCACTCTGGCCTTGAAGAACATGGCCTACGGGATGGCGAACAACGTTGCGCGGAGCCACCAGAACAGCACGCTGCACTGCACATCGGTCTTTATCCCGGCCATCGTCGATCTTCAGCCTTTCCGGCGGAAGGCGGTTCTTCACATCGTCGACGGCGTCAAAGGCGTGTACCACGGCGGACCATCCGCCAGGCCCCAGTACATCTGGGAACACAAGACAATCTACTTCGCCACGGATCCGGTCGCGGTCGACAAAATCGGCTGGAAGGAACTGGACAGGAAGCGAGCGGAGATGGGGATGGCGGCGATCGCCCTGTCCAAGCCGGACAAGGTCAGCACGCGTCTGAACTGCCAGCCCGAGCACATCGAGATCGCGGGCGTGTTGGGGCTTGGCGAGTTCGACGATGCCAGAATCGACCTGCGCAACATCGAACTCGCCTGAGGCCCGCCGCGAGGGCCGGCGCGCGGCGGCGCGACTGGCATGGACTACACTTGGGGGAGGCCGCCCGCCGGCGGGCGACAGGCCGGAAAGGAAGGCACTGATGCCATCGATCGAACGCAGAAATAGAAGAGAAATGCTCAGCCTGCTGGGTCTCGCCGCGGCTGGCGGCCGATGCCAGGGCGCGGCCGCGCCGAAGCGGCCCAACATTCTGTTCATCTACACGGATGATCATTCCCACCGGACGATCAGCGCGTATCCCGAGGCGTATCCCTGGGTGCGCACACCGGCTATCGACCGGCTGGCGGCGCGCGGCGTGCGCTTCACGGCGGCATACAACGGCGCCTGGTGCATGCCGTCGCGCGCGACGATGCTGACCGGTCATCACCAGTTCGGCGTGGAGTCGATGCGCATGGAGGGCCCCTATCCCGGCTGCACCTACGACCCCCAGCAGTGCCCCTTTTGGCCGAAGGTGTTTCGGGCGAACGGCTACTTCACCGCTCAGATCGGCAAGTGGCACACGGGCACAGACACGGGCTATGGCCGGGACTGGGATTTTCAACTGGTCTGGAACCGCCCCAAGTACACCGAAACCAGCGCAAACTACTATTACAATCAGCCCATCACCTACCATGGCGGAAGGACTGAGATCCTCAAGCGCTACTCGACGGACCAGTACACGGATTGGGCCGTCGATCTGATTCGCGGCAATGGAAGGGACACCCGCAAACCGTGGTACCTGTGGCTCTGCTACGGAGCGGTTCACGGGCCATACACGCCGGCCGAGCGCCACCGCAACGAGTACGCGGGAGTGGATTTCGACACGCCGGCGGACATCTTCCCGCCGCGGCCCGGCAAGCCGGATTGGGCCCAGAAGGTGAATCACTGGCGGAAGGGCCCTGACGGTCGGCCGGTGGCGGGTGGGCGCTCGCTGAACGCGTGGGTACGGCAGTATCACCAGGGCGTGTTCGGTCTGGACGAAGGGGTGAAGCGGCTGATGGACGTGTTGGAGGAAACAGGACAACGCGAAAACACCGTAGTCATCTTCACTTCCGACCAGGGCCTTGCGTTCGGACAGCACGGATTCCTGGGTACGAAGATCGCGGCCTACGATGCCAATGTCCGTTCGCCCTTAATTGTCTCGATGCCGGGCCAGGTCCCGGAAGGACGCGTCTGCACCGCGCCCGTGGCCGGAGTCGATCTGGTTCCGACGATATTCCGGTATGCGGGAATCGAGCGGCCATGGGAAATGCATGGCCGCGACCTCTCGCCGCTGCTGAAGAATCCCGCGGCGGATTGGCCCTACCCGGCAATGCTCGTCGCCACGGGGCAGAAGTTCGGTTCCGACACCAACGTCATTCCGGAAGGCAAGGACGCCTTCCATGCAGACGTTCCCTGGTACGTAATGCTGCGGGATAAACGCTACAAGTACGTTCGCCCGTTGATCCACGACCTCGAGGAGTTGTACGACCTCCAGGAAGACGCCGAGGAACTGAACAACCTTGCGGTGAAGTCCGAGCATCAGAGCAGGCTCAGGCGGATGCGTGCGGCCGCAATTGCGGAATTGCGCCGGACCAAGGCGGGTTTCGTCAATCGCATGCCAGCGGTTCGCGAAGCGCGGGCGTGACTAACTGAAGCATCGCGCTGGAGGGGAGCGTGTTGCGCGTGACGCTGCTCTTTGCCGGCGTGAAGACGGATACCGGCCATACGATTCTTGCAGCGGCATCCTTGGGCGATACTGGCGACCCGGCGCACCCCGTCCGCGCCGTGTATTTCGACCATGACTCTCGCGGTGCACAGAGGGGCTGGCAGAGAGGTTCTACTCCGCTTCGCGCAAGGCGTACCGATGATGGAGGCCTGTGCTCCGCGGAAACTCCGGCCGAATGTAATCGGTAATTTGACATTGCGAGTTGCAGCACGTTACGGAACGTTGCCTGCCCGCTTCCGGGGGTCGAAGGACGCGTCCGGAGACCACGGGTCGTTCTCAAAGCCCAGGCTTTTGGAACATCCGCGCTGCGTTCGCCCTCGACTGCGCAACCGGGGCGGATGTGATAAGCTGCCTAGGGCTGCGACGGAATCCGGCGCCACTTCGCCGCTTGCGCATTAAGCCGGCCTTCGTGCCGTCCAGCATGGGCCCTGCCGCAGGCGCCGAGACGATGGCTAGCGTGACGCTGAATCCAGCAGTGGGCAAAACCGTCGTGGTTCCGGATACCGAAATCGAGTTGAACCAGCCCGGTTTCGCCGTGACCCGCGAACACATCGAAGAGATGGAACAGCGGGTGAAGGAACGTTCCGCACGCGCGGACGCCGTGGTTTCTTCCGGCGGTGTGGCCGCGCGCGCCGCCATCGAGGCTCTTCCCAGTCGTGTCCGTATCGAAGAACGCGGCGAGGTGAACACCACATGATTCAAGCGCGAATGCAGAAAGTGGGCGGCTTCATGGCCGGAATGGTGGTGCCCAACATCGGAGCCTTCATCGCCTGGGGCCTGATCACCGCGCTGTTCATGCCCGCCGGATGGTTTCCAAACCAGCACCTGGCGAAGCTGGTGGATCCGATGATCCTGAACCTGCTGCCGATCCTGATCGGATTCACCGGCGGCCGCCTGGTGCACGGCCCGCGCGGCGGACTGGTGGGTGCGGTGGCAACCATGGGCATGGTTGCGGGCAGCAATGTTCCCATGTTTATCGGCGCGATGGCGATGGGGCCGTTGGGCGGCTGGCTGATGAAGCAGTTCGACCAGCGCTTCGGCCGCCATGTTCCAACCGGCTTCGAGATGTTGGTGAACAATTTCTCCGCCGGCATCCTGGGCATGGGACTGGCCATCGTTGGCTTCACCCTGGCCGGGCCGTTCGTGGCCGGGCTGACCGCCGCGCTGGCGGCGGGCTCGCGCCGCATCACCGCTGCCGGCTACCTGCCGCTGATTGCACTGTTCATCGAGCCCGGCAAGGTGCTGTTCATCAACAATGCCATCAATCACGGCGTGCTGGCGCCGCTCGGCGTGGCCGAGGCAAAGCAGTTGGGCAAGTCGATCTTCTTCCTGCTGGAACCCAATCCCGGCCAGGGCGTCGGGCTGTTGTGCGCGTATTGGCTGTTCGGCAAAGGGACCACCAGGAGCTCGGCTCCGGGCGCGCTGATCATCCACTTCTTCGGCGGCATCCACGAACTCTATTTCCCATTCGTGTTGATGAACCCGTTGACGCTGGTGGCGATGATCGCCGGCGGCTGCGCGGCGGCGCTGGTCTTCGTGACGCTCAACGCCGGGCTGGTGGCCACCTATTCGCCGGGCAGCATCTTCACCGCGATCGCGCTGGCGCCCAAGGGCGGTCTGCTGCCGGTTCTGTGCGGCATCGCCACTGGGGCGGTGGTGACGTTCGTGGTGGCGATTCCCATCGTGAAACGCGCCAGCCCGATGGAAGCCGGCGCGGAGCAGTTCCGCTTCGCCACCGAGCCGGTCGCCATCCAGCCGAAACCGGCGGCGCGGCCCGCCGTTATCGTGTTCGTTTGCGAGGCGGGCATGGGCTCTTCCGTGATCGGCGCCGCGGTGTTGCGCCGAAAGCTGGGCACGGCGCAATTGGACATTCCGGTGACGCACGCGGCGTTGAGCGACCTGGCGGCCACCGCGGAGATGGTCGTCTGCCAGCGCAGCCTGGCATCGCGCGCCGG
>JAUYBU010000435.1 GCA_030693045.1 Bryobacterales bacterium | reverse complement strand
GCCCTGGCAGCCGAGATCGCCGTAGCCGTGGTCGTCGGTGTAGATAACGATGAAGTTGGGGCGGCGGCGCGGGACCTGGAGCGAGGGGAAGGCAACTCCGGCGGCGGTTGCGGTGCCGAGAAACGACCTGCGGGTGGTCATTCAGGCATTATATGGTATGCTGGAGGAGCCCCGATGAGAAGGGGACCAAGAAGGCATAACTCCAGGGTCAATTCCGATTGACGCGACAAAGGGGCTCGAAGCGATTCGAGCCCCTTTTCATTGGAATGACAGGGCCAGGCCCAGACATAGGCGTTAAGACAAGCTCGGCTGGCGGACAAAACACAATCTGAGGTTCCTGGCGACGGCCTGAACCGGAGCGCGCATCGAGAAACCCCTTCTCCGACGAATGGGACCCTCACATTCTCTCGGCGACTTCGAATTCTCCAGGATGCGAGTCCGTTATGAGTCGCCCAGTTTCCAGTAAAGAGGGCGGTTTATTCGTCCCGCAGGGCCTGAGCGACATTGGTCCGGCAGGCCTGCTGGGCCGGCAGCCCGCAACTCGACAAGCACACCACCGCGAGCAACACCGCGGCCGAAGCAAACACAAGCGGGTCGCGCGGCGTGACGCCGAATAGCAGTGTTTGCAGCACACGGCCCGTCAGCAATGCGGCCACCAGTCCGATCGCCAAGCCGATCAGCGGTGCGCGCAAGCCCTGTTTCACCACCAGCCAGAACACGTTCGGCGCTGTGGCACCGAGCGCCAGCCGGACACCGAATTCCTGCGTCCGTGCCCGCACGCCCTGCGCGACTATCCCGTAGACGCCGACCGTAGCGAGCACCACCGCAACCGCGGCAAACAGCCCCAACAGTACAGCCTGAAAACGTGGTTGGGAGAATTCGCCATCGACGATGCGGTCCATCGTCGAGACCTGCGCCAGGGCCAGACCGGGATCCAGTTGGCGTAACTCCGCGCGTGCGCCGGCCGTGATTTCCGCCGGCGCCACGGCGGACCGGACGACGACGTCCACTAGCGGGCTGGGCAGCGCCACACATGGCATGTAGATTTCGGGCAGCGCGGGTCGCCGTAACCCGAGAGTGTGGATGTCGCACACAACCCCGACCACGGTGGCCGGTCTCGGCCCGAACCGCAGGACTGCTCCCAACGGAGGGATGCTCTTCAGATAACTGCGGACGAAGCTTTCGTTGACCACAACCACGTCACGCCGGCCGTCATCAGCCGCCGTGAGTGCGCGCCCTTCCTTCATCCGGAGTCCAAGGGCTTCGAAGTAGTCTCCCATCACCGCACGCCCGCCGGCCCGGTGCTTGCCGGCCTGACCGGAGACGTCAAACTGCACGTCGGTGAGCAAGTTGAAGGCCAGCGGCAAGGTGTTCGTTACGGCCGCACTGCGTGCTCCAGGAATGCGCTTCAGGCTCTCCACCCATAACCGCGCGAAACGGGTTAGATCCTCTTCTGTGCTGTAACGGCTCTCCGGAAGGGCCACTTGGGCCGTAAACAGATGGTCGGGTTCGAAACCCAGATCGACCGAGCGCAGGGTGGTGAAGCTCTTCACCAGCAGGCCGGCTCCGATCAGTAAGGTCGCCGTAGTCGCCACCTGCAGGCCGATCAGAGCCTCCCGCCAGCGGCCCGCGCTCGGCAGGGTGCCTCCCCTGCCAGCCCGCAAGCTGGCATCGCCCGTTCTACTGGTGGCCAGGAGCGCCGGCAGCACGCCGAAGAACGTCGCGCTCAAGGTAGCCAGCGTCACGGCAAACAGAAGCACGGCGCCTGTAGCGCCACCCTCAGCCATACGAGGCAAAGTGCCCGGATAGAGCGCGACCATGCTCCGGCAGAGCGCCCATGCCGCGCCGAGACCCAACAGCACCCCGCCGAAAGAGAGGACCAACGCCTCGGTGAGGAGCTGACGGACCAGTCTCATGCGCCCCGCTCCCACCGCCGCCCGAATGGCGAGTTCGTGCCGCCGGCCGATAGCTTGAGCCAGAAGCAGATTGGCCACATTCGTACAAGCGATAAGCAATAGGCAGATGGCTCCCGCGAACATGGCCAGCAGCGCCGGACGCACCGAATACCCGACCTCGTCCTCGATGCGAGTAATCTTGACGCCTCGCGGCTTGCCGTTCACTTCTGTCTCGACATCGGCCTGCCGTGCTAGCGTTTCCAGTTCGGATCGCGCCGTTTCGATCCCTACACCGTTTCCCAGCCGTCCGATCACGCGGCCGGAGAAAACCTTCAACGGCCCTTTGGCGACCTTCGAAATCGGTAGGTACACGCTCGGCGGCCTGATGCCCGACGTGACCAGATCGCGAAAATCAGCCGCTAGGACTCCGATTACTTGGCACTGCTTGCTGTCGACCAGGATACTGTTTCCGATGAGGTCGCGGTCGCCACCGAACCGCATCTTCCAATACCCGTAGCTGAGTACGACGACATCATCTGTGCCAGGGTGCACCTCTTCAGTCGCAAAAAGCCGGCCCAACACAGCGTGAGCGCCCAAAACTGGCAAGAATTCAGCGGATACCAGTGCTGCCGGGACGCGTTCCGGGTCGCCCCCACTGCCTACCGTGGCACGCCACGGACGGTAGCTGGCAAGCATTTGGAAGCTGCGGCTACGCGATCGCCACAACTGAACCGTCAATCCATTCGGGGTGCGGCGATCCGCGGGGGACATTCCGCCGTCGGCCTGCTCGACACCCCAGACCTGCACCAGTTCCGCGGCATCGGCGTACGGCAGCGGCTTCAGAAGCGCACTCCAGACAACCCGGAAGATGGCAACGTTGAGGCCGGTTCCCAAGGCGATCGTCAGGAGCGCGACCACCGCCATGAGCGGGCGCTTGCGCCACTGCCGCAGGCACCCGCGCACGTCCTGCCGAAGCTGGTCGAGCCAACACCAGTGATTCGCTTCATGAAACCGCTCTTCCATCGCGGTGAGATTCCCCACAGCGCGACGCGCGGCGAAGGTGGTTTCTTCCTCGCTCCGGCCTTCTTGCCGCAGGCGGTCTGCTTCTATCGCCAGATGTGCTCGAATCTCTTCGGAGAAGTCCTGAGTGCTGCGCCGACGCTTCCACATGGCTCAGTTCATGCCCCTTCGGGTTCAAGTACCCGTCCGACGGCCGCCACCAGCCGCCGCCAGGCACTGGTCTCCTCGGTGAGTTGTTTTCTGCCCGCCTTCGTAAGCGTGTAGAAGCGTGCCTTGCGGTTGTTCTCACTGGTACCCCATTCGGCGAGGAGCCAGCCCTTTTCTTCCAGCCGCTGGAGGGCAGGATAGAGCGACCCATGGTCGACCAGCAGGACCTCTTCCGACTGTCTCCGAATTGCATGGGCAATTCCTTGCCCGTGGTGCGAGCCAAACAGTAAGGTCCGCAGAATGAGCAGATCGAGCGTGCCCTGCAGGATGGCCATGCGGTCGGCATCTCTTCGTGTCGACATTCGACCCAAGTATGCGCCCCCTTGGAGACGTTGTCAACACTCGACACGCCACCGCGTCGATAGTTCCAGCCTGGTCGCCCAGCGGTTAGGGATCTTCGCAGCCCACCCCGACATCACTCCTGGTAAACGCCGGTCACGGTGATTTGCGGAGAGTCGGCCCGACCCTCTGTCGCAACCCACATGGACCTGTCGTCAAACCGGACAGGTGGGCGGCGGCCCACATTTCCCGCGGGATGGCCTGCTGGAACCGTGTCAATGATGAGATCTGGGTGCATCTTGATCCGGCCAGAGCGCCTGGGAAGCCTCATTCTGAGGCCTAGGACAGGCCAGGATGCCTGTCCTACTTGTACCTGGCTTCGACCAGGGCCGCGGAATCAGGATTTCCGGGTCCGAAGTGCTTCAGCATGACCAGGTTTTCCTTGTCGCTGCGATTGGTGACAACCACGCCGCCCTGGGCCACGGCGGCCGTGACGAACAGTTCGTCCTTGGTCATTTCGCCGTAACGGATCATGGACGGCGTTTCGACTTCCTGCTTGCCGACGGAGCCCCAGCCCTGCACCACGATCAGGCCGTAGGCGGCCGCGTCCTTGACCGTGACCGAGCGGCCGGGGAACACCGTGAGTTCCTTGGCCGAGTAGAAAGGCGCCCCGTAGCAGACCCAGTTTTCGCAGTAGCCCGAGATCTTCATCTCGGCGTCGTCTCTCACCGGCTTCGGGTGCAGCCAGCGGTGGGCGGCGAATTCGGGATCGACGTTGGCTTCCCAATCCAGCATGCTGATGATGTAGTCGAGGTCGTGGTGGTGATCGGGCGGGACGTCCTTCACCAGCAGGTCCCACGGCACCGGGCGGCCTTCCACCATGGACTGGAACATGCCGAACACGTCGGAGTTGACCTGCGGTTCATAGGTCACCAGCGAACCCGGGGCATGCAGCACGCCGGCGTCGATCTGCCAGCCGGTTCCGGGTTTCAGTTTGTAGGCCTTGGCGTGGTAGAGGATGCCGTTGTCGCCCTCGTTCCAGCGCTCCAGGCAGCGCCGCACGTCGTCCTTGGTGGTGCCCGGTTCGAGCCCCATGAAGGTGTAGGGGAAGTTGTTCTCCTTCATGTTGTATTGGGGCGAAAAGTAGTAGGCTTCGGGCTTGCCCTTGCGGCCCACCTTGCGGGCGTGCTCCTCCATCTGGTGCATGTGGTGGGGGATGGGGCCGAGGTTGTCGAAGAACTTGCAGAGCAGGTTGAAGCCGCCGTACCGGCTCATGACATCGGCGCCGAGGAAATCGTCGCCGGCGGTTTCGATGGCCTCTTTGAGCAGCACGCGCTTGCCGTTCTGCGCGATGTAGCTGAGGCCTTCGTCGGCGGGCGTACCGGGGCCGTTGTCGGCGTTGGTGGTGGAAGAGAACCAGCGCTCGTCGATGCCGCCGCGATGCGCGCCCAGGGCGTACAGATCGCGCGGATCGAGCTTCAGCCTTCCGCCAGGCATCAGGAAAGAGCGGGGAACCCAGCAGGGCGCCAGGCGCACAATTCCCTCCCCCGCGGCGAGGGCGTCTCGGATCACAGCGATATTAGACATGGTTAAGACAATTTTACAGAGCCTCTGGGTATCTTTCAACGTGCCCGGGGGGCGGCGCCGCCTCCAAAGGCGGTAAACTGATTTTCTCATGGCGTTCCCCGATGTGTTCTCGCTTGAAGGGCGAACGGCGCTGGTTGCCGGCGCAAGCCGCGGCATCGGGCTGGCCATCGCTCAGGGTTTGGCCGAGGCGGGCGCCCGCACGTTGCTTGCGGCGCGCAGTGTCGAGGCGATCGAGCGCGAGGCCGCCGCGCTCGCCGGCCAGGGCCTGGCGGCCGAAGCGGTTCGGCTGGATGTCGCCGATCCGGATTCCATCCGCTCGGTCGCGGCCGCCCTGCCGGACGTCGACATCCTGGTCAACGTCGCCGGAATCAACCTGCGAAAGCGTTTTGAAGAATACACCCGCCAGGAGTACGACCGGCTGCTGGAGACCAATCTCCACGGCATCGTGCACCTGACGCAATTGGTTGGCAAGCGGATGGTCGAGCGCGCCCGCGGCGGCAAGATCATCCTGATCGGCAGCCTGATGTCGCTGGTCGGCCTGCCTTATCTGACCGTGTACGCGATCACCAAAAGCGCGCTGGCCGGATTGACGCGGACGCTGGCCGCCGAATGGGGGCCACACGGCATTCAGGTCAACTGCATCGCTCCGGGGATGGTTCCGACCAACCTGAACCGGGCCATGTGGGAATCCGATAGGATGCGGGAGTGGTTCCAAGGCGCCAGTTCGAATCCGGATTTTGGAAAGCCGGCCGATGTGGCCGCGCTGGCGGTCTTTCTGTCCGGCCGGGGCGCCAACTACATCACCGGCCAGGTCATCGCCGTCGATGGCGGTTACAGCACCACGGCGCGGTGGCCGTTTGAACCGTGAGGCCCCGCTCAACCGGGTTTGGGGTATGATAGGGGTTTTCCGAGGAAGAACCGGGATGGTCAAGAGAAACGGCCAGTTTCGGGCGGTGACCGCCGGGTCATTGAACTTGGCGGAGACTCGCCTGAAGTCTGGCCGCACGCTGGAACAGATTGCCGACGCGACTAAGATCAGCATCCGCTTCCTGCGGGCGATCGAAGCCGAGGAGTTTTCGGAACTGCCGGGCGGAATCTTCTCCAGGAGCTATCTGAGGCAATACGCCGGCCAGATCGGCATCGAGGCATCCGGGTTGCTGGAGACCTACCGCATGCGCATCGAGACCAAGCAGGACGCGGCGTGAATTCCGGGGACAGGCTACGTAACCTCGAAACTCAGATCGCCAGTGGGTGCGGCTTCGTCGAGCTGGAGTTCCGAGGTTACGTAGCCTGTCCCCGGAATTGGCTGGCAATTTTTCCCGCAGTGCTCTTCCTTCTGGCCGGATGCGCGATGCAACCGGCGGAGAAGCGACTGACGGCGCGCGTTTACGATTCCGGTTTTGCCGACGCCCACGATACTTACAACGGCATGGGCGCGGCCAGCGACGGCAAGATCTACTACGTCCTGAGTTCGGAAAAGCACGATGTGGCCGCCGTGATGTGCTCGCTCGATCCGGCGACCGGGCAGGTGAAGCGCCTGGGCGATCTGACCGAGGCCTGTGGCGAGAAAGACGCGCGGGCCATCGCGCAGGGCAAGAGCCACGTCACTTTCGTCGAGTCCAACGGGAAACTCTACTTTGCCACGCACCTGGGTTTCTACTCGATCATCGACGACATGGAGAAGCCGGGCGTTCCCCCGCCGGGCTTCCAACCCTACCGGGGCGGCCATCTGCTGGCTTACGACATGGCCTCGGGCAAGTTCGAATCGCTGACCATCGTGCCCAATCGCGAAGGCATCCTCACCATGAACATGGATCCCCGGCGAGGCCGCATCTACGGCCTTACCTGGCCCACCGGCCGTTTCTTCCGCTACGACCTGGCGGCCAGGGAGCTGAAGGACCTGGGAGGATTTTTCGAGCGGGGCGAGAACGGCAAGGGAGCCACCTACCGCACCATCTGCCGCTCCCTGGCCGTCGATCCCGAAGACGGTTCGGTCTACTTCACCACCGGCGAAGGCGCGATTCACCGTTACCGGTACGACCGGGACGGCGTGGAAACGGTCGCCGGCGACGACATGAAGAAGGACTACTTCGGACTCTACGATCCCACCTCGGCCGGCCACATGGCTTACAACTGGCGGCAGGTGATCTGGTACGCGGCGGAGAAGCGCGTCTACGGCGTGCACGGCAACTCGGGCTACCTGTTTCGCTTCGACCCGCGCGCCGAGCGCGTCGAACTGCTCCAGCGCATCACCTCCCTACCATCGCAGCGCAGCGGCATGTACGATCAATTCAGCTACGGCTACCTGGGTTTCACGCTGGGACCCAACGGCCGCACGCTGCATTACCTGACCGGCGGGCCGGTTTACGTCGATGGCAAGCGGGTGCGCGGCAAGGACTCGACCGGCAAGGGCGAGTCGAAAGGCGAGGAGAACCTGCACCTGATCACCTACGACATCCCGACCACGAGGTACACCGATCACGGCGCGATCTTTTTCGGCAACGGCGACCGCCCGGCCTACGTCAACTCGATTGCCGTCGGCAAGGATGGAACGGTCTACACGCTCTCGCGGGTCAAGCGCGGCGGGCGCACGGTAACGGACCTGATCGGCGTCAAGCCGGAAGCGCCGCTGTACTGAACGGCGGGCAGGCCGGAGGTCGTATACTCGTTAATTGGGCTCCTTTTCCTCGGCAACAACCAATATGAATAGAATCGTAACCGTCGCACTGTTTTCCTTGCTGATTTCAGGTGTCTGCGGCGCGCAGACCTGGGAGGTGGGCGCGGGGGGCTCCTACACGCGCATCGGGCAGAAGAATCTGGGCTCGATCGCCCTTCAGAACATTCAGGACGACGACACCAAACTCAAGGGCAAGTACGGCTACGGCGTCCGCTTCACGGCAAACTCGCGCGGATACTATGGCCACGAGATCGGGTATTTTCTCAACTTCGCCGATCTCACGACCAAGACCCGCCCCGACACTAAGGCTCCCGATTACGTTTTGCTCAGGCGGGACCGGATCCGGATTCAGGAATTGTCGTACAACTTCCTGCTGTACATGATGCCCAAGGGCGAGCGCTGGCGGCCATTCATCACCGGCGGCGCGCAGATGCAACGATACGGCGAGCCGCACATCGCAGAATGGGGCTACGGCAACTCGAGGAATTTCGGCGCCAACTACGGGGGCGGCATCAAGATCCGGTTGTTCCCTCACGCCCTGTTCCGGGCCGACTTCCGCCATTACTTCAGCGGCGCGCCGTACGGCCTGAAATTCAAGGACGAGGCCAAGTTCTCCGGCGGCCTATTGCAGCAACTGCAAGGATCGGTCGGCCTCTCCATCGGGTTCTAGTCCTTACGGCACGGGAGAAACCACAATGTCCGGCACTCAATTCACGCGGCGCGGTTTTTCGGCCGCGCTGGGCGCAAGCGCGCTTGCGGGCGCGGCCGCGTCCGTCCGCCCGAATGTTCTCTGGATTGTCTCGGAAGACATCAACCCGAATCTCGGATGTTACGGCGACGCCTACGCCGACACGCCCAACCTGGACCGGTTCGCCGCGCGCGGCCTGCGCTACCGCAACTGCTGGTCCACCGCGCCGGTCTGCGCGCCGGCGCGCACGTCGCTGATCGCGGGGATGTACGCGCCGTCCACCGGCGGCGAGCACATGCGCAGCAGGACCCGGCTGCCCGCGGGCTGCGAATTGTATCCGCAGGTTCTGCGCGAGGCGGGCTACTACGCCACCAACAACGCGAAGGAAGACTACAACCTGGAGAAGCCGCCCGGCGTGTGGGACGAGTCGAGCAAGAAGGGGCACTGGCGCAACCGCAAGCCGGGGCAGCCGTTCTTCGCCGTTTTCAATCTCGAGATCACCCACGAAAGCCAGATCCGCAAGCGCCCGCACAAGCTGGTGCACGACCCGGCCCGGGTGCGCATCCCGGCCTATCATCCCGACACGCCGGAAGTGCGCCACGACTGGGCGCAGTATTACGACAACATCACCACTATGGACCGGCAGGCGCAAGCCCTGCTCGAGCAACTGGAAAAGGACAAGCTGGTTGAGGACACCATCGTGTTCTTCTATGGCGATAACGGCTCCGGCATGCCGCGCTCGAAGCGCTGGCCGTACAACTCCGGGCTGAGCGTGCCGCTGATCGTCCACATCCCGGAGAAGTTCCGCCGGCTTGCGTCGAAGGATTACAAACCGGGCGCGACCAGCGACCGCCAGGTGGGTTTCATCGACCTGGGGCCGACGCTGCTGAGCCTGGCCGGCGTCAAGCCGCCGGATTACCTGCAGGGGCGCGCTTTCCTGGGTGAGCACCAGACGCCGGACCCCGAGTTCAACCACGGTTTCCGCGGCCGGATGGACGAGCGCTACGACATGGTGCGCTCGGTGCGCGACAAGCGCTACATCTACATCCGCAACTACATGCCGCACAAAATCTACGGCCAGCACATCGCCTACATGTTCGAGACGCCGACTACGCAGGTCTGGAAGAAGCTGTACGACGAGGGCAAGCTGAACGCCGCGCAGAAGCGGTTCTGGGAGACCAAGCCGCCCGAGGAGCTGTACGATCTCGAGAACGATCGCGACGAGGTGAACAACCTGGCGAAATCGCCCGGGCACCAGGCCATTTTGAAGCGTCTGCGCAAGGCGCAGCAGGAGCATGCCCTTGCCATCCGCGACGTCGGCTTTCTGCCCGAGGATGAAATTCACACGCGCTCGAAAGGGTCAACGCCCTACGAAATGGGCCACGACGAGAGCCGCTACCCGCTGAAGAAGATCATGGCCACGGCGGAGGCGGCCTCGATGCTCGACCCGCGCGCGGCCGGAGACCTGGTGAAGGCCTTCGGGGACGCCGACAGCGCGGTGCGCTACTGGGCGGCGATGGGCATTTTGATGCGCGGCGGCAACGCTGTGAAGAGCGCGAAACCGGCGCTGCGAAAAGCCCTGGCCGACGCTTCGCCTTCGATGCGTGTCGTCGCGGGGGAGGCGCTGGGACGCTACGGCGACGCTCAGGACCTGGCCGCGGCGCTGGATGCGCTGCTGGAACTGGCGCGGTTGGACACCAACAGCTTGCACGTGTCGTTGCTGGCGCTGAACGCGATCGATTCGCTGGGGGGGAAGGCGGCCGGGCGCAAGGACCGGATCAAAGCGCTGCCGCGCGAGAGCAAAGGTGGCCCGGCCCGCACGTCAAACTACGCGCCGCGGCTGCTGGAAGACCTCATCGCCAAACTCGACGCCCCCGCCAAGCGGTAGAATCAAAGAATCGGGGCGTAGCGCAGCCTGGTAGCGCGTCTGCCTTGGGCGCAGAAGGCCGGCGGTTCGAATCCGCCCGCCCCGACCAACGGAAGCAAGCAGATACGGCCACTTCCAAGTACCCCCAGAATCCGCTGCAGTCGGTTTTGTAGCTGTGACGGTCCTCACGCTTCAACACAACGCAATCAGGTGAAATGAACTTACCGTCCGACCGACTAGCAGAATGCTCGCACAGCGATGGTCAGCTCAGAATAACGTGGCTTGCGGCTCCTCGTAACACGCCCCCGCAGGGTCGGAAGAACGCTCGAACCGCACCTTGCTCGCCTCCAGGTACTCGGGCACCTGCTCCATCGCTAACCACCGCCGCCGAAGTCTTTCCGCAACGACACCGGTCGTGTTTGACCCGGCAAAAGGATCTATGACGGTATCGCCCTCCTCGGTCAGCAGCCTCATGAAGAATTCGGGCAGCGCGGCAGGGAACCGAGCAGGGTGCATCTTCAGACCGAGTTCCTTACTACGCTTTGCATAATCGTCGTTGGCTGCATTGTTGCCGAACTTCAGCATGCTCTCAGGAATTGGAAGGCCCAGTTCTTCCGGCAGTCCATTCTCAATAATGTTGGGAGGAATAGCACCGCCAGCTTCAACTTTGTCGAAAGAATCCCGAATCACGTGCCCCGACGGGCGCACCGTGGGTCTTACTCCCCGGCGACTCAACCGAATCATGTCGGGGCTGTATTCCTTCAGTACCCGCGCATTGCTGGCTTTCGGCCACGGCGTTTTTGAGAACCACCAAACGTACTCCACGGAATCCTTGACGCGAATCCGCCGAACCGTCACCCATTCGGCAGGCATGGGCATTTTTGCAGGGTTGTACCAGAAGCATTCCTGTGCCAGATGGAAGCCGACTTGTTCGACCAGTGCGATCAGCAAATGAAAGTGGTATAGCGAACGTGTAGGCGTCCCCTCGTTGTAGCTACCGCCGATGTTCAGGACGAAGCTGCCGTCGTCCTTCAACACTCGCAAGATCTGACTGGCGAATGGAAGAAACCACTTAACATAATCACGTTTACGAGCGTTGCCGTACTCCTTCTTGAAATGGAGCGCATACGGGGGCGACGTGAAGACCAGATTCACGCTGCCTGTGGGAACCTGGGCTAGTAGGTCCAACGAATCGCCGAGGAACGCGGCCCCGTGTGCGGTTCGGTATAGAGGATCTTTGGCGAGCAACGCCCCAAAATCCAAAGAATCTACTTCGGCATCCGCACGACCTCCTGGCATCGACGACATCGCCACTCCAATCTTATCGATATAATTATCTACGATCTGATTATAAAAGAATGGGTTGACAATGTCAAGTGATTTTCGCGACCCGAATGAATGGATCTCACAGGCCGAAGCTGCCAGGCTTCGCGGTGTGTCGCGGCAGGCTATCGCGCTTCTAGTGAAGAAGGGCCGGCTGCCGGTCCTTAAGATCGGAGGACGCCTCCTTGTCCGGCGCAAAGACGTGGAAGAGTTCGCACCGGAGCCGGCTGGAAGGCCCCCAAAATGAGTGAACTGACGGATAGAATATGTGAGCTGATCGACGGATCAAGTGAGGGTGAGAGGCGTCTCGTCCTGAACTACTTGAGGCAGCGGGTTCCGGTTCATCCGCTCGAGCAGCAATGGAGCACGACGGCTGAAGCCATTCTGACGGCAATTGCGCGCTCGTCGGATCTTACCCTGCGCGGCATTCGTGGCATTCTCGCAGAGGCGACATTTGCACAGGCTGTTCTTCCGGAGTTGGAGTCAGATGGGTGGAAGGCGGTCGCAATTGTCGGCGACCAGCCCTATGATTTTCTGCTTGAGAGATCTGATGCTCGCGTCCGGATTCAGGTGAAGTTGCAGCGTAGGGAGGCGGGTGTCCCTAAAGAGTACGCCGCACGCTCACGCGCATCCCTGAACTGCGCGTCGGAAACGGTCTATGTAGTTGAAGTGCAAAAGACGAGAAGCGGTGAAAAGAAAGGTCAGAAGACACGCCCGTACCGATTTGGCGATTTTGACATTCTGGCTGTAAACCTCCAACCGTCAACTGGAGATTGGAGCCGGTTTATCTACACGGTCGGCAACTGGCTTTTGCCGCGCCGCCAACAGCGGGAGCTAATTGAGATTTTCCAGCCCGTTCCGAACTGCCCGGACGAGTACTGGACGGACAACCTGAGCCGGTGCATTGAGTGGTTCTTGGCCGGAACGGAGAAACGACTTTATGCATAGGCGGTTCACGAGGATCGCTAGCCCGAAGTTCCATCTTGCCGTGCGGACTATCCGGCTGAGTGGATGAGGAAAAGGGTCGCGGGCGGGTTTTCGTTTCTGGCTACAAACCGAGGAGTTGGAAGGCGCGTGCCTGCAGCGGGGTGACCTCGGTCAGTTGCTGGAAGGTAGTGCCGCTGGGATCGGACGGAATCCGGCAGGTGTTGCGGCAACGGGTGGCCAGTTCCCGCAAGAGCGTGTCGAAGCTGTGGACCGGGAAACCGTCGGGAGTGACACGATCCGCTTTCTTGGCCTTGGCTGAGTCGGAGGCTTGGGCTGGGGCAACCGGATCGCGGCGCGTCCGGTTCTGGGCCAGTTCCTCATCCTCAAACAGTAAAGGCGCCAGCGCCTGCCGCATGTGCCACTCCACATAGAAGGCCAGCATGCATAAGAAAATGTGCGCCCGGACATGGTCTTCGGTGCGGTGATGGATGGGACGAATGCGCAGGTC
>JAUYBU010000434.1 GCA_030693045.1 Bryobacterales bacterium | reverse complement strand
CGCTCGAAGATCCGGTGCACGAAATCGCGGCGCGAGGCCGTGGACATGTACCACTCGGACACGTCGCGGATTCCCCGGGGGCTCTTCAGGAACGGTCCGGGGACCAGCGCGATGTCGCCGAACGCCGTGCCGCCAAAGGTCGCCATCACCGCCCGGCCCGAGCCGGATACCGACCCCACGGCCGCTTTGAAATGCGCCATGTCGGCGTCGGAAATGGGGCCGAACTCCTCGAGATTGTCCTCCGGATCGAGCTTGTCTTCGTCGATCGGCTCCTGGCGAATGATGGTGTCGAAGAAGAAGCCGTCCTTAGGCATGCGGCCGGAGGGACGCGCCGAGAGGTCGCCTTCGGGATAGATCAGCGTGTCGCCTTTGGCGTCCACCCGGGTGTTGAAGTTGCCGGGAACCAGCACCTCCAGGCCCTGCGGCGTGCGCCACGGCTTCCAATCGAGGGTGGGAAAACCGAACATCGTCCGCGGCGGAAACACGCCGTCCACGTCCAGGCCGAGCGCCCGCTTCAGGTCCTCATCCATCCAGCCGAGCATCTGGTAGGGCTCGTGCACCTTCACTGGCCGCTTTTCGAGACCGAAGTAGTCGCGCAAGGCGGCGACGCAACTCACGTGGATGCCCGTCACCGCGGTCGAGCCGAAGTCCACCGGCACGCGGTCCGGCTGGTTGTGGTCGAGAGCGGCGGCGACTCGTTCCTTGCTGGTCATGGCAATCAGGGAACGTGGGGACAGACGGGACGTTCCCCGGGAACGTCCCGTCTGTCCCCACGTTCCCCAGAGTATCATGTAGTCTAAATGGCGTCTCAGGCAATTGCGCAAGGTCCCATCCGGGTCCTGTTCGTCTTCGGCACGCGGCCGGAGGCCATCAAGCTGTGCCCCATCGTGCGCCACATGCGCGAGCGCGCGGGGGAGTTCGACGTGCGCGTCTGCGCGACCGCGCAGCACCGCGAAATGCTGGACCAGGTGCTGGCGGCGTTCGGCGTTCAACCGGACTACGACCTCGACGTGATGCGCCCCAGCCAGACCCTGGCGCAAGCGACCTCGCGGATTCTGGCCGCGCTCGACCCGGTGCTGAAAGAGGCGCGCCCCGGGCTGATTCTGGTGCAGGGAGACACCACCACCACGCTGTGCGGCGCGCTGGCCGGGTTCTACCACAAGATCCCGGTCGCCCACGTCGAGGCGGGCCTGCGCACGCGCGACATCTGGCGGCCCTTCCCGGAAGAGATGAACCGCGTGCTGACCACGCGCCTGGCGGCGCTGCACTTTGCGCCCACCGAAACCTCCGCCCGAAACCTGCGTGATGACCTGGTGCCCAAGGAATGCGTTGTGGTCACCGGCAATTCGGGCATCGACGCGGTACTGTACGTTCGCGACCAACTCGAGCGCGGCGCGCTGGCCGGGCGCGATTGGCCGATGCTGGATCCGGCCAGGAGACTGATCGCCGTCACGGCGCACCGCCGCGAGAGCTTCGGCGCGGGCTTCGAGCGCATCTGCGCGGCGCTAGGGCGGCTGGCGGCGCGGCCGGACGTCCAGATCGTCTATCCGGTACACCCCAACCCGAATGTGCAGACGCCCGTCCGGCGCGCGCTTTCGGGCCTGGCGAACGTGTTCCTGATCGAGCCGCTGGATTACGTGCCCTTCGTCGACCTGATGCGGCGCGCTTACTTTCTGCTGACCGACTCGGGCGGAATCCAGGAAGAAGGCCCGTCGCTCGGCAAGCCGGTGCTGGTGCTGCGAGAAACCACGGAACGCCCCGAGGCGGTGGAGGCCGGCACCGTCAAACTGGTCGGCACCGATGAAGACAGGATCCTGGCCGAAGCCACCCGCCTGCTCGACGATCCGGCCGAGCACCGGCGCATGTCGCTGACCCACAACCCATACGGCGACGGCACGGCCAGCCGCCAGATCGCCGGCGCGATCACCGCGCGATTCGGGTAAATCCGGATTTCCTACTCGCGGCCGCCGGTGCGGGCGTGGGCGGGGCCGCGGAAGACCGCGTTCAGGAACAGCAGGTTCAGGCCGTCCATGTAGGCGCGATAGTTTGGGTCGGCGGTGAAGCCCACCACGAAGCCGCGGCCTTGCCTCTCGATCACCATCAGCGGCTTGTAGGCCAACTGCTTGCGGTTCTCTTCCCACAGATAGCCGCCGGCCAGCAACTCGCCGGGGCCGACGAAATACGCCGCGTTGACGCCCTTGTCGAGCTTGATGGGCGTGAAAACCGCGCGGCCGGAAACCACGGCGTAGACTGTTTCGGGCGCGCCGGCAGTGATCCAATGGTCCGGATCGGTCCTGGCCTTGAGCAGCACACCCGCCACCGCGTCGGGCAATTCCGTATCGGGCTGGATGGCTTTGAGGAAGTCCTCTTCCTTAGCCAGGATCTTTCCGGGAGCGCGAGTTTCCGCGGGGGTCGCACCGGCTGCTCCGGGTGCGCCGGGCGCACCGGGCGCGCCGCCGGGCGCCGCCGGAGTTTCCAGCCGCTTCGGCGCCGCGGCTTCCTTTGCGGCCTCGGCGGGCTTGGCCAGGTTCTCCTGCTGAACCGAGAGCAGCGCGTTGCGCGGGTCCGCCATGAAGGAGAGCGCGCCGCCGCCGATGCCGATGAGCGTGCCGCCGCCGGCGACCCAGTCCTTCAGACGCCGCGGGCCGTTGGGCCCGAGCGCCGCGGCATAGCCTTCGCCGAAGCCGGAATCGGGCAGAATGATCACCTGGAACTTGCTCAGGTCGGCCATGCCCAGGGTTTGCGCGCGGATGGCGGAAACCGGATAGTTGTACTGGCGCTCGAGAACGAAGCGCGCGAAACCGGCCGTCTGCGAGGAAACCGGGCGGTCCCAGGCGAGCGCGATCGTCGGTTTGCGCATGGTCACCACGTAGCGGCTGCCGAAGTTCACTCCGTCCTCCATCCAGCCCGAATCGGTGGCGACGATTTCGGCGCCCGTGTCGCGCGCCAGCCGGTCGAGCGTAGCCGCGAGCGTGGGCGGATTCTCCTTGGTCTTGATGATCAGCGTGCCCGCGGGATACGTGCGCCCGTTCTGCGTGAACGGCTTGTCGCTCGAGTAGATGACCAGGTCCTCGCGCAGTCCCGCCGTCAGCAGGCGCGCCGCGGCCTGCGTGCCCCAAGGCGCCAGGTAGGCCAGCGAGGCCTTGCCGGTCACCTTGCCGGGCAAAGCTTCACCCGGCTTCACGGGCGTGAAATTGCCTTGCGCCGGCTCGCTCAGGCCGACCGCCTCGACGTTGAATTGCAGGGGCAGCGACCAGGCCGTGACGTCGTAGATTTCGTCCGGGAGCTTCTTCCTGCGCCGCCGCTCCTGCTCCTTCACGAAGAAATCTTCCATCGGGACATTGGTGTCGAACAGCGTGCGAATGAGCCGCTTGGAAGGTTGCGCCATCGACACCGCGTAACTGCCGGCCGGATACTCCTTCCCGCCGGCTTTGAAGGCTGCTCCGGCGCGCCGGACTTCGACGCCCTGCTCGGCCAAGAGCAGCGCGAGCTTGTCCACCGCCGACGTGTCGCCCTTGCGGACCAGGACATATTCCTTCACCGGTTCCTTCTGGCCCTCTTCGATGGCCGTCCGGCGGTAGCTCCAGAAATTGGAGAGCAGCTTTTCGCGACTGCGGGCCGCGGTCTCGCAGGTGGCAACCGAGGCGACGAAGTGTTGGCGCACGGTGTCGCGGAAGTGGAACACCTGGTCGTCGGAGCGGCGCACCAGCAACCCGCGCGCGGAGGCCTGCTCGTAAGTCATCGCCACCGCGCCGTAGTAAGCCGGCCAGCTTGCTCCGTAACCGGGATAGAAGGCGTCGAACACCTCGCGCGTGAAGTAGCGGAATCCGAACTTGTCGAACCACTTCGCGTTGTTCTGGCCGAACCAGGTGAGCGCGTCGCGCTGGTCCTTGGCCAGGTGCGGGTTGTAGGGAACGGCTTCGGGCGCGAAGTAGTAAGTGGAATCGGCGCCCATCTCGTGCAGGTCGGCGTAAACCAGCGGGAACCATTCCAGCAGCGCCTTGGCCTGGCTGCGAATCTCGGGCTGGGTCATCGCGATCCAGTCGCGGTTCATGTCGAACAGGTAGTGGTTCGAGCGGCCCCCCGGCCATGGCTCGCTGTGCTCGACGGAAAGCGGATTGGCGTCGGGCTCGATCCCCTCGGCCTGCTCGAAGCCGTGGACGAAGCGGTCGCGCCCGTCGGGATTCTGGCTGGGAACCAGCAGCACCAGAACGTTGGCCAGGATGTCGTCGGCCATCTTGTCGTTTCGCGAGGCTAGCAGATGATACGCCGTCAGCAGTGAGGCGTCGGGCGACGAAATCTCGTTGCCATGCACGCCGTAGCCGAGCCAGATCACCGCCGGCAATGACGCGATCAGCTTCTTCGCTTCCGCTTCCGCGGTCTTGCGCGGGTCGGCGAGCTTCTTCATTCCGGCGCGGATTTCGTCGAGCCGCCGGATGTTGGCTTCCGAGCCGATGGCCACGTAGATCAGCCGGCGTCCTTCGAAGGTCTTGCCGTAGTCGAATACCTTGACGCGCTTGGGCGCGGCGGCCTGAAGGGCTTCCATGTACTTGACCAGGCCCGAATGCCAGAGAATCCGCTCGCCGGGGTCGTGCCCGAAGACTTTCTTGAAGGTGGGGACGGCCGGGTCGTATTGCGCGCCGGGCCAGAACTCGAACTTGGCCTGAGCGAACAGGGTCACGGCGACAAACAGAAGA
Organism: Bryobacterales bacterium; assembly: GCA_030693045.1. GTDB lineage: Bacteria > Acidobacteriota > Terriglobia > Bryobacterales > Bryobacteraceae > JACQZT01. Next base: position 17,320 of record JAUYBU010000434.1, on the reverse strand, counting down.
ATGAAGAGTTTCCGCATGGTGGTAGTGGGGGGCCGGATATATCCGACCCCTACAGCATAGCTGAGAATTGCACCCGGGAGACCAGAGAGGAATTCTGGCCGTCCGGCAGCGCCCCACCGTAGAGTGATGTGCTGGCGCGGCCACCCCGCCCATGCGCCTCACGTAGAGTGGTACTAGTACCATCAACTGCAAAAAACCCATAAAACACTCGACTTTTCGGACGTTTGGGGAAGCTCACCCCCCTCAAATGGGGTACGATACTGAGTCAGGTTCTGGAACCGTTTCTACGGCAGTTCTATTCACTGAACTAAGGCAACCATGCCACCTTGGCATTAGGAGAAACGCATGAGACTGTTTACCATTGCATTATTTACGTTGCTGTTGACCATGACGGCGACCGCTATCCCGCTTCCGGTTCCGATCCAAATTAACGATATGCACGGCACCCCCCCCGCCTATGCCTATGGTGGATCGACCCCAGGGGACGCATACAACGGCAGCACCAGCAGCGACGTGCTCGGCTACTTGAGGGATTTCGACATCGACTACGTCAAGTTCACCACTATCGAAGCTGGGAAGATCGAGGCGCAGATCCATGTGAACTACGCCAGCGGGGTCCTCAACCCCCTGGAACTCAACAACTGGAGCGCCTATTCGTTCCCCAACGACATTCATCTCAACACCGGCGATTTGCTGTTCGACGTGGACGGCGTTTACACCTACGGCGTGGCTTTGACCGCACACGACGGTCTCACGGCCGGCGCGCTGTACCACATCGCCAACGACGCACCACTGAACGGCTTCGTGAAGAACTCGGACATCGTCCTGGAGACAACCAGCGGCATCCGATCCGGCAAACCGGTCTGGATCGATTCGAGCCACGCCGACCGGATCGCCGGCAGCGGGATTTCGCTCGGCTCGCAACGCGACGGCACGACGGCTGCCTGGTTTATTAACCTAAGCTTCAACCCCACAGGCACGTCGTTCATCTCGGAGCTTGCGACGAAAGGCCTCAGTGTCCACTACGCCTCGGCAACGTGCGCCAACGATATTTTGGATGGCTACATGAAATACGGCGAGGTCCCCGAGCCGGCGTCGATGGTCCTGATGGGCGGCGGGCTGCTAGCGCTTGGTTTGTTCGGGCGGCGGTTGCGACGCGTCTAGCGATGGACGTGCGTGCTAGCATGGTGGCTTAATCCCCATCCGTCGCGAGTGGCCTCACCATGCGAAACGTTGTCATCATAGGCTCCGGCTGCGCCGGCAACACAGCAGCCATCTACGCGGCTCGTGCGTCTCTGGCTCCCCTGGTGGCCGCCGGACATGAACCCGGCGGCCAACTCTCGCTGACCACCCAGGTCGAGAACTTTCCGGGCTTTCCAGACGGCGTAAACGGCCCCGAACTGGTTGAGAACATCAAGCTCCAGGCGCGGAATTTTGGCGCCGAGTATGTTCCCGGCGAGGTGATCGAGGCGGATCTCTCGAAGCGTCCCTTCCGCCTGAACATCGACGGAGACTGGATCGAGACCCGCGCGCTGATCATCGCCACCGGCGCGTCGGCGCGCTGGTTGGGGCTCGAGTCCGAGCGGAAGCTGATCGGCCACGGCGTCAGCTCCTGCGCTACCTGCGACGGGTTTTTCTACCGGGACAAGGAGATTATGGTGGTGGGCGGAGGCGATTCGGCGCTGGAGGAAGCCAACTTTCTCACCCGTTTCGGCCGGCGCGTCACCGTAGTTCACCGCCGCGATCAGTTTCGCGCCTCCAGGATCATGACCGATCGCACCCGCGCCAACCCCAAGATCGAGCTGGTCACCGGCGTTGTGATCGATGAAGTCCACGACCCGAGCCAGGGTGTGGTCACCGGCGTGACGCTGCGCAACGCCGCCACCGGAGAGAAATGGCGGCGCGAGGTGGACGGCCTGTTCGTAGCCATTGGACACGTTCCAAACACGGCGATTTTCAAGGGGCAGATCGATCTCGACGCCGACGGCTACATCGTCTCCCACGGCGGCGCGCGGACCAGCGTTCCGGGCGTTTTCCACGCCGGCGACGTCGCCGACCGCACCTACCGCCAGGCGATCACCGCCGCCGGGGCCGGCTGCATTGCCGCCATCGAGGCGGAACGCTTCCTGGAAGCCCAAGGCCACTGAGGCACACACCCCGCTCATCAATCCGGACGTGCCCATTTCGGGCATCCGGCTTTCCGGCCGGCTGCATCGCAGGCTCACGTACGCGCGGCCCTGGGCCCCTGGGGCGCACGATACTGTCCCGGGTTTCCGCTGAAGTTGAAGCCGCCCGCGGTCTGAGTTTCGGGGTTTCGTAGCCTGTCCCCGAAATAGGGTTGCGCGATATACTGGCCTGCGAGGGATTATGCGTCTACTTCTGGTGGGTCTGGCGTTGGTCTGCTTCTCAGCCCTGGGTCAGGGACCCGAGCTGACATGGATCACGCCGCCCGATGCGCGGCTGGAAGTCAACGGCCTTCCCTGGTATCAAGAGAACGGCGGCGAGTGGTTCCGCCTTCCGGTGAAGCTGAAGGACAGCCTGCCCAAGGAAGTCTGGAGTCTGGGACAATCGCCGAGCGGCGGGAGAATCCGCTTCCGGACCGACTCCAACCGGCTGACGATCCGGCTGGAATATGGTTCGCCTCCGAATATGGCCAACATGCACGCGTTCGGCCAGACCGGTGTCGACCTCTACGTTGACGGAATCTACCGCGCGACGGCCACCGCCGGCAAAGACGCCAAGGCCGGCGCGCCCACCGAGTTCACCTATTTCGACATCCAGGGCGGGCCTCGCCTCGAGCGCCAGATCACGCTGTATCTGCCGCTCTACAAGCCCGCGAAGGTGCTCGCCATCGGCGTCGAAAAGAACGCGCGCCTGAGCCGGGCGCGGCCGTTCAGCATCGCCAAGCCGGTGGTGTTCTATGGAACCTCCATCACCCAGGGCGGTTGCGCCAGCCGGCCGGGCATGAGCTACCAGGCGATTCTCGGCCGGATGTTGAACCTCGATTTCGTCAACCTCGGTTTCTCGGGCAATGGGAAAGGCGAGCCGGAAGTCGCGCGCATGACGGCCGGGATTGACGCGTCCTGTTTCGTGCTGGATTTCGCGCAGAACAACAAGACCCTGGAATCCCTCCGCGAGGTGTACGATCCGTTCATCGGGACGCTGCGCGAGAAGCATCCCGAAACGCCGATACTGGCCATCACGCCCATCGCCAGTTCCAGCGAACGGCTGGGCGCGGCCGGCGAGCGGTTGGAGGCCATGCGCGAACATATCCGCAAGGTGGTGGCCCGGCGCATTGCCGACGGCGACCGGCGCCTGCAACTGATCGAGGGAACCGACCTGCTCGGGCCGGACCGGCTGGACGGTCTGGTCGACGGCTCGCACCCCAACGACCTGGGTTTTCAGTGGATGGCGGATGGCCTTGCGGCGCGGTTGGGGAAATTGCTAGGACTCAATTCGGCGAGGCCGCCCGCGTGGTTCAGTTCGCGCTAGAATTGACATTCCGATATGAGACAAATCATCGTCACCACGTTTCTGATAGGCCTTGCATGCTCGGGTGCGCTTCCGTTGGACGCGGCCGGCGGCAAGGGCAAGCACATCGTTCTTGTCGTCGGCGACCAGGAGTACCGGTCGGAAGAGTCGATGCCGGCGCTGGCCCGCATCCTGTCCGAGCGCCACGGGTTCAAGTGCACCGTGCTGTTGCCCATCAACCGGCAAACGGGCCAGGTCGATCCCCAGACGATCGACAATATTCCAGGACTGGAAGCCCTGCGCAAGGCGGACCTGATGGTGCTGTTCGCGCGCTGGCTCGAGCTGCCGGACGAGCAGATGAAAGAGATCGTCGACTACACCAACTCGGGCCGGCCGATGGTGGGCGTGCGGACTTCCAGCCACCCCTTCAATTACCGGAAGAATCCCGGCAGCCCGTACGCCCGATACAGTTACAACAGCAAGGAATTCGACGGCGGCTACGGGCGCCAGGTGTTCGGCGAGACCTGGATCCGCCACTACGGCGTGCACCAGAAGGAGAGCACGCGCGGCGTGATCGCCCCGGGCATGGAGCGGGACCCGATTCTGAAGGGAGTGAAGGACATCTGGGGCGAGTCGGACGTCTATGAAATCACCACCCTGACCGGCGACTCGAAGCCCCTGGTCCTGGGGCAGGTGCTGGCGGGAATGCAGCCCAGCTCGCCGCCGAACGCCGACAAGAAGCTGACGCCGGTGGCCTGGACCAAGAGCTACACCGGCGAAGCCGGCAAGAAGGCGCGCGTGTTCATGACCACCATGGGCCATCCGGTGGACTTCAAGAACGAAGGGTTCCGCCGCCTGGTGGTCAACGGTTGTTACTGGGCCGCGGGATTGGAAAGCAAGATTTCGGCCAAGAGCAGCGTCGACTTCGCCGGCCCGTACGACCCCAACCCGATCGGCATCGGCAAACACAAACCGTAAACGAGGGGGGACAGACGGGACGTTCCCTGGAAACGAGGGGACAGACGGGACGTTCCCTGAGAGGTTCGAACCATTCCGGCCACATTATCAATATGGCTCGATTTGCTCGTGTCGCCGCCGTGGAGGTGGCCTATCACATCACGCAGCGGGGCAACGCCCGCCGCAAGGTCTTCGAGGCCCAGACCGACCGCCTGGTTTATCTCAGCCTGCTGCGAGAGCAGGCCCGCCTCCACCAGTTGTCTTTGCTCGGCTACTGCCTGATGTCCAACCACGTCCATCTGGTTGCGGTCCCGCACAGGCCCGACTCGATGGCCCGCGCGCTGCACCACACGCACGGACGCTATGCCGTCTACCTCAACACCTGCCAAGGCGCCACCGGCCATGTTTGGCAGGGACGGTACTACTCTTGCCCTCTGGATGAGCGTCATCTGTGGACCGCTCTGCGCTATACGGAATGCAACCCGGTTCGTGCCGCCGTGCTAAGCGCCCCCGAGGACTACCCCTGGTCCAGCGCAGCCGCCCATTGCTCCGGAGAGGACCGGCAGCACATCCTCGACCTCCAACCATGGCGCGATTGCTGGACTCCGCCGGATTGGCGGTACTTTCTCCACGCGGCAATTGATGGCGAGCAGGAGAGCGAAGCCGACGAGATTCGCGCGCACACACACACCGGGCGACCGCTGGGTTCATCCGGTTTCGTCCAGGACTTGGAGCGGGAGCTTGGCCGGAGCCTGGCGCCGCACAAGGGTGGACGGACGCCTAAGCCGATGCTCGATCCCAGACAGGGCCGTCTCGTTCCGCTCGCCGCGACCTCGGCGTCGGAATAATACGGGGAACGTCCCGTCTGTCCCCTCGTTTCCGGGGACAGACGGGACGTTCCCTAAAAGGAAAACTTAATGCCCAGTTCGACCGCGCGCGGCAGATTGATCTGGGTGATCGGCACCACGCCGAACAGCGGCGAGGCCGGAGAGGTATTGGGCGCGCCGAAGATCGGGGTGTTCGAGAGATTGAACGCCGACGCCTTGAACAGGAGCCTGTGCTTCTCACTCAGCCGGAAGGTGCGGAGCACGCTCGTATTCAACTGCGGCGCCGAGTCGCGCCGGATGTTCGGACTGCGCAGTTTGGTGGTGCGCAGCGTGTCCGGCGGCCGCTGCACCCAGAGTTGCGGCGATGTACTGAACCACCGGCTGAGCGAGCGCTCGCCTTCCCCCAGACGCGGATCGCCGTACAGGTAGTAATCCGGCATCGAAACCGGCGGCCCGGACTGCGAGGTTGCGACCCAACTCACCTGCCAGCCGCCCGCGATCCGCGCCGCGAACCCGCTGTTCACCCACTTCTTTCTCCTGCCTAAGGGAAGCTCCCACATGCCGCTCAACACCAACCGCTGCGGGATGTCGTAAGAGACCAACTCGCGAGACAACTCCGGGTCCTGGGCGTTGAGGAACGCCCGCCGCTCCATGGTCTTCGAATTCGAGTAGCTGACCAGCGCCGAGAAACCGCGCCGCCACCGTTTCTCCAGCTTCAATTGCAGGGAATTGTACCAACTGCTGCCCTGGCTCATCCCGTTCTGGTTGATGTTGCCGAACTGGGGATAGGGCAGCATCAGCACTCGCCGCTGCACGTTTGCCGACGTGCCCCGCGGCGTTGTCGGTGGCAGCACGTTGTAGAACGGGTTGGGGAAACCCGTGTTCAGGTAGTAGCTGCCCAGTTCGAGCTGTTCCTTCGAGAGAACGTTGATGTTCTTGCCCAACTGCAGCGCGCGGCTCTGGCTTCCCGAATAGGTGGCTTCGATCAGCGTGCCTCGGAACATCTCATACTGGAAACCGGCCGAGTATTGCCAGACGTAAGGGACACTGCGGTTGGGGTCGTAAAAGGAGATCGTGTCGCCGGCCTGCGTCGCCAGTCCGCGGCTCCCTCCGGGCGCCGGCGTCAGCCCGCTCGGGAATGGATTCGAGAGCAGGCGGATGGCGCGCCCTTCCACGCTGCTGACCTCGGCATTGGTGGTCTGAGAGAATCCCGTGCTGCCGCCGGTTTCCACCGTTGGCAGATAGGACCGCCCGATGCCGCCGCGCAACACCAGCGGCTTGGACTGGAACACCTTGTACGCAAAGCCGAAGCGCGGCTGGATATTGTCCCAATCCCGCCGGTAGGCGCCGCGCGGCACGCCGTTCACGCCGGAGAACAACAGCCCGCCGCGCAGTTCGAGGCCCTCCACCTGAATCGGACTCGGCGACGTGAAATCGAAACCGCGGTTCTGGCGGTCGTACCGCTCGTAGACCGGAGATTCATAGTCCCAGCGCAAGCCGATGTTGAGCGTCAGGCGGCGCATCACCCGCCAGTCTTCCTGAACGTAAACCACCGGATACCGCCACGACACATACGGAGTCGCATTGAGCGCCGCGCTGGCGCCGCTCATGTACCCGAGCAGGAACGACGCGATCGCGTTGCCGCTGTTCGCATCGTTCACGTCCGGCGTGACGGTGGTGAAACTCCGGCTGAAGCTGAAGGTTCCGCTGGCATTGGCGCGGGCGAAGTTCGCCTGGTGCATCAGGCGGTATTCGAAGCCGTACTTCAGCGTGTGCCGCCCCAAAATGTGATTCATTCCGGCTTGCGCGCTGTAGGTTTCGCTGGGAACGATGTCCCACTGGTTGATGCCCGTCTGCAAGTAGTTTTCGAAAGTGAATTGCGGATAGGCGTCGGGGATCTGCAATTGGCCGACGAACGCTTTCGGAAACCCCAGCGAACCGATGTCGATGGGCTGGTATTGGCTGCTTTGCTTGAAGCGATTGAAGCCGATGCGCGCCGTGAACACCGCGCGCGGCGTCAGGGTTCCCACGAAGTCGAGCACTCCGCCGTCGTTGCGCCGTCCCGCGTGGATCTTTCGCGTCGCCGGCGTGCCCCACCCCCAGTAGTCGATGCGGCCGCCGTCGCGCAGGTTGTGGTTCCAGCGGCCGTAGATCTTCCAGGACTGGTTGAGAACGTGATCCACCCGGGCGATGAAGTTCCGGAAATTGGTGTCCTCGGTCACGTTGGCGCCGAACCAGTTGTTCAGTTTCGTCACCGGGTGGCCGGGTTGGTTGGGCATCGGGATGTCCTTCAACACGCGTAGCGCGATCGGCTCCATGCGATCCTTGGGGACCCGGTTGCCGGGGAATGGAAGGCGCATGTAGCGCAGGTTGGTCATCGAATACGCCCTGGACGGGTTGAAATCCGGGTTGGTGTACTGTGTCAGAACGTCGTGAATCGCGTACAGCCTGCCCGCCGCCGTGAGGGTCTGGGAGAAATCGCCGGCGCGCTGCTCGGCGGTCGGCACCGAACCGAGCGAGGGCTGCGGCGTGGATTCGTTGTATCGCTCCATCGAGAACATGAAGAACGTGCGGTCCTTGCCCCGGTACAGACCGGGGATGTTTACGGGGCCGTCGATCTCGCCGCCGTACTGGTCGATGGTGCGCTTGGTGCGCGGCTGGCCGGCGGCGTTGCTGGCGAACTGGTTGGCGTCCAACGCGGTCCGGCGCAGGTACTCGTAGAGGGCGCCATGATAGCGGTTTGTGCCGGGCTTGATGGACACGTTCACCACGCCCCCGCCGGTCCGGCCCACTTGCGCGTCGTAGATGTTGGTCTGGACCTTGAACTCCTGCGTGGCTTCGGCCGGCGGCACATAGGCCAGGTTGCTGCGCCCGGTGTTGGCGTTGTTCGACACGCCGTCGATCTGGTATTCGTTGATGCCGGATTGCCCGCCGTTGATCGAGAAGTCCGCGATGGCGCCGTTGTCGAAGGGCCGCGAATAAAGTAGGCTGCCGGTGTAGTTGACGCCCGCTGCGAGGTTCATCAGGGAGAACGGATTATGGCCGTCCAGCGGCAGCCCCGTGATCTCCTCGCCCGTCACCACCTGGCCGCGGCTGCCGGTGGTTTCTTCCAGCAGGGGCGCCTCGGCCGTCACCGTCACCTGCTCGCTGGTGCGGCCGATTTCCAGAGCCACGTCGATTCTGGCGCGGTCGTCCACGCGGAGTTCGATGGGTCCCCGGCGGTGAGTCTTGAAACCCGGATGCGCGACTTCCAGCGTGTACACGCCGGGCAGCAGGTAAGGGACCTGAAAGGCGCCCTCACTGTTGGTTTCGGTTCGCGAGCTGACCCCCGATTCGTTGTTGACAATGACCACCGAGGCCTTCGGGACAGCGGCCCCGGTAGGGTCGGCGACCGAGCCCAGCACCGTGGCGCGGTATTCCTGCGCCCCCAAACCGCCGGCCAATCCAAGCAGGCAGCAAAGCCAGAGAGTCAATTTCATGAGCTGCACCCTCGGACCAGGATTTCCATCTTGGCATCCTGGCCGGCATCCAGTATACAACCGGACCAGAAGCCGCGAAGCAGAACCCCGGCGCCGGGACAATACGGGGAACGTCCCGTCTGTCCCCGCGTTTCCGGCGTTGCGGGCCGCCCTGAACTTCCGGCAGGCCGGCCCGCCCCGGACTAACCGTTATTTCTGCGTGGCCAAGTCGGCGATGGAAGCCTTGAGCAGGCCCACGGCGTAGGCCGTGTTGTGTATCCCAAAACTGCCATCGTACTTCACGAACTGCCAGTTGTAGGCCGCCGCCAACTGAGGCCGGGTCCACGTCGAGTCGATGGCCAGTTCGGTCTTCGGCTTGCCGGCCGGCGGTAACTGCAAGGCCAGTTTGTCGAGCAGGTGCTGGATTTCGGTCTGCACGCCGTCGATCGATCCGTCGTTGTCATAGTCGAACAACTGGAAGTCAAACAAGCTGGTATTCGGACCGTGGCACTTGTAACAAGCCTCCACCTGGTACACGACTGGATTCTTGTCGCTGGCTTGCAGAGCCATTTTGAAGGTGTGGCCGCCGGCCTTGAGGAACGCTGGATCTTTCGTATCGGTAATGGGCTGCATGTGGCAGTGCGCGCAGGTATCCTCCACCACGGCGGCATGCGCCGAACTGGGGATGTATCGGCCGTAGTTGAACCCGTTGACGCCCGCCAGCATGTCGGCTTGCGGGCTGTAGTGGGGGCCGAAACGGGCGCTGCCCACCGTGGTGGTCACATAGGTCGCCGCATTCTGCCGGCTCTGGTGACAGTTCATGCACACTGCGCCGTACCCGGCCTTGTCCAGGACGGTGCCATCCATGAGCTTCACCGGCGTCAGGTTGCGGAGCAGGAGCTTGTTGGTGGCCGGCGTGGTGCGTCCGTGCGACTCGTGACAGGTCTGGCAGTTGATGGCCCCATAAGCCGTGCTGAGGGTAGCCGCCCCCTTCATCGTGCCGATGAAGCCGGGGCCGGTGTGGCAGCCCACGCAGCCTTCCCGTCCGGCGCCGGAGGGATAGCTGGTGGCCGCTGAGTGCAGGGAGCCGACCCATTCCGTGCTCTTGATGTGGTTGGTCCCGGAGGCGTGGCATTGGGCGCAAACGCCCGAACCCAGGCTGACCGATATCAGGATCCTGCTGCCGGTCATGGCGTGCTGACTGCCGGGTCCGTGACAGTTCTCGCACTGAATATTGCCGACGTTCTTCAGCGCATCGGGCAGTGCCTCGTAGGTGCCGGCCTTTTGAACGGTGGGAAAGACCCACTTAAGCTGGGTGGCGACGTCGTCGAATCCGCCATTGAGCGCGCTGGGATCGGCATCGTAGCCGACAGTGTGACACCTAAGGCAGTTGGCGCCGTAATGGTCGCTGGCCACGCCGTTCATGCCGTCCTTGAAGATGTTGGCGTGCTTGGTCTTCGACCACGGCGTCACCTTATCCGACCCGACGGCTCCGCTGTGGCAGGCAGCGCAGCGCTGTATGCCCACATACGTGGCGCCGATGATGGACTGCCCGACTTCGGCGGTCCCGCCGCTGGTGGTGGCTATGGTGGCTTTCACCGTGTATAGCCCGACCACATCCGGGCGCAACAGCTTGCGCCCCGCCACCCGGGCGGCCAGGCGATTGGACGGCTCGAAGATGGGCACGCTCTCTCCCAGCGGGCTGTCGGCGAGCTCCGCCTTCGAAGTGGCCGGTCTGCTGGCCAACGCCCAGGTCACGCCGGCGATGTCCTCGGCGGGAATGGCTATGTTCACTTGCGCCTCAAGATACGCCGGCTGGCCAAGGCCAATTGTGGACAAGCCGGCCGACCTCTGGCTGGTCGAGGGAAGTTTGTAGTCCGTGACGTCTCTCGCGGTAAGCGGGCGCAGCGAAACTTGGGCCTGGAGAGCGGTCTGGGCTCTCATTATGGGCGCGGTGCCGGCAGCCAGCAGCACGACCACGAAAGGGATACGTGTAGTTCTGTGAAATGTTGTCATCGACATCTCCCGTTACGACTGAACTGCTCAACCAGAGATCATGTCATATCAGGCAATAATAGTCAATAGCCTTATTACCTCTTTGTCTTAATCACGATAGCCTTCTCTTTCCCTTCAGACAGGCTCGACTTATCACCAGATCCTGTCTTGTGATCTATTAAGAGTATCTCTTTCTCCTAACTACTACGAGACCTGAACCTCCGTTTACAGTATCGGCTCTCAGTATGGCATGAACTTACATCTCCGCCGCCGGCTCTGTAACCGATTTCCTCGAGGTGGTTGTGGCCGGCGGCGGGCGGGGAAACCCCGCCCCAACCGCCAGCCTTCTCCCGCCGCCCCCCGCCGGGGCGGATGGATCAACGCTCCGGGAACCGGCCTGGGGAGCGCATCTCCCAGCGCAACGATCGCGAATCCTGCGTCCCGGAAGGACCGGCCCATTTTCTCCCTGGGGTAGAATGGGGCGATGCCTGAAAAGGAGCAACTGTCGCCGAATTTCGAGCAGGGCCTGACGGAACTGGAAGCGGTGGTGAAGGAACTGGAGAGCGGCGATCTGCCGCTGGAGAAGGCGCTGGAATTGTTCGAGAAGGGCGTCGCGCTCAGCGCCGCCTGCCGCAAGCAGCTCGTGGAAGCCGAGACCCGCATCGAGGCGCTGGTTCGCAAGAACGACAAGCTCCAGGCGGAGCCGTTTCCCTCCGAAAACACATGAACCTTAAAGAGTACCTGGCCGCCGGGCAGAAGCGGACCGACCAGGCGCTGGAGCGCTGGCTGCCGGCCGAGACCGCGCCGCCCCAGACCATTCACCGCGCCATGCGCTACAGCGTGTTTGCCGGCGGCAAGCGCATCCGGCCGATTCTGTGCATGGAAGCGGCGCGTGCGGTTTCCGATTCGGCCGCGGGCGTCGAGAACGCCGCCTGCGCGCTGGAGCTGATCCACACCTACTCGCTGATCCACGACGACCTGCCGGCGCTCGACAACGACGATCTGCGCCGCGGCCGCCCGACCTGCCACAAGGTGTTTGGCGAAGCCATGGCGATTCTGGCCGGCGACGCGCTGCTGACGCTGGCCTTCGAAGTTCTGGCGAAGGCCGACGGCGTGGATGACACCGGGCGCGCGCGCATGGTGGCCGAGCTGGCCACGGCTTCCGGCACCGTTGGCGGCATGATCGGCGGGCAGGTGAACGATCTGGAAGGGGAGGGGAAAACGCCGGACCCGGCGCTGCTGGAGTCCATCCATCGCGCCAAGACCGGGGCTCTGCTGCGCGCCAGCCTGCGCCTGGGCGCGATCTTCGCGGGCGCGGACCCCGAGCAATACGACGCCCTGTCGCGCTTCGGCGAGCACGCCGGTCTGGCGTTTCAGATTGTGGACGACCTGCTGGACGTCGAGCAATCGTCGGAGGAATTGGGCAAGACCGCGGGCAAGGACGCGGCGCAGCACAAGATCACTTTCCCGGCCGTCTACGGCCTGGAGCAATCCCATTGGATGGCCGAACAAGAGCGCTTGCGGGCGCACGCCGCGATCGAGATATTCGGCGCGCGCGCCGCGCGGCTGCACGAATTGGCCGATCTCATCGTCGACCGCAAAACATGAGCGAAGGACGCTTGCGGATCGACCAACTGCTGGTGGAGCGGGGGCTTGCCGAGTCGCGCGAGCGGGCACAGGCCCTGGTGATTGCCGGCTACGTGCTGGTCGACGGCCAGAAGGCGCGCAAGCCGGGCCAGGCGGTCAAGCACGACAGCCGCTTAGAACTGATCGAGCGCCTGCCTTTCGTCGGCCGGGGCGGCCTCAAGCTCAAAGGCGCGCTGGATGGTTTCGCCATCGACGTGGCGGGCAAGGTGTGCGTCGATATCGGCTCCTCCACCGGAGGCTTTACCGATTGTCTTTTGCAGCGCGGCGCGGCGCGCGTGTACGCGGTCGACGTCGGCGCCGGGCAACTCGACTGGAAGCTGCGCAACGACCCGCGCGTGGTGGTCAAAGAGTCCGTCAACGCCCGCTACCTGACTCCCGGCGACATCGGCGAACCGGCGGACCTGGTCACCTGCGATGTCAGCTTCATCTCCGTCACTCTGATCCTGCCGGCCCTGGTGCGGCTGTTGAAGCCGGCCGGGGTTATGATTATTCTGGTCAAGCCGCAGTTCGAGGCCGGCCGCCACCAGGTGGGCAAGGGCGGCATCGTCAAGGATCCGGCGCTGCACGCGGCCGTTTGCGCCCGCGTCGAAGCGGCCGTCCGAAGCTGCGGTTTCCAGACTGCTATCATGGATAGCCCGATTCACGGGGCCGAAGGCAACCGGGAGTTTCTGCTCTATGCAAGCCATTAAAGCGGTCGGAATCCTTTCCAAACCCGGCCTGGAGTGCGGCTACGGACTAGTGCCGGCGCTGCTGGACTGGCTTGGCGCGCGGAGCATCGAGGCGCGCTTCGACGCGGAAACCGGCGTGTACGCGGGCCGGCCGGGCTTGGAACGGGCCGAAGTTCCCGAAGGAACGCAACTGGTGATCGTGCTGGGCGGCGACGGAACGCTGCTGGCCGCGGCGCGGGCCGTCGGCGGCCGCCAGATCCCTCTGTTTCCGGTCAATCTGGGCGGCCTCGGTTTCCTGACCGCGATCACCATCGACGAGATCTACGCGGAACTGGAGCGCGCATTCCGCGGCGAGCACCGCATCAGCCGCCGCAAAATGATCGCCTGCGACCTGGTTCGCGACGACGCCGTCGTCGCGCGCTACGAAGCGCTCAACGACGTGGTGGTCACCAAGGCCGCGCTGGCGCGCATGATCGATCTGGACACCTACGTGGACACGCACCTGGTCTGCACCTTCAAGGCCGACGGGTTGATTGTGGCGACGCCCACCGGTTCCACCGCCTACTCGCTTTCGGCCGGCGGGCCGATCATGTTTCCGACCGTGGCCGCCCTCATCATCACCCCCATCTGCCCGCACATGCTAACCAACCGCCCGGTGGTGGTTCCCGACACCAGCGTCATCCAGTTGGTGTGCCGGGGCGACGTCGAGGACACTTACCTGACCATCGACGGGCAGGTGGGCGAACCGGTGCGCGCCGGAGACCGCATCGTGTGCCGCGCATCCGAACACACGCTCAGCCTGATCCGGCCGCCCAAGCAGCGTTTCTTCGATGTGCTCCGGGCCAAACTCAAGTGGGGGGAACGGTAGGCATGAAGCGGTTGTCGCTCACCGCATGGATCTTTATCGGCATGGCCGCCGGCATCGCGCTGGGCCTGGGCGCGCCCGAAGTGGCGCGCGAGCTGTCGCCCGTCAGCAACATCTTCCTGCGGCTGATCAAGTCGATTATCGCGCCGCTGCTGTTCGGCACGCTGGTTTACGGAATCGCCGGTTCGGGCAGCGTCAAGGCCATGGGGCGGATCGGCCTCAAGGCCATCGTGTACTTCGAGATCGTCACCACGGTGGCGCTGTTCCTGGGCCTGGGCGCGGTGAACCTGACCCGGCCGGGAGTGGGCATGAAGCTCGAGCGCACGGCCGCCGAAGCCGCGGTCCCGCCGGCCAAGGCCACGCTGGCGGGCATGCTCGAGCACACCTTTCCGTCGAGCATCATCGATGCGATGGCCCGCGGCGAGGTGTTGCAGATCGTGGTCTTCGCGTTCCTGTTCGGCGCGGCCTGCGTCGCGGCGGGCCCGAAGGCGCGGCCGATGGTGGAATTCGCCGAGTCGCTGGCCGAGGTGATGTTCCTCTATACCCGGTTCGTCATGTACCTGGCGCCGTTCGGCGTGGGCGCGGCAATCGCGGTCACCGTGGCGGGCAAGGGCGTTTCGGTGCTGGTCGGGCTGGGCAAGCTGGTGGCGACGATGTACGTCGCGCAGGCGCTGTTTGTGGTCGGAGTGCTGGGCGCGGTGATGGCGCTGGCGCGCATTCCGGTGCGGCGCTTTGTGCGCTTCGCGCGCGAGCCGTTTCTGATCGCTTTCTCGACCGCCTCGAGCGAGGCCGCACTGCCGCGCGCGCTCGAGAACATGGAACGCTTCGGCGTTCCCAAGCACATCGTCGCCTTCGTCATCCCCACCGGCTACAGCTTCAATCTGGATGGGACCACGCTGTACCTGGCCCTGGCTTCGGTGTTCGTGGCGCAAGCGGCGGGCGTGGACCTGAGCCTGGGCCAGCAGTTGATCATGATGCTCGCCCTGATGTTGACCAGCAAGGGCGTGGCCGGCGTGCCGCGCGCGGCGCTGGTGATCCTGGCCGGCACCCTGGCCACGTTCAACCTGCCCATGGAAGGCGTCGCGGTGCTGCTGGGCATCGACGCGGTGATGGACATGGCGCGTACCTCGGTCAACGTGCTGGGCAACTGCCTGGCAACCGCGGTGGTGGCGCGCTGGGAGGGGTATTCCTTTCAGGAGACCGAACCGGCCGCCGGCTGATCAAGCCTGCGGGGCGAGCGCGTCGGCCACGGAGATCTCGATGGCCGGATCTTCGGTTCGCAGGATGTCCGACACAACGCCCGCCGGCTTATTCCGCGAATAGATGATCGCCATGCGCTCTTCGGGATCGATCACCCAGATCCACTCGGTTCCGATCGAGAGGTACTCTTGGACTTTCGGGAGCATGCGGACCATGCGGTCTTCCGCCGACAGGATCTCGATGGCCAGGAAGGGCGGGACGGTGGGAATCCGCTTGCCGATGTCGCCGGCGCGCCAGACGGCGATGTCGGCCACGCGGTAGCGTCGCTCGCGGATCCGAATGCGAATCACGGGAATAACCTGGAGACCGAGTTTCGGCTTCAGCCCCGCCAACAAGTAGATGAGATTCCCGAGGACACTTGCGTGTGGCAGCTCGCCCGCGTTGCGCTCCACGATCTCGCCGTCCAGGTACTCGCAATCCGCTCCGTCGAAGACCGTGTGGAGGTACTCCTCGACATCCATCAGCGCCCCGGTCGACATGGCTGCCCCCATGAGGCAATTATACGCCGCCCGGCCGGTGACCGGGCCGAAGGGAATTTCCTCGTCTGTGTGCTTCAGCCTGATCGTCCGCCCGGTCTTCATCGCCACCGGCCAGACCGTATTACCCGGCGACGTAAGGAATCGGCCAGCTCCGGCCGCCCTGGCGATAGAGGACATCGTCGCTCGGGCCGGTCGGGCTCGCAGTCGACCTCGCGTCCATGGTTGCCAGCACGCGGTCGGTGAACCGCCTGCTGGCGAGGATTGACTGCGCCCACTACAGGCCCGGATCGTAGGAGTCGAACTGATCGGGATCGGCCATCGGCGCGCGTCCCAGCCCCTGGAACCTGAAGCCGTGGCCCTGTTCGACGCTCGCTCAAACGAACAGGAGTCCGGCCGCCTTCGCTTCGGCCGCGGCGGCGCTGACGCCGGCGTAAGCTTTCTCGGTTGGCGACCATCCGACAGACGCCGAGGCGACCCGGATCTTGCGATCAGCCGGCCGCCCGCTGTTTCTTTCCAGGATCCGGCGAATCCCCCGTGCCGGGCTGGCAAATTCAGGGCCGTTCCCTCTTCTTGGCTCATCCTAGCGAGAACATGGATTGTCCATTCCATTCACGACGTACGTGAACGCAGCCACTACGCAAGTGTCCTTCGTCGCCCGGCCTCATTTCTGGTAAAATCACACCCTAAGGACTCATCAAACGAATTTCGAGGTGTTCAGATCGATGCTGCCGGCCAACGACGACCTCACTAGATATCTTCAAAGCGCTTTCTTCGACCCCATCCAGTCACTTCAGATCGCAAATGAACGTCTCCGACGCCAGCCCGGTTCCGGGGAGGCCCACCTTCTGGCATTTATGTCGCACGCCGAATTACTAGTTACCACCCTTGACGACCGTGATCGCACCTTGGCGAAGACTCATTATGAAAAGGCAGTCGCGCTCAACTCGCGCCTTAGCCTCTTCCCGACGACGTTCATTGCTGAGGAGCTGATCGGTGTTGGTGGCTTCTCCTACGTATTCAAGGTAACCAAGGGTGCGTCGCCAATGGCTCTCAAAGTGTTTAAGCGTTGCATACTGATAAGTGATGCAACGTGGGAAACATTTACCGAGACCTTGGAGAGACTCGGAAGGTGCCGCTCGCCGTACATCGTCGCGGTGCTTGAGATACTGAAGCAACGGACCAGTCAGGAACAGTCGTTCTTTTACGTGAATGAATATGTGGATGGCCAGTCTCTTCGGCGGTGGCTGCAACGCAGACCCAACAAGGATGCCTCCCCAACGCATATTCCGCTAACGTGGTATCTTGAGGTTCTGACCATCGGCTCACACATCGCCAAAGGCTTGAAGGCCGCGCATGACTGTGATGTTCTTCACCTCGATCTCAAGCCAGAGAATGTTCTGATCGAGCAGACTCCTGACGGAGTTCGAGCCAAGCTGATTGATTTCAACTTTGTCACCCTCCAGCGTTCAGGGATTGCTACCCTCAGTTTTCGCCCTCTCCAGACGTCATTCCGTTATATGGCTCCTGAAGCTATCGACAAGATCGATCGCGCTTGCGGATTCCGAGGGATGGCGATCAGCGTTCCGAACTGATGTCGATCACGATTCCGAAGTGATGCCGATCAGTGTTCCGAACTGAAGCCGATCAGTTTTACGGTTGTAGTTCGGAACGCTGATCGGCATCGGATTGGAAC
>JAUYBU010000572.1 GCA_030693045.1 Bryobacterales bacterium | reverse complement strand
CGTCGCGCCTGTCCCCTCGTTCCCTGTGCGCCGCCGCCACTCGAACAACACCACGCCCGCGGCCACCGAGACGTTCAGCGATGAGATCGCGCCGGCCATCGGGATGCGCACCAGGAAGTCGCAGTGGCGGCGCACCAGTTCGTGCAGACCCTTGCCTTCGCCGCCCAAAACGATGGTGCACGGGCTCAGGTAATCGGTTTGGTCATAGAGTTGCCCGCCCCGCTCGTCCAGGCCATAGATCCAGAAGCCGCGGCTTTTCAGGGTCTCCAGAGCGCGAGTGATGTTCGTCACCCGCGCCACCGGAACATACTCCAGCGCCCCCGCCGCCGCCTTGGCGACCGTTTCGGTGAGCCCTACGGCGCGGCGCTCGGGGACTACCACCGCGGCGGCGCCGGCGGCGTGCGCCGTGCGCAGAATGGCCCCCAGGTTGTGAGGATCTTCTACGCCGTCCAACACCACCACCAGGCGCGCGCCCTCGATCACTTCTTCCAGTTCCCGGTAGCGCGCCGCCGCCCCCAGCGCCACCACGCCCTGGTGTGACGCCGAGCCCGCCAGCCGATCCAGCGCCTCGCGCGGCTCAAACCGAACCGGTACGCCGCGTTCGCGCGCCGCCGCCACGATCTCTTCGATCCGGCCGCCGCCGGCGCCTTTCGCGATCACCACCCGCTCCAGCGCGCGGCCGGCGCGCAACGCTTCACGCACAGGATGAATTCCGGCCAGCAGGCTCATGTGAATAATTAAGATATCAGCTTAGAAAAACTCGCGCACGCGAGCCTCTCGTGGTTTACAATAGCATCTGAATGCAGGTGGACAAGGTGGTGAATCCGGAGCAGGCGAAGGTCCCCGACAAGCTCTATTTCCGCATCGGCGAAGTGGCCAAGCTGGTGGGGGTGGAACAGCACGTGCTCCGTTATTGGGGGAAGGAGTTCCCGCGCCTGGGTCCGAAGAAATCCGGCAGCGGCCACCGCCTGTACCGGCGCAAGGACGTCGAACTGGCGCTTCAGATCAAGCACCTGCTGTACGAGAAGCGCTTCACCATTGAAGGCGCGCGCAAGCATCTGGAGGGGCGCACCAAGCGGGCGCCGAAAAAGGCGGAGGCCCCGGCGACCCAGGCCGTGCTGTTCGCCGGCCCGCCCCCCGACGCCATCGACACCGTCCGGCGGGAACTCGACGAGATCCTCAAACTGCTCCGATAACTCCCAGGCGGAGGGCCTTCGGACGCGGGCGGCGAGCCAGGTGACGCAAGAGGCGGTGGTGGACTTCCTGCTCCTCCGAGCCGGATGTGATCCGCCGGCAGCCGCGCGCGGCCGAACGCGTTCATTCTCTCCTCCGGTGTGCTTGTCGGCGCGCCTGGGCGGTGCTCTGGTGGCACGGCCTTGAGGCCGTGACCGGTCGGGCCGGGGTGCCCCAAAGGAGTTTCACTTCCGAGCGGACGGTGAATCGTTGAGTGTTGGCCCAGCGCTTGCGCACCAGCGTGCGGTCTGCCTGGGCAGGATCACCACCCGGAGAGAAGACGCAGACTCCGGCGATCGAAGAACGCCGGATCCGCCGCGCGGAAGTAGCGGCGAATCTCCGGACCGCCTATGTTCACGGTGACGTGGTCCCACTCGCAGCGTGTGCAATAGGGAGAGCCATCGGAAGCGGAAACTGCTCCGGAAAAGTACGATCTTGCCTGGCGATACTTCTCGGAGTTGAACGGATCGCCTCCGCCGTCAAATGTACTGAACACCAAGTTTGCGTCTGGCCGCGGCGCGCCACAGCAGGGCAGGATCCTGCCCGTCGCGTCCATGACAATGTTCTGGTACAACCAGTGGCAAGTGTGTCCTGAACTCGGCGGCGCGTCGCTGATGGGGCGCTCATTCCACGGGCTCTCATACGCACGCGCGATCGTGTGCGCGTCCACGCCTTCCGGAAACGGGTTCCAGTTTTCCGGCAGGTTAGCGGTGGAGAACCAATCCAATCGCCGGACGCCCGCTTTCACCTCCACCGGGCGGATTTGCGGATCGTCCCACCTCACGTCGAAGGGATCCACCACCCGGAATTGATTGACGCCGAGTTTGCGTGCCATTCGCGCTGCCACGGGAATCTCGTGCGCATTATGCTCAAATGCCAGGAAGTTCCAGGACAGCACCGGCGTGCGCTTGCCCAGCCGGCGCTTAGCGTCCACCAGTTTGCGGACATTGCCAAGTACGAGTTCCAGGTCGCCGTTTCGGCGGAATCGCTCGTAAACGGGCTGCGTGGCGCCGTCAATCGAAAGGACCATGAAATCGAGCCCGGATTCGACATAGGCGTCCGCGTCGAACCGCCTCACGGAAAGGGTCGTCGATAGCGTTGTCCCCATCAGATATGTTTTCGCCAGCCGGATGAACTTCGGCGTAGCGAGGTTGAGTAGCGGCTCGCCGTAATTGCAGAAATACACTCCAATCGCATAGGGACCATAGAGCTTCAGCAATGCCGAAAGGCGGTCTTCCGAAAGCGCACTCTTGTTCCAATCGAACAGCTTCAGCGTTTCGGAACGAGTTGAATGGACGCAACCCGGGCACGCGAGTTGGCACATGTTCGAAGGATCGATGACGATCCCGATGGGCCGTGAAAGGAGAGATGCGCTCCGAGCTTTGAAGTGATACCTGGCCAGGCAAATGTTGAGGATCTTGAGCGTCAGCGCCTCGGCCGCCGGAGAGGCGAAACGCGAACGCAGGAGAGCGCACACCTCCGCTTTGAATGTATCGAGAACGGTAAGCGCAGCATCGGCGTGGCGACAATGCCGGAGTTCCCGGTCGATCTTCGAAAGAGCGGAAGACGCCGTTTGTCCCCCGTACAGTGAGGCGGGGACGAAGTGATGGAACAGCAGGCTGAGCATGCCCCACCCACGAAGCTGGTTCAGGCGAATCCCCGCCTCTGTCATGCTGCCCACTCGCATGGTTGCCCTCGCAATTATGGTAACGCCGAAGTGGCCGCCGTTTGGCGCTCGGTCGGGGTGCCCTCCGGGCAGGGAAGCGGTCGCCGCCGCCCCGCTCCCGTATAATGAAAGCAAGCACCCCGCATGAAGCGCTTCTACATCGAGACCTTTGGCTGCCAGATGAACGTGCACGACTCCGAGAAGGTCGCCGGCACGTTGATCGCGCGCGGCTACCGGCAGGTCGATAAACCGGAGCAGGCGGACCTGATCCTGTACAACACCTGCAGTATCCGCGACAAAGCCGAGCAAAAGGTTTACAGCCGCCTGCAACAGTTCAAGCGCGACAACCGCAATGGCAGAGTCTTCGCCGTGCTCGGGTGCGTGGCGGAGCAGGAAGGCGAGCGCATTTTCGAGCGCGCGCCGCACGTCGGGCTGGTGTGCGGTTCGGCCAGCTACAACCGGCTGCCCGAGCTTCTGGCCCGGATCGAGGACGGAGACCGCCGCGTCACTGGCCTCGGCCTGGACGCCCAGGAAACGTTCGAGACGCCCGTGACGCAGCGCGACAACCCGCACCGCGCCTCGCTAACGATCATCGAAGGCTGCGACAAGTCCTGCGCCTATTGCGTGGTGCCGGCCACGCGCGGGCCCGAGCGCAGCCGAAGCTCCCAGCTCATCCTGACCGAGGCGTGCGAATTGGCCGATGCCGGCCGCGGTGAAATCCAGCTTCTGGGCCAGAACGTGAACAGCTACCGCGATCCGTCGCCGGCGGCCTGGGACTTCGTCACGCTGTTGCGGCGCGTGGCCCAAACGCCCGGACTGCGGCGAGTGCGCTTCACCACCTCGCACCCGCGCGATTTCGTCGGCGAAATTGTCGATGCCATCGACGAGAACCCGGTCCTGTGCAACCACGTGCACCTGCCCGTGCAATCGGGCTCCTCCGCCGTGCTCGAGCGCATGCAGCGGCTCTACACGCGCCCGGAGTACCTGGCGCGCATCGAGTGGATCAAGCGCGCGCGGCGCCAGATCGCCATCTCCACCGATATCATCGTCGGCTTCCCGGGCGAGACCCAGGAGGAGTTCGACCAGACGCTCTCGCTGCTCGACGAGGTGGGCTACGACTCGGTCTTCAGTTTCAAGTACTCGCCGCGTCCGAACACGCCCGCGCTCGCGCTCCCCGATCAGGTCCCGGAGCAGGAAAAGGGCCGGCGCCTGTTGGTCCTGCAGGAAAGGCAGCGGGCCATCCAGATCCGGCGGAACTCGCTTCTGATCGGACGCCGGGAAGAGGTGCTGGTGGAGGGGTTCAACGCCGCCACCGGGCAGTGGATCGGCCGGACTTCGCAAAACCGCACGCTGAACTTCACGCATGCCTCCCTGCCGGCGCCCGACGGACGGACGCTGGTGGGCCGGTATTTGCCGGTGCGGGTGACGCGCGCCGGTCCGAATTCGCTGGTCGGAGAATCGGCCGATCTGATCTAATGGGTTAAGGGAGCCGCCATGGAAGTCGAAATGAAAATCCGCGGGCTGATGATGGATCCGGTCACCAACATGCCGATCGTGATCCTGAGAGACGTCGACGGGAACAGCGTTCTGCCAATCTGGGTCGGCATCTACGAAGCCAACGCCATCGCCCTGGAGATCGAGAAGGTTGCCACGCCGCGGCCCATGACCCACGACCTGATCAAGACCCTGCTGCTGGGTCTGGACACCAGCGTCAGAAAGGTCGTGGTCAGCGAACTCAGGGACGACACTTTCTACGCGCTCATCTGGCTGGAGAAGGAAGGACAGCTCATTAGCGTGGACTCGCGGCCTTCCGACGCCCTGGCCATAGCCCTCCGGCTGGATTGCCCCATCTACGTCGAGGAAGCCGTTCTGAAGTCGTCGAAAGCCGCGGCCGCATCCTCCGACAAAGTGCAGAGCGAGGAACTGCGGCGCTGGCTGGAGAACCTGAACGACGACGATTTGGGCCGCTACAAGATGTGACCCGGCGCGGGGCGCTGGAGATAACGCACCCCGCGTCTCAGTTTCAAAACACTACTTCTTCTTGGGAGCGGCCTTCTTGGCGGCCGGGGCGGCGGCGCCACCGCCGGCAGCTTTCTTGGCCGCGGCCTTCTTGGCCGCCGGAGTCGGAGCCGGCCAGCCCGAGATCTGGTCCGCCGGCGTCTCGATGTCCATCGTAAGCATAAACGGATCCTTGGTGAACCCGCTGATCACGCCCTCGAACTCGAGTTCCGTGCCCGGGTCGGCTCTGCCGGTCATGGGAGTCTCAAGCTTGAGCGTCACCTCCGCCGTGGTCGCGTCGGAGATGCCCACCACGATCGCATTGGGATTGCGCGCCGGCTTGTGCTCGATCACCTTGCCCTAGAACCGCTTCACGCCCATCGCGCCGCCGGGAAGGTGCGCGTCCTACATGCTGGAGGCGAAGTAGGCGTCCGAGTTCGGACCGGTCAGCTCCTTCTAGATGCTCATCCACAGGGCCATGACCGGGTTGGTCTTGCGAAACTCCTCTTCCTTCTCCGCCGCCATTTCATCGGCCCGCTTGAT
>JAUYBU010000494.1 GCA_030693045.1 Bryobacterales bacterium | reverse complement strand
GGTTTCGTCGAAGCCGCCGAGCACCGGGTGGCGCTGGCCGGTTGCCGGCGGCTCGTCTCCGGCCTTGGGCCCCCAGACGCGCGCGCGCAGCTCGGGAATCAGCCGCAGATAGGTGTGGACCGTGCGCGCACTCACCCGGCCGGCGCCGGCCGCGTGCGCGGCGAACAGGTCCGCCGGCCCGAAATCGCCGTGCACGCGGCGGGCGGTGGCTGCGTGCGCGGCGAATAGGTCCGCCAGCGCGAAATCGCCGCGCGAGTCTCCCCACTCGTTGTACAGGCTGGTGACACCGGACGCGATCAGCCCTCCGCCGCCCTCGACGAACCGCCGCACCGAGGCGCACTGGGCGTCCGACATGGCCGCCAGATTCGGCAGAACCAGCACCGCAAGGTTGCCGGCCTCCCGCTGGATGTGATCGGCGTGAACCGGGATGTAGGGAATCCGCGCGCGCACCAGCGCCTGCATGAAGCCGCGGTAGGGGGCCTCGACCAACTCGTCCGCGCTGTCCCTTCCGTAGTAGTCGGTGTTGCGCTGCGACCAGACCAGGCCCACGGCGGCCAGCGGGCGGCGGTTCACCAGGTACTGCTGGTTGGCCTTGTGCCAGCGCATGACGGGTTCGGCGGTGCGATACATCCGCCGGTCCTCGTGATAAGCGCCGACGTGGTGCCACCACGGCTGGATGCCGCCGGCAAAGCCGGCGATCATCCACATGCGCGCTTCGGCCGCCGGCTTCGAGGCCACGCGGAACGAGTTGCGCCCAGCCTGGTACATGGCCATGCTCTCGGGGACGGTCTTGTCCCAGCCCAGCAAGCCGTGGATGAGTTTCCCCGTTTCGGCGTTCTGCTGGAAGCCGGTGGAGTCCGAGCGGCTCTGGTGATCCATTAACATCACCTCCGCCCGCTCGCAGATCCGCTTCGTGTCGCGGAAGGTTCGGGCCTGGCCCGAGATCGAGCCGCTGTTCATGCCGATCCAGAGGCAGTCGGGGCCGCCCGCGGCCTTCGCCGTGCGGTTAAACAGGTCCCACACCTCCAGCCGCCGGTCGTAGTTCCACTCGATCCACTGCCGGTAGACCGGGTCGTTCCAGTCGTGCTGCTTGGGAAGCGGCTGGCTGGTTCTGGCGCGGAACTTGCGCTCGCAGTTGGCGCAGTAGCAGATGCTGTCGCGCCCCAGGCCGGCCCAACTGTTGTCGGCAAAGCCCTCGGGGTGACTGCGCCCGATGATCTCGGTCAACACGCCGGGGATGTACTCGTCGTAGTAGGGGCTGTTGATGCAGGTGACGTACTTGTCCGCCGCGCGATACGGGTTGCCGGAGGAGTTACGCGCAAACCAGTCCGGGTGCGCCTTATAGAAGTCTTCGGCCACGCGGTTGCAGTCCATGCGGGCCAGAACGACCAGACCGTCGCCGTGCGCGGCTTTAGTCACTTCGCCATAAAGGTCCCGGTCGCCCAGAAACTCGGCGCGGTGATGCAGCGGGAACTTACTCGGGTAATAGGCGACGATGCCGCCGGCGTTGACGATGATGCCCTGGGTTTCGGTGCGTTTCCAGTACTCGCGCCACCAGGCGATGTCGTAGCGCACCGGGTCCTTCTCGGTGATGTTAGTCTGCCCCCAGCGGTAAGTGCGGCGATACCAGGGTGTGGCAGCGGCCGCACCGCCCGCGGCTGGAAAAGCAAGCGCGGCAGCGCTCGCGGTCATGAAATCGCGTCGTGTGGTCATGCCAGTTTCAGCTCCCGAACCGCGTCGCCCGCGCCGCTCAGATTGGCGAGCATCATTTCCGAGTACTTGCGCGAGAGGACGACTCCGTGCGAGCCGGCGCGGAAAGCGGCCAGCACGGCGTCCTTAGTTCCCTGCCGCGTACTCTTGCTTTGATTCTTACCGGTGGGGATGTCGATGTCGATGCCAGGCCACACCAGGACACTGGTCCCGGCGGCGCCCTCCATGGCGCGTTTGGCCTCGCGGTAGACGTAGTCGGCCGACAGCCCGGTGTAGGGAATCTGTTCGTAGCCGCGCTCGCGATAGTTCAGAATGCGGTAGTTGAAGTCCAGCGCTTCCTGCTTGGGCAGATCGCCGTAGATGGTGCCCACGAGGCTGTCGATGTAACCCGCCATGCGCTCGCCGCCGCAGTTGTGATACATGACCATCTTCAGAAAGTCCGAGCACTTGGCGAGTTCCTTCAGGTCCTGTTGGGCGCGGTAGAACGGGCTGAACGAATTGTTGTGCCAGATGTGCCAGCCCACCTGCACGTTGGGCTTGATGGCGCGGGCCTTGTCGCGCATGGCGGCGTAGACCTCGCGCAGTGAGTCGTGCCAGAACTGCTCCCAGGCCAGGATTTCGGGGTACTTCATCAGAATGCGCCAGAAGGTCACGTAGCTTCCGTCGACGGGCTTCTTGCCGGAACGGGTGGCGCGCACGAACTGCTCCAGCGCGCGGTAGCCCTCCTTGACCCGCTCGATGCGGACGATGCCTTGCTGCCGCGCCTTCTTCTCGCAGAACTCGCAAAAGCAACCGACGCTGCCCGGATTGCTGCCGCGGCCGCCGTGGCTTGCGCCCAGCGCGGTGCCCAGCGCGCCGTGCCGCTCGGAGCCCCACATGATCCCGTCGATGTCGTAGGAGCGCGTGTAATCCTCCACCAGTCCCAGCAGGAAGTTGCGGTGGTAGGGGTTGTTCATGCACATGCGGCGCGCCGGCTTGCCGTACAGGTCCACCTCCTGTAGCTTCTCGATGCCGGCCAGATCGTAACGCCACACGTCCTCGGTCCAGAGGATGGTGCGCATGCCGCGCTTCTTGGCTTTGGGCAGGACTTCGGCGATGATATCGAGATTGCCGTGATCGGGCGCGCGGGTGTCCTCGGGTTTGAGGCCGATGTCCTTGTAATACTGCGCGTGAACGGTGCCGTAGTTGCCGCCGTGATAGTCCAGGTCGTATTCCTGCTTGCCGTGATCGGGCAGAGGCTGGCCGGGGACCTGGCGTCCCGCGATGCCGCGCCCGTAAGTGAAGGTCGCCAGAAACAGAGTGTTGATCGCGGCCCTCTGCTCGAAGTTGTCGAGCACTTTGTCGGTGCCTTCGTCGACAAAGGACACGGCTCCGACCTGAATGCCGATCATTTTGGAAGACGCCGCGGAGGCGTTGGCGGCCAGGCCGGCGGCTGCCGTGCCGGCCTTTAGAAAGTCTCGTCGGTTTTGCATGTGGCTCCTTTTAGGACCGCTCCCTGACGGTCGCGGCTCGGTTAGCGGTCGCGGCTTGGTCAGAAAATGAACCGGATGCCCAACTGGATGTTCCGCGGTAAGTTGTTCTGGCCGTTGGTCCGAAAAATCTTGCCGAAGTTGGTCGAAGTCGGGCTCTGGTCCGGATCCGACGAGAAGACGGGTGTGTTGAACGCGTTGAACGCCTCGGCGCGGAACTGGGCGCTCATCTTCTCGCGGATCCGGGTGTTCTTGATCAGCGAAATGTTGAAGGTTCGCGCCCACTGATTGCGGATGTTTCCGTAACGTTGCGGCGTCACGCGCAGCGAGTTGGGGGGCCGCACGGAGAATACCGGGCTCTCGCCGGACAGCACGTTGCGCACCGTGCCGTCCACGTCGATCACCCCGGTCTTGAACATCCGGTCCCAGCTCGGGTTTTCCAGGCGCGGGTCGCCCAGCAGGTACACGTTGCTGGGGATGTTCATCGGGTCGCCGGTCTGGACGATGGTGGTGAAAATCGTCTCCCAGCCGCCCACGATCCGCCCCAGCACGCGGTTTTGCGTGTTCAGGAACCGCCGGCCCGGTCCGAACGGCAGATCGTAGATCGGCGCGATCACCAGCCGGTGCGTGCGGTCCCAGTCGGTGAGGCTGCGCGTGGGCTGCGTGTCCTGCGAGTTCAGGTAGGTCACGCTCTCGATGTTCTTCGACAGCGTATAGGTCACCGTGGCGGTCAGGCCGCGGGAATACCGCTTCTCGAAGGACATCTGGAAAGAGTTGTACCAGAGCCGGCCTTCGCTGAGCTGCCCGATGCTGAAACCGGTGAATTGCGGATAGGGGCGGGAAAGCTGGGAGCGCGAGGCGGTCGAGTTGTTCAGCCCGAGACCCGGCAGGAGGCCCGCGAACGGGTTGGGCAACTGCTCGTTCAGCCAGTTGGGATTGCCGCCCTTTTGCGGATTGCCCTTGTCCAGCAATTCCACGCCGATGTCGTTGAAGCCCTTGCCGATGGGGACCGCCATGGTGCGCGAACCCACGTACGAGGCGTCAACCGACATGTTCCCCGGAAGCTGGCGCTGGAGGCCGAAACTGAACTGGTGAACGAAGCTCAGCCCCATGTCCGGGTTGACAAAGCTGGGACCCTGTCCCAGCAAGGTCATCAGGCCCAGCGACGAGCCGGGCGGCTGGAGCACGCCGCTGGGGAACGGATTCGAGAGGTTGTTGGCCGGCGTGCGGCCCGAATCGAGCGTCGCAACGTAAGGCGTGCTCAGGCTGTAGCCGTGCTCGTTGCCGTTGGACACCGAACTGGCGTAGAAGATGCCGTACCCGCCGCGCAGCACCGTTTTCGGAGTGAGTTGAAAGGCCGCGCCCGCCCGCGGCTGGATGTTGTTGCGGTCCGGGTTGAACGGCGAGCGCGACAGTCCGTCCACGCCCGCGAATCCGATCCCGCCGTAGACCTTGTATCCCGGAAACCTGGTCTGGTCGATGCGGCTGGAAATGGGATTCACCTGGTCCTTGAGGAACCCGCGGTTCACGCGGTTGTGAAACTCGGTCACGGGGCTGCCGTAATCCCAGCGCAGACCCAGGTTCAGGGTCAGCCGACGGGTGAGCTTGATATCGTCCTGCACCCAGGGGGCGTAGTAGATCCACTGGTAGTAAGGCCGGGTCTGGTTGTCGATCTGGCCCGACGCGGCATAGCCGATCAGCAGCGAGGCGGCGCCGTTTCCGCTCAACGCGTCCTGAATGTTGTAGTCGCGGCGCGTGAATCCGCGGTCGAAGTTCATCCGGGCGCCGGAGAACTCGGGCCGGTACCGCGTCCAGCGCGTGATGCGGAAATCCAAGCCCGCCTTGATGGCGTGCCGGCCGCGCATGAGCACCGCGTTGGGCTGGAAACTGAACACGTTGGTGGGCTCGAAACTCACCTGGTCGTTGCCCAGCGAGGTGTAGCCGGAGACCGAGAAGTACGGGAAGCGGTCCGCGCCGGGCAACTGGTTGACCAGCGACTGAGGCCAGCCGATGGAGGTGGCCCGGAAGCTGCGTATATGCTCCGGCAGGTAGATGTCCTCCACCCACCGGGTCAGCGAAACGCGCAGGTTGAGGATGGTGCTTGGGTTGACCATGGTCACCGAGTCGAGGACGATCCCGTCGTTGCGCTTGCCGCCGGTGCGCGCGTTGCCGCCCAGCCCGGGAAGACCGTTGGTGATGCGCCCCTGGACGAAGTCGTTGTAGATCCACCGGCCGTAGACGCGCTGGCGCGCGCCGAAGTTGTGATCGATGCGCGCGATGTAGTTCTGGAAATCGAAGCGGCCCACGTTGGTCGCGTTGTAAAAGTTGTTCTGCCAGTCCGTCGAGCCCGGCGTGGAGGTGTTGGGCTCGGGATAGGTGCCGAGGACCTTCGACCCCACCGGGTTGATGCGGTTGGCCGGGATGACGTTGCCGGCGAACTGGTCGCGGACATAGCTGCTGCCGGACAGGCGCGTGCTCAGCGGGTCGTAGATGGGCATCAGGGCGCCCCGGTTGTCGAAGGTCCTGGAGAAGTCGCCTTTGCGCTGCAGGGCGGTGGGCACCGAGGCGATGGATTCGTTGGCGCGGAAAATGTCCTCGCCGTAGCCTTCGTAGGCGAAGAAGAAAAACGTCTTGTCTTTGCCGTTGTAGAGCTTCGGCAGGTACACCGGCCCGCCCAGGGTGAAGCCGTACTGGTCCAGGGCGTTCCCCTGCCGCGGGTTCCCTTTCGCGTTGTCGGCGAAGGTGTTCGCGTTGAGGCCGGTGCGCTTCAGGAACTCGTAAGCCGATCCGTGCAGGGCGTTGGTGCCGCTCTTCAGCGAGACGTTGACCGTGCCGCCGCCGCTGCGCCCGTACTGCGCGTCGTAGGTGCTGGTCATCACCTTGAATTCCTGCACCGCTTCGATGGGCGGCACGTAGGCGATGGTGTTCTCCTGGTTGTACACGGCGTTGTTGGGGGCGCCGTCGAGCAGGAAGTCGGTCGTCTTGTTGGAACTGCCGTTCACCGACCAGGACGAGATGCCGCTGTTGGAGAACGGGTTCAGATCCAGCGAGGTGGTGGTCGCCTGGATGCCCGGCGTGAGCGCCGCGAGCATGATCGGGTTGCGAATGTTCAGGGGCAACTCGACCACGTTGCGGTTGTTGATCACCAGGCCGCGATCGGCCTTCTCGGCTTCCAGCAAGGGCGCTTCGGCGCCCACCGTGACCGACTCGGACTGGCTGCCGACCTGGAGCACGATGTCGATGGTCGCCGTCTGGCTGACCTGCAATTGGATGCCATCCCGGACAAAGGTGCGGAACCCGGCCATTTCGGTCGTAAGCTTATACCTGCCGGGGTTCACAAACAGGAATCGGTACTGACCCACGTCGTTTGAGGCGGCGTCGAACGACACCCCGGTTTCGATGTTGGTCAGATGGAGTTTGGCCGCGGCCACAACCGAGCCCGACGGATCGGTCACCGTGCCGGCGATGGAAGCGCGGGACTCCTGCGCAAGCAGGACCGCGCCGCCGGCGCCGAGCGCCATCAGGAAAACAACACAGACTTTGGACCAGTTCATAGTTCCCCCTCGCAGCCTTTCTTTATATTCCATTCCGACCGGGAGAGTCAAACCGGCGGAACCGTGTGGCCGGGCGACCTACACGCAAAATCCTTGTAGAATGGGCGAGAGCGCCGGCGTCAGTATGCACAACTCGAGACTAGAAACGGATAGCCGCCAGCGGTTTCTCGGCCGGCTGCGGCACGAGACCTTCGACGTTCTCATTCTGGGCGGCGGCATCAACGGCGCGGGCCTGGCGCGGGATCTCGCCCTGCGCGCGCACGCGGCCGGGGTTCCGCTGGCCGTCGCCCTGGTGGAGCAGAATCACTTCGCCTCCGGGACCAGCGGCCGGAATTCGCAGCTCATTCACGGCGGCTTGCGCTATCTGAAGTACATGCGGTTCGGCCTGGTGCGCGAAGCGTTGCGCGAGCGCGCCACACTGCTGCGCATGGCCCCGCACCTGGTCTCGCCGCTTCCGTTTCTGATTCCGATGTACAGCCGCTTCGACCGCTGGTTCTACGGCGCCGGCCTTTGGCTCTACGACTGGCTTGCCGGTTCGCACCGCGTGGGGCCTGGGCGCCGGTTGACGCCGGGCCAGGTGGCCGCGCTGGAACCGGGCCTGGCGCGCCAGGGGCTGGCCGGGGGCGCCGTCTTCCATGACTGCCAAGTACACTCGGCGCGATTCGTGCTGGAGAATGTAATCGACGCGGCCGGTCACGGCGCGGTGGCCGTCAACTACACTCGCGCCGCGGCGCGCAGCCGCGACGGCGGCGTCTGGAACGTCGAACTGGTAGATGGTCTTTCGGGCGAACGTTTCCGCTGCCGCGCCAAAGTACTGGCCGACACCACGGGCGCCTGGAGCGATGCCGGCTCGGTGCGACTGGTGCGCGGTTCGCACCTGATTCTGCCGCGTCTGGGGGCGAGCGATCACGCCATCGCCTTCTTCGAACCGGCCGGCCGGATCGTCTTCCTCATTCCCTGGGGCGAGGACCGGCAAGTGACGCTGGTCGGCACCACCGACATCGATCATCACGCCGGTCCCGACCATGTGCGCATTTCGCGCGAAGAGGTGGACTACCTGCTCGGCATCGTCGGCGGGCTCTTCCCCGCGGCGCGGAATCTGAAGCCGCTGGCCGCGTTCAGCTCGTTGCGGGCGCTGGCTGGCGACGGTTCGGAATCGGCCACGGCGGCCAGCCGCGGACACCGCATCTGGCGCTCGGACGACGGCATGGTGAGAGTCGCGGGAGGCAAGTTCACAACCTACCGCGTCATGGCCGAGCAGGCGGCCGACCTGGTCCTGTCCGAGGTCGCCCCGGAACTGAGCGGGCTGAGCGTAACGGCGACCGCTCCGCTACCCGGCGGCGACTGGCGCGGAATGCCGGAAGCGGAGAGAATCGAGCGCGCCGTGCGGCGTGAAATGGCGTTGCGGCTGGCGGATCTGTTGTTCGTTTCCACTTGCTGGGGCTATGAGCGCGCCTGGACCGCGCCAGAACTCGCGCCTTACGCCGCCACGATGGGCGCCCGGCTGGGCTGGGATAATGAGAAGACCCGCTCGGAGATCGAAGACGTGCTGAACCGACTGAGCATTCCGGGGTTCAACGAATGAGGGCCTGGTGGCGCGGATTCTGGCGCCACTTTGGCGAGGCCTGCGCCGCCGCCTACCGCGACAACTGCCTGGGCATTGCCAAGGGCGCGGCGTACTCGTCTCTGCTGGCCTTCTTCCCGGTGCTGACGGCCATCGCGGCAATCCTGGTGCAGGCCAACGCCGATGCGGTTTCCCGCACCCTCAGGCGGCTCTTGTTTCAGGCCGTGCCGCCCGGCGCCGAGGGGCTGCTGTTGCAGAACTTCATCGTCGGCGGGCCACGGCCGGTTTCGCTTCTGGTGACCGCCACGCTGCTGGCCGCCTGGGCCGGTTCGGGCGTCATGATGAGCCTGATGGAGGGATTCCGCGCCGCTTACCGTATTCCCGAGGGGCGCTCGATGGTGGCGCAGCGGGCCATGGCGCTGTTCCTGGTGTTCATGTGCGCCCTGCCGGCGGTGGCTGCGTCGGCGGCCATTCTGTTCGGCCGGAGGACCGAGATCTCGGTCCTGGGCTGGCTGGGCCTAGTTAGCGCCGGCCAGCAACTGCGCGGCGGAGTCGAACTGGCGGGGCAGTTGTCCCGTTACGGGATTGCGCTGGCGACGGTGGTGCTGGTGACCGCGGCGCTCTACTATTTCGGGCCCAACCGCCCGCGCAAGCGATGGAGCCAGGTCTGGCCCGGAGCCATGGTTGCCACCGTTCTCTGGTTGCTGGCCACCAGCGTGTTCGGCTGGTACGTGCGCAACATCGCCCACTACAACGTGCTCTACGGCAGCATCGGCGCGGTGGTCACGTTTCTGGTGTGGACTTACGTCCTGGCCGTGATCGCGCTGGTGGGTTGCGAGTTCAACGCGCGACGCGGCGCCGCAAGAAGCCCAGCAAGACAAGACCGCCGCCGATCAGAGCCATCGTAGCCGGCTCGGGCACCGGGTCCCACGGAATCGACATTTCGGAGAGGTCCGTGCCGTACTGGAAGCGAATGTTGCCGATGATGGCGGTGGCCAGATCGAAGCCGTTTTCCGGGGTGAAGGCGAATACCGCGCTGGACATGATGAAAGGTGCTTTAGCGACCAGTCCGCCGTTGAAGTGGCCGTTAGCCGGAGTCGGGATGCCGCCCTTGGGGGCCAAGGCGAAATCGCCTCCGTCGATACTCGTCGGCCCGCCGAGATTGTGGGTCGGGTCCGTGTCAAACTGGACGCTGGTGCCGTCGAGACCAAAGCCTACCGCCGTGATGCCGTAGCGTTGGCCGGTGGTTAGGACCTGGGATGGGCTTCCGGAAGCGTATTGGAGATAGGCCCACTCCGCGCCGATGTCCCTGTAGCCAGGGTCTGTGGGATACGGCGCCGGTGAGGAGCACCCGACGTCGCCCGGGTTGATGAGACAACTGCCGGTGTCGACCCTGGCCCACACCGGCGTCAGGATCGGGTCGTTGGCGATGTCGAAGAATACGCCGCCGAGCATGTCGGTGAGGGAGTAGGCCCCGGTCTCCGACGTGTTCGAGAGCGTGATCCACAACTGGCTTCCGACCATCTCGAACTTTAAGGTTGCCTCCCGATAGCCCGACGAACCCGTGAAGATCAGAGGCCCGGCCCAAGAGGTGGCGGCGGCGAACGCCAGCCACAAAACGATGCACACCGCCCGGCGCGGGGCGGATTTGAAGAAACTGCATGCTTGGTTCTTCATAACGATGGAAACCAGCATACACGATCTAGGGTGAAGTACCTATAGACACCAGTACCTCAGTGACCCGATCTAGGGCTAGTACACTGACAAGCTAATTTCGAAACATACTGACGGCACAGCTTCAGGTCGGCATCCTG
>JAUYBU010000482.1 GCA_030693045.1 Bryobacterales bacterium | reverse complement strand
CGAGAGGTTTTGCACCACGCCGCCATCCACGAACCACTGCGCGTTGCCGCCACGGCCTCCGGCCATGGCGAAATCCTGGCCCGTCCCGATCTGCACCATGAAGCCGCTCAGGCGCGCCAGTTGCGCGGCGCGCCGGTCGATAAGCGGCATGTTCGTGATGGTCATGTGATCCACCACCGACGACACCGCCGAAGTGTCGGACTGCAATTGCGGCATGGCGGCCTCCACCGAGGTGCTTTGCGTCACTACCCCGACCTCCATTCGGATGTCGAGACGTGCCTGCATGCCGGTTTCCAACACGATGCCGGTTTGCTTGTACTGCTTGAATCCCTCCACCTCGGCGCTCAGCGCGTAATTACCCGGCTTGACCAGAAGGAAGGCGTAGTTGCCGGCTTCATTGCTGGCCGCGCCACGGGCCTCGCCGGTGTCGGCGTTGGTGAGACGCAGGGCGGCGCGGGGAATGACCGCGCCGCTGCTGTCGGTGACGGTCCCATTGAGGACGGCCAATTGGCCCTGGGCAAAAAGGAGTTGCGCCAGTAGCAGCGGCGCAAGCAGAGCGATTCGCACGATGGCACCTCCGGAAGAGCTACATACTATCACAGCCGGCTTTGGCATTTCGCGTAAGTGCCTATAGATGCCGCGGCTGGCCGCTGCTGGTTCCCAATCGCTCGACAAGCCAGGATCTGAAGTGGGATGCCGGGCAGCGTGATGCTTCGGAGGGGCCATGGAACGGGTTCCGGGCGAAGTGGGTGGAAGGCAGCCGGGGAGTGTTCATCCCACCCGGCGGGCGCTGACAGGCCGGAAGAATGGTTGGGTGAAGAAGGCGCGCAAACCCTCCCCCACCGAATCCCCGCTGTTGTTTGAGATTGACCCGGAGCCATTGCCGGAGAAGCTCACGGCGCTGGGCGGGGTGCCGCTGTTGGTGCAGACGTTCCGGTCGCTGGGGCTGCCGGCGACGCTGCGGGAGCACGTGCGGATTAAGCAGCGGGAACGCGGCCACGATGAAGCCACGATGGTGGAGAGTTTCGTGGTTTTGAACGCGCTGGGCGGCGAGTGCCGCGACGACTTTGAGCGGCTGCGGGAAGATCCGGGTTTGAGCGAGTTGATCGGGCACGAGGTTCCCTCGCCGGCGGTGGCGCGAAAGTTCCTGAATTGGTTTCACGAGGAGGAGAAGATCGAGGAGGCCAAGCAGCGTCGAACTGAGGATCAGATCGCCTATATTCCGGAAGAGAACGAGCCGCCGGGGCGCCCTCTGGGCCGGGCGGAGATGAACGTGGTGCTGGCGGATGAGTTTCGCGACGGCAATGTGTGTGCGCGGATGGCGCCATTGACGGTGGCGAAGAAGGCTTTTGCGGCGTTGCCGGAGACGGTGACGACGTACTACTACCGGGGCGATTCGGCCTGTCATGAAAGTGGTCTGATCAACTGGCCGCGGAAGGAGAGGCGGGAGGAGGGGCCACAAGGATTCATTGGATTCGCGATCAGCGCGCGGATGAGCGAGGCATTGCACAAGGCGATTGGGAAGGTGCCGGAAGAGGCGTGGGTGCCGTATGGGAAGCCGCACGCGGTGGAGATACGGGAATGCGCGGAGGTGAGTTTCGTGCCCGGGGAGAAGTCCGGGCACAAGGACACGCAGCCGCTGCGCTACATCGCGATCCGGATCCGGCAGCGGCAAGAGAGTCAGTTTTCCGACGGCGGCGGAGTGAAGCATTTCGCAGTGGTAAGCGACATCCGGGAATGGAAGGCGGGGCGGCTGATCGAGTGGCATCGGGAGAAAGCGGGAACAATCGAAGGAGTGCACGACGTATTGAAGAACGAACTGGGGGCGGGGGTGATGCCGTCGAAGTACTTCGGGGCGAATGCGGCGTGGCTGCGGATGGCGGCGATCGCGCACGACGTGATGACGGCGCGACCGAAGCGGCTGCGGTTCCTGATCTTCAACACGCCGGGCCGGCTGGTGCATCACGCGCGGAGGATTGTGTTGCGGCTGGCGGAGTGGCTGGAGGTAATTTCTGGCGGAAGGCGGGTGGGAGTGTGCCTCCGAACGGGAAGTGCATCCGCCTGGGCGGAGAAAGGCGCACTGCGAACCGGTCTCCGGCATGCCGAAGGACCCGGACCGCCGCCGTCTACCAGCCGTCGTGACTTCTATGGGGCGCGGCCTCGCCGTTCCGCCGCGTTATCGAGCGATTGGGGGTAAGTCGTTGATTCTTTGGTGGCCAGGGACGGAATTGAGCCGCCGACGCCAGCCTTTTCAGGGCTGCTTACCGACATGGCTAAGTGGTTCAGAATCAACGGAAGTCTTTGTCCGCATGGGAGCTAGAGCAACCCCGTCTTAGTACTGATTGGGATGGTTTGGGCTCAATTCGCATCCACAATGTTCCCTTATTGTTCCCCACCGCAGGTTCACTGAGAACTCGGACCTCAACCGAGGCGGTCACCAGTCCGTGGTTTGGGTCGCACGCCGCACTTCTCAAGGGGCGTTCCGGGCCGCTATGGAAGAGTACCCCATCATCCGTGCACGATGGCGAGCGAGCGCATCCGCGATTCAGCGACGCAGGTCACCGACAGACTCCATCGGGATGAAATCGACGCCGGCCTCGCTCCGACTATCGTCGATGCTGATGATGTTGGGATGGTTCAGCGCGCTGGTCCCCTTGGCCTCGTGGATGAAGCGCCGCTTGCGCTCCGGGTCCGACACCTTCTCCGCAGGCAGCACCTTGATGGCGACGAAGCGGTCCAGGTGGGTGTCGAAGGCCTTGTAGACCACCCCCATGCCGCCCTCGCCGAGCTTCTCGAGAATGCGATCGTGCGAGATAGTGCGGCCGGTCATTGCGCTCCCAGTGTCGTCAGCGCCGCGCGGGCCTCGGAAACGCGTTCGGGTATCTTGACCATACGAGTTTCCGATATCGACAGTCACTTTTCGTGGGTGCCGGAGACTTCCCGGTGCGGGAGCGTATGCGGCTGCAATTCCGTTCGGAGATGTACAACGCGTTCAATCACGCGCAGTTCACCTCTTTCGATTCGAGCGCGCGCTTCGACGACGCCGGCAGACAGACCCACGCGCGCCTCGGCTCAATGCGGTCCACGCGCAATGCGTGCATCCTCCAACTGGTTTTGCGCTTCTATTTTTGACCGCGCAGGCCCGGAGGGGGCATGGCTTACGTTTCGGGACGGTTCGCAAGCGCCGGATCGCTCGAGTCAAATCGGGGGCCGTTTTCGCCCCATTCGGCCACATCGAACATGCGGCCCGCCCCGAACAGGCCGTCAATCTCTCTGACCGCGAACCAAACCGCCGAGCCTTTCACCGAAGCCCAAACGTGATGATAGAAGCAGCCGTCCCGGAACCCATCGCCGCGAATAAGTTTTCCGCTCATGCTGCCGCCTGAACTGCCCACCTCCAGGTACGTGATCCCATTGCGGACCATGTGCACCAGGCGGTGTCCGTGCCCGCCGATCACGGCGCGCACGCCGTATCGCCGCGCCATCGCGTGTAACCTGAAACCGGTGTCTCCCGCGCGAAATTTCTCAATCCAGAAAGGCTTGTGGAAGAACAGGAACTTCGGATCACAATTCCCGTTCGCCTGCAGTTCCTTTTCGATGAAATCCAGTTCCGCCGCCGGCAGCTCCTCGCCGCGACCTGTCGAGGCAATCACAAACAGCGCGTTCTGGAACCGGAAGCTGTAATGTGTGGCGAATCCGGTATGCCTGATGAAAGCTTCCCGGGAGCGTTCGTTCCAGATGTCGTGGTTGCCGGGTATGTGATAGAGGGGGAACTGCGCGTAGCGCCGCCAGATCTTTTTCACTTCCGACCACTGCGCCTCCAGTTCGTCGTCGTCGTTTCCGGGAATCGCATCCCCCACCGTGATGACGAAATCGGGACGCAGCAAGGCGACCTCGCGCCAGACCCGCCCGTAGATCTGCGGCTCGGGACTGCCCGCGCGGTCGCCCACAATCGAAAAATGAAACTCGTTGGCGGGCGTCTCGGCTGGCCGTGCGCC